>JAEZDP010000146.1 GCA_023418055.1 Acidobacteriota bacterium
CGAAGCCCACGCGGGCCACCTCCGCAGGATCGTCCTTGGTGCCCTGCGCCACTTGCGTGTCGAGCATGTCGGCCCGCTCGAAGAACGCCGTGTCGGTGGGCCCCGGCATCAGACACGTGACCGTCACGCCGCTTTCCGCGAGTTCCTCCCGCAGCGCAAACGAGAACGAATCGATGAAGGCCTTCGTGCCGTTGTAGACCGCCTGGAAGGCTCCCGGCATGAAGCCGGCAATGGACCCCGTGATGAGGATGCGGCCCTCACCGCGCCGTCGCATGTCCCGCCCCACGCGCTGAATCAGGTCGATGGTCCCGGTGACGTTGGTGTCGATGACGTGCCGGACGGCCTCGAAATCCTGGTCGAGAAAGCCCTCGCCCAAGCCATGGCCGGCGTTGGCAAGCAAGGCATCGACGGGCCGGCCCCCCGCCGCTGCGTACAGACGCGATACTCCGTCCGACGTCGAGAGGTCCACGGGCATGATCTCGACCGATGCCCCTTCGCGGCGACAGCGTTCGGTGACCGCGTCGAGACCGGGTGTGTCGGCCGCCAGCAGCAGGTCGAACCCCTCTCGCGCGCAGATGTGGGCCAGCTCGGCGCCTATCCCCGACGACGCGCCGGTGACGATGGCGAAACGTGCGTGCATGTTTCTCCCCCTTGAGCGGGTACGGCGTCACGCGAGTGGGCCGGCGGTGAGCCCTTGAAGGGCCACATTGGGGACCGCGCTGGACAGAGTGGTCGCTTCACACGGCGGTTCCGTCAGTTCTCCGGCTCGTCCGCATCCGTTTCGTCGTCGGTGAGCGGACTGTCCGCGATGGCCTCGTCACGTTCCTCGGCGGTCAAGGGTGCGCCCTTCGCGGCCTCGTCGTAGCCGATGTTCTGTTCGGGACGGTCACGGGTTTCGGGAGGCGGCGCCTGGCCACCTCGCCGTTCGGGATCTGTGGGTTGTGAAGACATGCCGCTCCCAATTGCAGGAAGCGGGCCAGAGCGCGAGCCGAGGATGGCCGGCTGCTCCGCGGTGGACGTGAGAGGGACGGACGGGCGGCGCTGCGATGACGCGCGGCCGGGGCGACCGAGCGCAGGTGGACGGGCGGGAGGCTGAGGTGGTTCCGCTGCGGCGCGGGGTGTACGCCGCAGCGGGAACGATCAGGAGGGGCCGCCGACGTCAGCAGCGGCGACGCCGCATGACCGTGGCCACGCCCATTGCGGTGAGCAGCAGGGTCACCGGCTCTGGCACGGCCTCGCCGCGGACCGTCTCGGCAAACGCCTGGCCCAACCGTGCGTGCGCCCGGGTCGTGGGGTGGGTGCCGTCCCAGAACAGATACGCGTCATCGTCCATGCAGACGCTAGTGGGCACGCCGGCGCCGAGTGGGGGGCCCACGTAGCAGGGCTGGCTGACGTTGCTGAAGCCGTACAGCGCAGGGTCGGCGATGGCGTGATTGACGAGCGCGAAGGTGTCGAACGAGAACACCTGCGCATCACTCCACAGGGCGCGACGGCTCGCGAGTTGCGCGTCGAGGGCCTGATTGAACGCCTGTGTCGCAATGGTCGCGAGTGGATTGCCCTCGCCGTCGGGCGTCAGGCCGAGGTCGGGCAGGTTGGGCACCAGGAAGTGGCGCGCGCCCGCACCGTAGAGGAGGTCGAGCACGGCGCCGATCCGTGCGGCGGCGACGATGGGCACGTTGGGATCGGCCTCGGGACCTCGGTCGAAGGTGATGCCGAGGTCGTTGGCCCCACCCCACACGAAGAAGAGCGCGTCGGTGATGGCCGACGACGGGAGCGAGGGGGCGATCGTCAAGAACGCCGGCACCTGTCCGTTCAGGAGGCCAGTGGACGCCGGCAGCGTGGTGCCGTAGGTCTCGGCCAGGTTGTCTGCGAGGTTGTCGGGGTCGGCGGGCGTGGGCAGCGCGACGGGGCCCGTGGCCGCCCCGATGACCGCGTAGTTGGTGCCTCCGCCGGGCGCCAGCGCAGGCGTCAGGGGCAGGCCCAGAGCGGCTGCGAGATACTCGGCGGCCACCGGGCCGTTGCTGGCACGCCCGGGCATGTAGGGAGCGGCCGGCAGCAGGCCTCCGACGAGAATCGACGCGTTCCCGTTGTCCGAGAGGCTGTCGCCGAAGACGTGCAGCGCCGTGAAGGGCGCGGCAACGACGGTCGCAGGCACGGAAACGAGGGTGGTGGCGAGCAGCAGAAGTGTATGGAGTCGCATGGGGTGCTCAGCAGTATAGGGCAACCTCAGGCGGACTGTTGCTGAAGCCGAAGGGCGGTGAGGGCTGAGGTCTGCGGCGGGGCGCAGGGTGGGTGGGGCGGCGGCGCTCGGCGCGCAGGTCTGACCCCGCTCGGTATGACTGCAGGTCTGACCCCGCTGGGTTCGGCCGCAGGTCTGACCCCAGCGTCGCCCCCAGCGTCGCCCCGGCGACGCCCGGCGCTAGGTCGCGCAGCCGTCGAACTTCTCGAAAAACATCATCCCCGTCCAGCCGAGCTCCTTCAGCCCGGGTTCGGACGCGAAGTGGATGCCCGCGATCCAGCCCTTGATGTGGTCGAAGTGGTCACGCAGGTTGAGAGGCGCAGGCGGCGGCTGGGGGACCGGGATGGGGGCACCCTTCGTCCAGTACACCGGCGTCCGGCTCGGCGCGAGCGTCGAGGCGGCGGTGAGCAGAGCGACCTGGTCAGCCTCGGGCAGATCCTTGAAGGGACGCTTGTGCTCCCGAAGGGCGGCGCCGTCGATCGCACCCAGGGCCGTGACGAAACGGCGACGGGTCTCGGCGGTTTCCACGTCAAGGAGTTTGTCGAGGAACTCGGGCGTGCCGCTGGCCTGCGCGCCCGGGACGATGCGCTCGGCGAGGATGCGGACGGTCGCGAGCTGATGGGCGTCGAAGAACGCCGGTGTGAACGACGCCGGATCGGCCGCGGGTGCCTGTGCCGAGGCGGCGTGCGCCAGATGCTGCTGCACCGGGTGCGCGTCGGCGAGCGCCGGGGCGGCAAGGCCGGCGCCGAGGCCGGCGGCGAGCGACTGGAGGGCCGCGCGACGGGACACGCCTCCCTGCGCGGCAGCGGCGGGCACCATGGGCAGCAGGCGACCTTCCTTCATCGTCATCTCCTTGGTCACGAGGTTCGCGTGAGCAGGAGCTTAGCAGAAGGCGCGTGTCGGATGGGAGTGGGCCGCGGCAGGTCTGACCCCAGGTCCATCCCCGGCCGTTGACGTGCGCAGGGGCCACGGCTATCCTCGCGCATCCGGACGCCACAGCTCAGGGAGAGGTACACACGTGACAGCACAAACGCGCGACCACGCGGGGCAGACATTCGACGTCATCGTCGTCGGCTCGGGAGCGTCCGGAGGCTGGGCCGCCAAACGGCTCGCCGAGGCGGGCGTGTCGGTGGCCCTGCTCGATGCGGGACGGGCCCTGACCGATGCCGACTACCGCGAACACGTCCCGGCCTTCGGCCTGGCGTACCGCAATCGCGCCAACGATCTGATCCGCAAGACGCGGCCACGGCAGAAGGACTGCTACGCCTGCACCGAGTGGAACTACGACTGGTTCGCCAACGACCTCGACGAGCCCTACACCACACCTACCGACAAGCCCTTCTCGTGGCAGGGACGCACGCGGATCGTCGGCGGGCGCACCAATGTGTGGGGACGACAGAGCTACCGGTTCAGCACCTACGACTTCAAGGCAGCCAGCCGCGACGGCTTCGGCATGGACTGGCCGCTCGACTACGACGACCTGGCGCCGTACTACGACCTCGTCGAGGACTACGTCGGCATCACCGGGATGGTCGAGAACGACCCGATGCTGCCCGACAGCCGCTACCACCCGCCCATGGGGCTGACCTGTGCCGAGACGCACGTGCGCGGGGTCATCAAGAAGGGGTTCAACCGCACCCTCACGCAAGGGCGTGCCGCCAACATCACCAAACCGCTCAACGGCCGGGCGCCGTGCCACTACTGCGGCCCGTGTGAACGGGGATGCGCCACGCACTCGTATTTCAACGCCGCGTTCACCACGGTGGCCGACGCGTTGAAGACCGGCAAGTGCACGCTCATCCAGAACGCGATGGTGCACCAGGTGCTGATGGACCCGGCCGCCAACAAGGCGCGGGGCGTGTCGTACATCGATCGGCAGACGCGGCAGGTGCGCGAGGTGTACGCGCGGGTCGTCGTGCTGGCCGCGCAGGCCCTCGAATCGGTCCGCATCCTGTTCAACAGCCGCAACGGCCAGTACGAGGGCGGGCTGGCCAACTCGAGCGGCGTCCTTGGCAAGTACCTGATGGACCACACGTGGGTGGCTGGCGGGGCGTCAGCGGAATTCCCCGACCATCCCGGCACGCCCAACGTGAACGGCCCCAACCGGCCGAACGGTCTGTATGTCATCCGCTTCCAGAACCGGCCCGGGGAGCCCGCACACAAGTCGTTTCTGCGCGGCTACGGCTTTCAGGGCGGCGGGGCCACGTCGTTCAACACCGCGCTGCCCGGCTTCGGTGCGGCGTACAAGACCGCGGTCACCCAGCAGGAGGGCCGCACGATGGTGAGTTTCTCGGGCTTCGGGGAGGTGCTCGCCTACGAGGACAACTTCGTCGAGATCGACCCGGGCATGGTGGATGCCTGGGGCATCCCGGTGCTCCGCATCTCGATGGCGTGGAAGGAGAACGAACTGCAGATGATTCCCGACATGGCGGCCAGTGCGGCCGAGATGCTCGAAGCGGCCGGCGGCCGGAACATCCAGCCCTACTTCCACCTCGATCGCATCCCGGGCTACGGCATCCACGAGATGGGCATCGCCCGCATGGGTGCCGACCGTCGCACCTCCGTGCTCAACCAATTCCAGCAGACGCACGACATCGGCAACCTCTTTGTGACCGATGCCTCGGGCTTCACCTCGGGAGGGTGCCAGAACCCGACCCTGACGATCATGGCGCTGACGGTACGGTCCACCGACTACATGCTGGACCAGATGAAACAGGGCACACTCTGACGCTCGCGAAGGCCACCGCGCCGGACAGCGCGCCGCGCCCCCGCGGACGACGCTACACTGGGATCAGTGGCTGGGTGGCCTCGAGCCCGTAGCCTGAAGCCCGCAGCCGAAAACCTGAAGCTGAGCCTGTAGCCCGTAGCCTGTAGAGATCCCGCATGAACCGACGCACCTGTTTGCTCACGCTGACGCGCCTGGCGCCCGTCGCGGCCGTCATGGCCGCCACGACGGCGCCGCCGGCATCGGCCCAGTACGCCCTCCCTCAAAGCGCCGAGGCCGTGCCTCGCATGTCCATGGCCGACTTCAAGGCGCTCGTCGACAAGGACGGCGTCATCACCGTGGACGTGCGCAGCCTGGCCGACTACCGCCTGGGCCACATCCCGGGCGCACGCAGCCTGCCGCTCAACGAGGTCGCCTCGCGGGTCGCCGAACTGCGCGGGCTCGGCAAGCCGATCGTCACCTACTGCACGTGACCGGCTGAAAACACGAGCGCCCGTGCGGCGCTCACGCTGCTGCAAGCCGGTCTGACCAACGTCTTCGCGCTCAAGGGCGGCTTCGGCCTCTGGTCGCAGTCGGGCTACCCCGTCGTCCGCCCCTGAGCACCTCGGTCCCCTGGCGTCATGCCTCGCTGGCATGACGCCATTTTTGTCGCTCCGTAACTTTGAGTTGACACATCCCGATCCTCGGCTAGTATTGCTGGCACTTGTCAGACCAGTGCTTGCCAAGGAGGCAGCGATGTTTCATGACCTGAGCCGGTCGGTCCGGCGGCTCCAACGCCTGTGCGCGTGGAGTTGTGCAGTTCTGCTGTTGGGGTTCACCGCGTCCGCTGGGGCGCAGACGATTACGGGCAATATCTCCGGCCGCGTCACCGACTCCTCCGGCGGCGTGTTGCCGGGGGTCACGGTCACCATCCTCAACGAGGGGACCGGCCTCACCGTCACCCGCGTCACCGACGAGAACGGCACGTACGTCGCGACGAACCTCCCCGTGGGCACCTACTCGGTCAGCGCCGAGTTGCAGGGGTTCCGCGGGGCGCAGCGCACGGGCTTTGCGCTCAACGCTGACGGCCGCCTCACCGCCGACTTCGCGCTGGGGGTGGGCGATCTCACCGAGAGCATCGAGGTGCAGGCGGTGATGGGCGAAACGGTCAACCGCACCAGCGGCGAAGTCGCCCGCACCATCGACTCGCAGCAGATCAAGGACCTCGCCTTCAACGGCCGCAACTATCTTGAACTCGCCTCGCTCATCCCGGGTGCGGTCGCCACCGACTTCGACCCGCTCGCGCTCGCCACCTCGCTCAGCGTCACGGGGCAATCGATCAACGGCAGCCGCGGCAACACCAACAACCTCACCATCGACGGCACGTCGAACCTCGACTCGGGCTCCAATGGCAGCCAGGTCAACAACGTCTCGCTGAGCTTCATCGAGCAGGTCAAGATTCAGACCTCGAACTTCTCGGCCGAGCTCGGCCGCAACAGCGGCGCCGCGATCAACGTGGTCACCCGCAGCGGCACCAATCGTTTCCAGGGCACTGCGCGGTACGACATCCGCGACGACAAGTTCGACGCACCCAACGAGTTCGCACCGCTCGACGCCAACGGCAACCGCACGAAGCCGCCCCTCGAGTTCCGCAACTTCGAGGGCGCCCTCGGCGGGCCGATCATCCGTAACCGCCTCTTCTTCTTCGGCGGGCAGCAGTACCGCACCATCAACCGCTTCACCAACCCGTCGCGGCAGACGCTGCCCACGACGGCTGAACTCAATGGCGACTTCTCGTTCCGACTCCGCGGCGCCGACGGCCTCGTGGGTACCGCCGACGATGGGGTGCTGCGCGATCCGCAGACCGGCGAGCAGTTTCCCGGCAACGTGATTCCGCAGAACCGCATCACCAACGACGGCCGGGCCATTGCCGACATCTACCGGGCGATGCAGAACCGGGCGGCGTCGTTCACCGACACGGCAACCGCCAACAACTCGACGTTTGTCGAGCCCAACCCCTTCGAGTCGCGTCAGGACATCGTGCGCATCGACTTCCAGGCGACCGACAAGCAGCGCATCTACGGCCGATACATCCACGACGAGTACAACCTGACCGAGCCCTACGGCACGTTCTCGGGCGCGCCGCTCCCGACCGTGCCCACCGATCGCTCGCGCCCCGGCAACAGCTACCAGATCGGCCACACCTACGTGGTCAGCACCAACCTGATCAACGAGGCCAAGGTCGGCGCGTCGTGGAATGGCCAGCGCATCAAGCCACAGGGCGACTTCTGGCTGCGCGACACGTTCGGGTTCACGTACCCGGAGATCTACGACACGCCGGGCTTCGTCGCGGGCGGCATTCCGAACATCGAGGTCGCAGGCTTCGCGCGCCTGCAGGGCCCGTCATTCGCGCTGTTGTCGCCCACGACCGACATCACCGCCCAGAACACGTTGACCTGGGTGAAGGGACGTCACTCGCTGCGCACGGGCGTGGCCATCTCGCGCAACCGGAAGGACCAGAACGGCCGGGCGAACTACTTCGGGCAGGTGATCTTCAATCCGGCGGGTAATCCCAACAGCACCAGCAACTCGGTGGCCGACATGCTGCTCGGCAACTTCCGCACGTACAACGAGGCATCGGCCGACCCGGTCGGGTTCTTCCGCTTCAACACCTATCAGGCCTTCGTGTCCGACACCTGGCGCGTGAAGTCGAACCTCAGCGTCGAGCTGGGCCTGCGCTACGAGTACACCACGCCGACCTACGCACAGGGCAACAACCTCGTGAACTTCGATCCGTCGCGGTACGACCCGAGCCAGGCCGTCACCGTGCGGACCAACGGGCTCATCGTGCCTGGCAGCGGCAACCGCTTCAACGGCCTCGTGATTGCCGGTGACGGCATCCCCGACGACCAGCAGGGCCGCGTCGAGTTCCTGACCGGCGGCGACTACTCGAATATCCCATTTGGCGCACCGCGGGGGTTGTACGACGCGCAGCATCTGTTCATGCCCCGCCTCAGCTTTTCCTATTCCGTGGACGCCAACACGGTCGTCCGTGGCGGCGGCGGCCTGTTCTACGACAAGCCCGAAGGCAACCTGATCTTCTCGCAGCTGAACATCCCGCCCGTGCTCGACAACGTGTCGTACGAGAACTTCAACCTGGCGTCTCCGACGAGCGGCGCCGCGGGCGCCATCGGTGCCGTCGGGGGCATCAGTGCCATCGATCCGAACCTGCGGCTGCCCTACCAGTTCAACTACAGTCTCGGCGTGCAGCGCGAACTCGGTCGCGGGTACTTCGTCGAGGCGTCGTACGTCGGCAACACGGGCCGCAACCTGATTCGGCAGCCCGAGCTGAACCGGGCCAGCTTCGACGACCTGCGAGCCAACGCGGCCCTGCCGTCTGCGCAGCGCGTGTCTGAGAACTACCTGCGACCGTACCAGGGCTTCTCCTCCATCCGGATGCGTCTCAGCGATGCCAGCTCGCAGTACCACTCGATGCAGTTGTACGCGACCAAGCGGACCGGCGACCTGCAGTTCACCGTCTCCTATACCCTCGGACGCGCACTCACCAACGCCAGCGGCAATGGCGACAACGACACGGTGGACGGCGCCGGTGACCTCGACTTCTTCTACGGGCCCGCTACCTTCGACCGCCGTCACGCCTTCGTGAACACGCTCACCTACCGGGTACCCTGGCTGCGCGACCGCGGCGGTGTGCTCGAGGCGGTGCTCGGGGGCTGGGAGGCCAGCAGCAAGTTCCGCTTCCAGTCGGGTCAGTACCTCACTCCCTCGGGCAACTCGTCGGTCGGCGGACGCCGTGCCGAGTATCTCGGCGGCGAGATCGATATCGACGGCGACCGGTCGCAGTGGTTCAACACGGCCGCCTTCGGTAACCCCCCGGAAGACCGCCGCGGGTC
>JAEZDP010000184.1 GCA_023418055.1 Acidobacteriota bacterium
CGCACCTGGCCACACTGTTGGGCTCGCGGCTCGTCGCCGCCAGGGGCGACGTGGAAGACGACCTCGACTCGGCGCCGCCGGTCCTCGTGGTGCCGGCGCCAGCGGCCGTGGCCGTCGCCCGGCGCCATCCGCAGTCGGTCGTCGTCACGACACGGCGTCAGGCCATTCCTGCCGACCTGGCCTGCTACTCCGTCGCGTCGTCCGAGCGCGCGCTCGCGCGAGCCGAGCGGCACACGACGCCCAACGCCCGCCTCGCCGACTGGCATCCAGGGCTCAGGCGATACGGCGCAGCCCAGTTGAACGAACGGTTTCGACGCGCGGCGCAGCGGGACATGGACGAGCACGCGTGGCACGGCTGGTTCGCCTGCAAGGTCGCGGTCGAACTGGTGATTCGGCGCGCGGACGAGCCCGGAGTGCCGCTCGCCGACGTGCCGTTCGATGGGCACAAGGGGCGCGCCTTGACGTTCTCGGCAGACGACCATCACCTGGTGCAGCCCGTCTATCTCGTCGCCGACGGCGAAGAGGGCCTCCCGCGCGAGATTCTCCCGGAAGACGGCGGTCGATGAGACGACGCACGTTCTTCGGCGCGGCCATGATGGCCGCCTTCACGCCCGCCCTCGCAGCCGAACAGCGCGCGCGCCAGCACGGCGCCCGCCCCGGCTCGCCAACCAAGCGGCCACTCCTCTACGTCTCCAACGAACATGGGCGTTCGATCAGCGTCGTCGATGGCGGGACGCATGCGGTGGTCGCCACGATTGCCGGCGTGCCCGGGCGCCCCCGTGGCCTGCAGGTGTCACCCGACGGCACCCGCCTCTACGTCGCACTCAGTGACGACGCCCGGCAGACGCAGGGCGACGAAGACGGTATCGCGGTCATCGACACGAAGACCCGACAGGTGCGCTCGATCCTGCCCGCAGGCACCGATCCCGAAGCGTTTGCCGTGCACCCGTCGGGCGCTCACCTCTACGCCTCCAACGAAGACGCAGGAACGGCGTCTGTCATCGACACGCGTACCGGGCGGGTGGTGGCCACGCTCGTCGTGGGCATCGAGCCCGAAGGAGTGGCCATCTCACCCGAGGGTCACTTCGTCTACGTCACGGCGGAAACGAGTAACACGGTGTCGGTGATCGACACGCGGACACACCGAGTGGTGGCGAGCTTCATGGTGGACCCGCGCCCACGCGCGGCAGCCTTTGCTCCCGACGGCCGCCGGGCCTATGTGACCGCCGAGATTGGCTCCTCCGTGGCGGTCGTCGATGCCACGACCCACAAGGTCGTCAAGCGCATCCGGCTTCCACGCGGGGCCCAACCCGTAGGGGTCGTCGTCGCGCACGACAACGCTCGGGTGTTCGTGGCCAACGGGCACGGCGACTCGATCTCGGTAATCGATGCCGAGACTCTCGCCATCGTCGAGACAGTGGCGGTCGGCCAGCGTCCCTGGGGGCTCGCGCTCACGCCTGACGGACGACATCTCTACTCGGCCAACGGGTTGTCGGACGACCTCTCCGTGGTGGACACGACGACGTTGACGGCAGTGGCCGCAGTGAAGGTCGGCAGGGGCCCCTGGGGTGTGGCCGTGGGCCCATCGCCGCCGTGAACCAGGCTAACCCTCGGTCTCGTAGTCGCTGCCGGCGGGGCCGCGCGTCAGCAGCGGCTCGAGCGCGCCGAACCCCACCTCGCCGGCAACGCGTACCAGGTCCGCAGACGAGTCGCTCGATGGCCCCGGAAGCACGAGACGTGTGAGCGCGGCCGACACCGTGGCGCTCAGTTCCGGCGCGGCCGCCTGAAGGCAGGCGGCCAGGCGCGCCTGGATGCCTGGGGTTACTTGCGCACGGCCGTCGAGGGTCGCCCGCGTCATCTGTCGTGCCGCGCGCGCGGCGTTCATCGAGGTGAGCGGTGTGGCCAGGCCCGCGCCGAGCCAGAAGGCCTCCCGCTGGTGACGCCCGCGAACCCGCGCATGCACGTGTGCCCCGGTTCGCATCAACCCTGGCGTTGCCGTCGTCACGAGGATCCGCTCGCGCGCAAGTTCGGCCCGCAGGCTCGCCGACAGGCCGACCAGGGCGAACTTTCCGACCGAGTACGGTGCACAGTGCGGAATGGCGATGCGCCCGCCGATTGACGCCACGTTCAGGATGCGGCCTTCACCAAGCGCACGCATGTACGGCAGGCACTCCCGCACCAGATACATCGGCCCCCAGAGGTGCGTCGCAAGCGAATCTTCGTAGTCGTCGAGCCGCGTGTGGTCCAGAGGCGACATCTGGACGATGCCGGCGTTGTTCACGAGCACGTCGATGCGGCCGGTCTGCGCGACGACCTGCGACACCAGTCGGGCAACCTGGGTGATCTCCCGGATGTCGCACGAGAGCGCCGTGACGTCGAGGCCGCTGTCGCGTAGCCGTCGTTCGGCACGGCGCAGGTCGGCCGTGGTGCGAGAGGTGATGAAGACGCGCGCCCCTCGCCACGCGAACTCGCGAGCCAGCAGGTAGCCGAGCCCGCGGCCGCCGCCGGTCACGATGACCGTGCGGCCGTTCAGATCGAAGCGCGGGCGTCGGAAGCTGCGCACGGCCAGCGCGGCCGCCACCCCTCCGACCACCCCAGCGGCGAGCGCCGCGGTCTGCCATCGGCCGTGGCGGAGGCTGGCCGTCGCTCGGGTCATGACCTGGGGGGAAGCAAGGAACACGCCGAACCCAGTGCCACCGCGACACCCGCCAGGCGTGCAGCATGGCGTACTCCTTGCACGTCGGGCCGGTATGTCCCGGCATGGCCAGGCACGACTGACACGACGCACCGCGACTCGTCCGGCACCCTCGCCGGCGTCGGCGGCGGCGTCCCCGGCGCTCGACCTGATGCTCTGCCTTGGCGCTGCGGGGGCGGCCGGATGGATGGCCCGGCGGCTCGTACTCGCCGTGTCTTCGCTGCTCTCGCGAGGAACCGTGGCTCGCGTTGCTGAACGGACATCCTGGCGATGAGCCCAGCGTCCATTGCTCGAACACTCACGCTGATTCTGGTGGGCGCGACCGGTCAGGCTGCGACCGCCCAAACGGCACCACAGGTGCACGTGACGGTCGACGTGCGCGAGGTGGTGCCCGACGATGTCCACGACACACCCGGCGCCGCCACGACGTTGAGCGACGACGAGATCGTGCGATGGCGTCCCTTCTCGCTGCACGACCTCCTCGTCCACGTGCCTGGCGCCATGGCGGTCGACGACGACGTCTTGGGGCGACGTTCTGGCATCGGCGTGCGCGGCGCCCCAGGCCGGCGTTCGCGCAAGACCCTGCTGCTCGAAGACGGCACGCCCATCAACGCCTCTACCTACCTCGACCCCAGCACGCACTACACGCCGCCGCTCGAACGCCTCGAGCGTGTGGACGTGCTGAGGGGTACCGGGCACGTGCTCCACGGGCCACTGAACAACCACGGCATCGTCAACTTCCGGAACAAGCAGCCCACGGCCGCACCCCAGACGGTGGCCGACGTCGCCTTTGGAACCCAGGGGGTACAGCGTCGCCACATCCTGCATCGGCGGACGGCCGGGCCAATCGGCGTGGTGGCCGCCTACACGGGCATGAAGGGCGACGGCGCCTTCGAGGTCGAGCGTCACGCGTTCGACGACTTCTTCGGCAGCATCACCGGGCGCCCCGGTGGTCTGCACGAGGTACAGGCCTCGGCGACGTACTTCCGCGAACGTTCACACTACGACGAGAGCAACCTCACTCCGCAGGAGTTCCGCACGGCGCCGCGGGACAAGCGTGAGGGGCAGCAGTACAACAGGATTGCCGTCGACCTGATCAAGGTGGACCTCGCTCACAACACGCACGTCGGGCCACGGCTGGCGCTCTCCACCAAGGCCTTCGTCACGAACCTCGATCGGCCCCGCTTCGCTGTGGACCTCGGCGAATCGCCGGTCGACCTCCTGCCTCGCGTGGTCCCCGCATCCCCGTTTGTCGAGGGCGTCTCCGGTGAGATGGTGGGACGGCTTCGGCACTATCGCACGACGGGCGTCGAGCATCGGGCCGACTGGCAGGGGCCCGTCCTCTTCGGGCGGGCGCACAGGCTGCAGTGGGGCGTACGGGGAGAACGGCAGGCGCTCGACGACCAGCGCAGTCGAGGCGGGCCAGGTGAGGTGCTCGAGGAGTCTCGACGCGGCCCACTCGTACGCGACATCCGCTACCGTGCCTCGGCGGCATCGGCCTTCATCCAGGACGTGACACGCGCAGGGCCCGTCACGGTGACGGCAGGGGTGCGCGTCGAACACTACACGCAGCACCGTCGCAGGCTCCCCTCAGTGGACGATGGTCCGACGGGGCGGCCGCCAGACGCGGACGCGACGACGCTGCTGTTGCCGAGCGTCAGCGCCCACGTGGCCCTTGGCACCGGCACGTCGGTGTTTGCCACGGTCGGTCGAGGCTACACCCCGGCGTTCGCGCGTACCGCCGCTGGATTCCCTCTGGAGCCGGAAACGGGCCTCAACCTCCAGATCGGCGCCCGTTCAGTGGCCATTCCGGGCATCGTGGTGGAAGGCGCCACGTTCCTCAACCGCGTGAGCCAGACGGTGGTGCAGTTGCCCTTCACGATCGGCGACCAGAACATCGTCGTCAACAGCGAAGACTCACGGACCTCGGGCCTCGAAGGGGCGGTGCAGGTGCACTCGGCTGCGTGGACACGGTCACGGACCAACGCCTTCGTGCGCATGTCTGGCACATTCGTCCGCGCCACGTTCTCAGGAGGTGACCTGATTGGCCGTGAGGTGCCGGACGTCCCGCGCCACGCGTCGAGCGTGTCGGCCGGCGTCGAGCACGCCAGCGGATGGCACGCCAGCCTCACCCGTGCCGCCATGGGATCGTTTGTCACCGACCTCGCCAATACGCGCGAGTTGACGCTGGCCGACGAGGACGGCGTACCCCTGCATGGAGGGGACACCTTCGACCTGCGAGAAACCGTGGTGCTTGGCGAGGTACCCGCGCGAGCCTTGTGGTCGGGTCGGGTCCAGATACCGCTGCGCGGCGACGGCCTGATGTTGTGGGTGGAAGGCCGCAATCTCACCAACCGGCTGTACATCGTGGACCTGGCCAACGGCCTGAGACCGGGAGGACGGCGTACGCTGACCGCCGGCGTGCGCGTGGTCTTCTGACGAGCGCCGCGATGGGTCGAACGGTGGCGTCCTACGACAGCGCGCGCGCCAGAAAGGGCGCGGTGCGGCTCTCCTTCGTCCGGGCCACGTCCTGTGGAGGGCCTGCCGCCACCACCTGCCCGCCTTCCTCACCCGCGCCCGGGCCCATGTCGATCACGTGGTCGCTGCGCGCGGCGACGCGCATGTCGTGCTCGACCACGATGACGGTATTCCCGGCAGCCACCAGCTCGTCGAGCTGGTTCAGCAGGCGGTCGACATCGTCGGGGTGCAGGCCGGTGGTGGGCTCGTCGAGCACGTACAACGTGGTGCCGCGCTGGACGCGTTGCAGTTCGCTGGCGAGCTTGAGCCGCTGCGCCTCGCCTCCCGACAGCTCCGTGGCGGCCTGGCCGAGGCGCAAGTAGCCCAGGCCCACGTCGTGCACCACGGCAAGCACGCGCGCGATGGACGGCTCGTCGGCGAAGAACGCGGCGGCCTCGTCCACGGTCATCGCCAGCACCTCGGCGATGTTGCGGTCGCGGTACGTCACCTCGAGGGTGCGTGCGTTGTAGCGCGCCCCGCCGCAGGTGGGGCATGGCGCGTAGACGCTCGGCAGGAACAGCAACTCGACCATCACGAAGCCCTCGCCCGTGCACGTCTCGCACCGCCCCTTCCCCACGTTGAACGAGAAGCGGCTGGCCGTGTAGCGACGCGCTCGCGCCGTCGCGGTGGCGGCAAACAGCTTGCGCACGTGATCGAAGAGGCCGGTATAGGTGGCGAGGTTCGACCGCGGCGTCCGTCCGATGGGCTTCTGATCCACCTGCACGAGGCGCGTGATGCCCGCCAGCCCCCCTGCCACGCGCCCTTCGGTCGGCAGCACGGCGTCCTCCTCGAGTGCGTCGGCATCTGCCTCCACCGGCGGGGCGGCCGGTTGTCCGAGCGCCATTGCCACGATTTCGACGAGCGCCTGGCTGACGAGGCTCGACTTGCCCGAGCCCGAGACGCCGGTCACCGTGGTGAAGACGCCCACGGGGAACGCGACGTCGAGGCGGTCGAGGTTGTTGCGCGTCACGCCTTCGAGACGCAGCCAGCCGCCTGGTGCACGCGTCGTTCGCGGCAGAGGGCGCTGGGCGGCGAACAGGTGCCGGCGCGTGCGCGAGGTTTCGACGTCGGCCAGGCCGGCGGGCGGCCCGCTGTAGAGGATGCGGCCACCCGATTCGCCAGCGCCCGGGCCGACGTCCACGATCCAGTCGGCATGCCGAATCACGTCGAGGTCGTGCTCCACCACGAACAGCGAGTTGCCGGCGGCCTTCACGCGGTCGAGTGCCGACACGAGCGCCGCGGTGTCCACGGGGTGGAGCCCCGCAGACGGCTCGTCGAGCACGTAGACGACGCCGAAGAGGTTTGATCGGACTTGCGTGGCGAGCCGAAGGCGCTGCAGCTCTCCCGGCGACAACGTCGGCGTGCTGCGCTCGAGCGACAGATAGCCGAGCCCCAGGTCCAGCAGCACCGCAAGGCGGCCTTCGATGTCGTCCACGATGCGTGTGATGACCAACTGCTTCTCGGGATGGTCGCCGGCCGCGCGTGTGCCCTTTGCGCCGCGTCCCCCGCCGTCGGCAGTGCGACGCAGCACCCCAGCCAGCCGGGACAGAGGCAGGCGTGACATCTCGGTGATGTCGAGCCCGGCGAAGCGCACGGCGAGGGCAGCCGGTCGCAGGCGGTGTCCATGGCAGGAGGGACACTCGACGCTCGACATGAACTGCGCGACACGCCGCTTCATCATCGCGCTCTCGGTATGCGCAAACGTGTGCAGCACGTGGCGGCGAGCGCTCGTGAAGGTGCCCTGGTAGCTCGGCTCGTCCTTGCGCTTCAACGCGCGACGGACCTCGTGCGGCTCGAAGCCCGCGTACACGGGCACGACGGGCTGCTCGTCGGTGAACAGGATCCAGTCGCGGTCCTTGCGCGGCAGGTCGCGCCAGGGGGTGTCCACGTCGTAGCCGAGCGTCACGAGGATGTCGCGCAGGTTCTGCCCCTGCCACGCGGTGGGCCAGGCGGCGACCGCCCGCTCGCGGATGGTGAGCGAATCGTCCGGCACCATCGACCGCTCGGTGACGTCGTAGACGCGCCCGAGGCCATGGCACTCGGGGCATGCCCCTTCCGGTGTGTGCGGCGAGAAGGCCTCGGCGTGCAGCATCTCGTGGCCGCGCGGGTACGTCCCGGCGCGCGAGTACAACATCCGCAGGAGGTTCGACAACGTCGTGACGCTGCCCACCGACGAGCGGGTGCTGGGCGTGCCGCGCTGCTGCTGCAGGGCGACGGCTGGCGGCAGGCCGTCGATGTCGTCCACGTCCGGCACGGACATCTGGTGGAACAGGCGGCGGGCGTACGGCGACACCGATTCGAGGTAGCGCCGCTGCGCTTCCGCGTACAGTGTCCCGAAGGCCAGCGACGACTTGCCCGATCCCGACACGCCGGTGAACACGACCAGCGCCTCACGGGGCAGGTCGACGTTCACGTCGCGCAGGTTGTGCTCGCGTGCGCCGCGCACCCGCACCATGTCGTGCGGCTGCGTCATCCCACCCCCGCGAGCGCCTGCGCCGATCGTGTGCGCGCCCAGTCGAGCAGCCGTGGCAGCGGCCAGCAGTTCACCACCCGTTCGCGCGGGATGCCGGTCAGGCGCGCATGCGCGATCGCCGTGTCGGCATACACGCTCTGGCCGACACCGTGCGCGTCGCTGTCGAGCGCAAACAGACACCCGGCCTCGAGCGCCTGACGTGCCAGCACGTGGTCGAGATCCTGGCGCGACGGGTCGCCGTCGAGTTCAACGGCCACGCCTGCCGCCGCCGCCGCCGCGAAGACCTCCGGCCAGTCGGCCACGACGCCGGCGCGCGAGCCGTACATGCGTCCCCTCGGGTGCCCGAGGATGTGCACGCCCGGCGCCGTGGCTGCCCGCACCAGTCGTGCCGTCTGCGGCAGCGGGGAGCGCAGCACGGAATGCGGCGCCGCGACCACGATGTCGAAGAGGCGACGGTCCGTGGGATCGACATCCACCGTCCCGTCCGCCAGGATATTGGCTTCCACGCCCTTCAGCAGACGAAGCCGCCCCTCGAGCGAGGCGTTGATGGCATCGATCTCGCGGTGCTGCTCGACGAAGCGTTCGATGGACACGCCCCTGGCAACCGGCAGGCCCGCAGAGTGGTCAGTGATCGCGGCATAGGTGTGCCCTCGCGCGAGTGCCGCACCCGCGATGTCTTCGAGCGACTGGCTGCCGTCGCTCCAGGTCGAGTGCATGTGGAGGTCGCCCTGGTACTGCGCCACTCCCGGTGTGGCGGCGTCGCCGCTGGCCAGCACCTCGCGCACGCGGGCCCGGCTGAGGAAGTGTTGGCGCAGCGTCCGGCGGGTGTGCACGTCAGCGGCCCGCGAGCTGCCGGCCACGGCGCGTTCCACGGTGGGCGACGTGCCCGTCGCGAGCACTTCGGTGATCACGCGGGTCGAGGCCGGGCCGATGCCGTGGATGCGCGGCAGCGTGCCGTCGGGGGCGACGAGCGACGGCAATGGCACGTCGAGTCCACGGATGGCGCTTGCGGCCCGCTTGTATCCCCACTTCCGCTGTTCGGACGTGTGGACGATGGCCAGGTCGCTCAGAAGCCCGGCCACCACCATGTTCAAGTCCGCCTCGTCTGGCATCGCGTGTCCGCGCGCTTACGCGTCCGGCTCAGGCAGCGGAGATTCGGCCGGACCAGACAGGACGTCGCCCGTCGGCGTGAACCGTGAGCCGTGGCAGGGGCAGTCCCAGGTCTGCTCGCTGGTGTTCCACGCCACGGTGCAGCCCATGTGGGTGCAGATGGCCGACCGCAGGTGCAGCACCCCGCTGCCGTCGCGGTGCGCCGCGACCTTCTGGCCCCGATGTTCCACCACCGCGCCTTCGCCCTTGCCTACAGCGCGCAGCGGCCGGCTGTCCACGCCGGCGAACCGGTCGCGGATCATGTAGTAGGGATAGTCCACGTTCTCGGTGAGGTAGTCCCACACGCCGCGCCTGACGGCCGGGCGATCCGGGGCGAACAGGTCGGCCCACGGGTTGCGGCGACCGACGATGGCGTCGGCGGCCATCATGCCGGCGAGGGTGCCGAAGGTCATGCCGTTGCCGGCGTACCCCGTGGCGATGAACTGGTGGTCGGTGTTCCGGCCGATGAAGGGCAGTCCGTCAGGCGTCTCGATGACCTGCCCCGACCAGCGATGCGTGATGGCGGCATCGGGCACGCGGCGCCGGAAGGCGGCTTCGAGGCGCGCATGGCAGGAAGCTGTGTCTTCGACCTGCCCCGTCTTGTGGTCCTGACCGCCGAAGATCACGAGGTCGTGGTCCGCCTCCGGCAGCACGCGTACGTAGTCGTAGGGATCGGCGGTGTCCCACCAGAGGGCGTCGGGCACGTGACCGCGCGGCACACGTGCAGCCAGCGCGTAGCTGCTGTAGAGCGCCAGCTTCGTCTGAAACAGCGACGCCGACGCGGTGCTGTCGAGGCCGACCAGCGGGTTGTGAGTCGCCAGCACGATCTCGTCGCACGTCAGGCGATGGCCGTTGGCCGTGACCCCCGTCGGGTCCTCGTGGAACGTGTCCACCGCGGTGTGCTCGTGGATGCGCCCTCCCCGCTCGAGGACGGCTTGCGCCAACGCGGCCAGGTAGCGGCCGGCGTCGATGCGGGCCTGTCCGGCAAACCGGATGCCCGGGCGTCCTGCCAGCGGCACGTTCGGTTCGAACGCCGCGTCGAATCCGAGCGACGCGGCCAACTCCGCCTCCTCGCGGAACGACGCGGCATCGGCCGTCTCGTCGTCCACGGGAGCGTGCAGGTAGCCGTCCACGCGGCCGAAAGCGCACGCGATGTCGTTGGCCGACACGAGCGCCTCGATCTGCGCGATGGCGGCCAGCCCCGCGTCCCACACGGCCTGGGCGTGGCTTCGCCCCAGCTGCTGTTCCAGGTCGCGGAGCCGGATGTCGGTGACCATCGTGAGATGGGCCGTGGTGTGCCCCGTGTCGCCCGCGCCGCAGCGTCCGCGTTCGAGCACCGCCACACGTCGGCCTTCTGCCGTCAGCAGGTAGGCAGCGGTCAGGCCCGTGACGCCGCCGCCGACGATGACGACGTCCACGTGGTCGCCGGCATCCAGCGCCGGATAGTGGGCGGTCGGGGCGGTGTCGGCCCAGAGCGAGGTGGTGGTGGCGGGTAGGGACATGTCGGCGCTCCTAGCCGGCCAGACGGCCGGGCGATTCCGCGGGGGTCGGCTCTGGCTGCGGCTGTCGGTCACGCGGCGCGAAGTGATGGGTGGCGCAGCGGGTGAGGCTGAGGCCGTCCACCATGCGTTCGGCGAGCACACGCTCGTCGGGCGTGAGGGCGCGCCAGGCGTGCAGCCAGCGTCGCTCGGCATCGCTCAGGCGTTCGCCGGCCGCAGCGGCGTCGGGAGGGGCCGCGGCGAGCATGGGGCGGTCGCCCTCGGCGCGTCGATGCGCGCGGCGGCGTTCGAAGCGTCGCGGGCGTGCGGGGTCGGCGTCGACCGGGACGGCGCGGAGGGTGGGCGGCGCGTCGAGCCGGTGGAGGTCGGCGAGGCCGTCCTGCGTGTGGTGGTAGCGGGGGGCGGCCAGCTCGAGGCCCGGCGATTCCAGTCCGCAGCGCCGGCACTCGAGCCACAGGCCCCTGGTGTTGGCGCGGTAGATCCAGTCGTGCTGCCCCCAGCACTCGGTGCTCAATCGCTTCAGCAGTCCCCACATATGCTCTTCTCGCTTCCGCGGCGGGGCGAAAATGGGACACGCGCTACCCTTTGCCGCCGCTCTGGGGGTTAACTCAGCAAGGACGATGCCGCTCACGCGGAGGGGCGGAGGACGCGGAGGAACAAGCCCCCTGGGGGGCCCTGGGGGTCAGGTCTCGAAACGCGGCGTTCTGCACTGTGTGGCCACCGACATAGTCACGCGGAGGGCGCGGAGGAACAGAGGCTCACGCGGAGGCGCGGAGGGCGCTCAGGAACAGGGGCTTACGCGGAGGCGCGGAGGGCGCGGAGGAACCACAGGGGCTCGTCGCCGAGGCGCGGAGGGCGCGGAGGAACCACAGGGGCTCGTCGGGGGTGAACACGGTGACGGGTGGAGATGGCACGCACCGGCACTCGTGGGGGACCACGCGTCAAGCATCCCTCATGTACGCATGCCCCCCGCCGCGAAAAGCCAGACGCTCTCCGGGCCTCCGACGTGAACCTGCCACCCCCTTGCTCCGCGCCGCGCGTGAACCTCTTCCGCCGCACCTCACGCGCCGCCGCGTGATAATGCCCCGCATGCCCACTCTGCTCCCGCCCCCGCGCCTCCTCCGGGCGTGTGCCCTCGTGCTTGCCTGCGGGCTCCCGGCCACGACACGACCGCAGCCGCCGCCGTCCACCTCCAACCCCGCCACCACGGGACGCTTCTCCCCCACGGTCACGCCGCTGACCCTCGGCGCCGCCGGGTACGCGAAGATCCTCTGCTCGGCGCTTTTTGTCTCGGGACGGGCGGAAGACGAGGCGCGCCGCAACAGCGCCTTCTTCCTCACTCCTGAAGCCGACCGCCCCCATGTGGCCACCCGCGTGGACCGCGACCGGAAGGTGGTGCACGTCACCGTTCGCGACAGCGTCACGAGGTCGGCGGGCTTCTACGGCGACCAGGGCTGCGTGATCCATCCCGAGGGCACCGAGAGCGTGTTCTTCGCCCCCGTGCCGGTGCGGACGGCCCTTCCCGATGCGTCCACGCTGCCCTGGCCCATGGGCGACGCGCCAGATTCCAGCCCCTGGCCCTCCGAGGTGGACCGCGCCGCACTCGACGCCGCCGTGGACCTCGCCTTCTCCGATCCGGACGCCCTGACCGCAGGACTCCTTGTCCTCCACAAGGGACGCATCGTCGCCGAACGTTATGGCCCGGGCATCACGGCCGACACGCAGCTCGAGAGCTGGTCGATGGGCAAGAGCCTGACGGCCACGCTCGTGGGCCTGCTGATCCAGCGCGGCGACTTCGCCCTCGATACGCCGGCTCCCGTCGAGGCGTGGCAGCGCCCCGACGATTCCCGGCGCCGCATACGCGTCAGCGATCTCTTGCGCATGAGCAGCGGCCTGCACTGCACCTCTCCGGCCGACGCCGACTTCTCGGAGGCCGACGGCTACCCGGCGCACGTGCTCGTGTACACCGGCGCGCTCGACGTGTTCCGCTTCTCCACCAGCCGGCCGCTGCAGTTCGCGCCCGGCACGGAAGGGCGCTATCGCAACTGCGATCCGCTGACGCTCGGACACCTCGTGCGGCAGGCGGTGGAGGCACGCGGCGAGGACTACCTCACCTGGCCGCAGCGGGCGCTGTTCGACCGCATCGGCATCCGGCGCCAGGTGCTCGAGCCCGACGCGTACGGCAACTTCGTGCTGAGCGGCTACGACTACGGCACGGTGCGCAACTGGGCGCGGCTGGGTCTGCTCTACGCGCAGGACGGCATGTGGCAGGGCGAACGCCTGCTGCCCGACGGGTTCGTGTCGTTCGTGCGCCAGCCGGCACCCGGGTGGGCTCGGCCCGAATACGGCGGCATGTTCTGGCTGAATGCCACAGGCGACCTCGACATCCCGACCGATGCGTACTGGATGGCCGGCGCGGGTGGCCAGCGCGTGATCGTGTTGCCCTCGCAGGACCTCGTGGTGGTGCGGCTCGGACACATGCGCGGGGATGCCGTGGGCATGCGACTGCTCGAGCAGGCAGTGAAGCGCATGGTGGACGCCGTGCGGTCGTAGAGGTCGATGCCCATGCCGACCACGCCACCGCGATCCCTCTCTCCCCGCGATGCCAGCTACCTCGAGATCCGGCTGGGCGTCTCGACGCGCGCACCCCGGATCGCGAACGGACGCGTCGCGCCCGTGCCCGAAACGCTCGTCGTCGAGCGCTGGCGCCGGCTCGGATCGAGGCGACGTGATGGGTCGACCTATCACGGCTGCCGCCTGCCGCCGTCGCTGTGGCGGATCGTGGATGCGCTGCTGACGCGATGCCCCGGCCTTCTCACCATGCCGGTCGACGAGGTCCGCGCGCAGCTGCGCACCGTTCGTGTCGAGCGTAAGTTGGCAGGCACGCATCTCGGGTCGCTTCCGCCGCAGACACTGCTCACGCTGCTGCGCTTCCTGGCCCGCCGTGACAGGCTCTCGCACATCCTGGACGCGCATCGCGAGGCGCCCCGGCATGGCGTCACCGACCTGCTGCTCTACCGGGTCCGCGAGGGCCGCGCCATGGATTTCCACTTCGTCGAAGTCAAACAGGCGACCGAGCGCGTCAGCGCCGCCCAGGTCTCAGAGATCGCGTTGCTGCGGAGCCTCGGCCTCCGGGCCGGCATCGTGAGGTTGCAGGCGCGCATTGGCGAAACGCCTGTCGCCTCGCCGCGTACCCGAAAGAGGGCGCCGCGCGACGCCGATATCCTCCCGCCTGACGTCCTCGAGATGATCGAGCGGTCGGTGGACGAGCAGATGGCGAACTGGGCACGCGGCCTGCTGCTCGTGATGGACGGGGACGTGCGCAAGCTCACCGAGGATGAGGTTCAGGAGGTCATCGGCACACCGGCACCGAAAACGCGACGTACACGGCGCCGGCGGCCCGACTGACAGACAGTCCGCGCGATGGCGTCCTGACGACGTGACGCCGTGGCCCCGTTCAGCGAGGGAGCGCAGACGCCGTCCTAATGCGGTCGTCGGTGACACACGGAGTTTCGACTATGCTGGCACCTGTCATGGCGAGCCGTCGGAGACAGGCCGCGAGTACGGCGCACTCGACGACACACGGGACTGATGTGCTGTACGACGCCGGCCGCCAGGCGTGGAAGGTGCGAGCGCTGACGTGGTTCGCGGTGTGCGTGGCTGCGGGCGCCGTGTGGTGGGGCGTCGACCTGGCGCGGCACTACGGCCTCGCGCCGGCGGATGGCGGTGTACTCGCGCCCCTTGCCACGAGGATCGCCGTCGGATGCGGCGTGGCGTCCATCGGCGTGGTGTTCTTCGCGGGTATGTGGGTGTACGCGCGGCAGTACATCACCCAAGTTCGCCAGGTCCTCGGCACTGACGGGCTCGTCATCAGGACGCTCGGCGGATTCACGGGTGAACGGGAACAATGCTACGCGTCGAGGGAGGTGCGCTTCGGCCGCAGGCACGAGGACGGCGCGGGCATGTTCTCCGGTGACGCCCCACCGGCGCACGGCACGGACGTGCACGCGCCCTGGCAAGCCGTGCGGGTGCCCGACAGACGATTGCCGCTGGTGCTGGACGCGCAGGGGTGGTTCCGGCCGGGCGGGCTCTGACGCCTCGAGCGCCGACACGAAAGAGACCGCCTACGAGACGGATCCGGACGCGAGGCCGCTGATGGCAGGGCGTCCGACCGATGCTCGTCCATGCCCGGGGAGTGCTGGCCGGATGCCACGGCGCGACCCGCAGGCTGGCCGTTCAGGTCGCCTCGATGGCCTGCCCAGGCCGCGGCCCTCTCCGCTCACAACGCTTCAAACGCCATCTCCAGAGTCGCCGCAAGCACATCGTCCGGCCCCAACCGCGCACGCACGATCGCCACGACCTCCCCGTAGTACCACCGCAGTTCCTCCACCGGCACCTTCACCCGCGCCCCCGTCGCACCCCGGCTCGCCACCTCGCGTGCCAACTCCGTCACGTTTGCCCAGGTATCGGCCGCCTTCAGCCGAACGACGTCGTCTGCCGCATGGCGCAGGTGCGCGAGCTGCGCATCGCGTCGCGCACGCCTGGTCGCAGCGTCCTCGTCTCCGCCGCTCGAAGGCGCGGTCACGGCCTCCACCAGCACGCGTGTCTCGACGCCGATGCGCTCGTCGATGAGACGCACCACGCCGGCCCTCAACGCCTCGTCTCCCGGAGGTGCCTCGAACGCCGGGTCCACCTCGCGTAGCGCCGTTCGCAACGCAGGCGAGTCCTCCAGGTCCTCGAGCGTGTCGTGCAGCAGCCCGGCATGCACCAGCGGCGGCGGCGCACCCGCCTGCTCGAGGTGCCGCGACACCCGCACGACGTGCGTGACATACGGCAGCGTCGTTCCTTTCCACCTCTGGCCGGCATGCACCACCGCCGCCAGGCGCAGGGCATCGTCGTAGGCAGCGGACGGGTCAGGCATCGCGGCTCCTCTGGAAGGCGGGGGTCTGGGCGTTTGCGTCACAGTACATCGTCCAGCCGGTTAGGGGCAGGACGCACCTACCGGATACAGCCCGCGATTGGCGCTGCACAGCAGGTCCTGGATGCACAGGTGCCGTCGGAGACATCGAGGATCGTCCTGCCACGGCGCTGGCCGTGGGTCAGGGGGAGAACGTGGGGGGCGTGGGGGCCTGACAGTTCGGCGGTGGGCTCGCACGGGTACGGTGGGGGCGCAGCGTGGCCGACGGCCGCACCGGAGGCGGGACGCCAGCCGCCGTGCCCTGCCGAGCGGTGGGTCGTCCTGCTCGCGGTCGGTCCAGTCGCACACACGTGGCAGGTCTGACCCCGAGACCGCACGCCGCAGGTCTGACCCTGGAAGCGCACACGGGAGGTCTGACCCCAGAAGCACACGCGGCAGGTCTGACCCCGGGACCGCACGCGGGAGGTCTGACCCCGGCACCTACTCCGGCGGCTGCACTATCACTCCCGGCCACGGCGTCCCCATGTTCACGTGCCCCGCCCCAAAGCCGGGCCCCAGATACATGGCGCGCTCCGCCACGAACAACTCGCCCCCGCCACTCCCGCACGTCGTGCTCGCCACGGCCTCGAGGAACGTCGCGAAGCGGTGTCCCGCCAACTCCGGATGCGTCGCCGTCCAGATGTTGGCACGCGTGTGCGCCCCCACACAGCTCTCGCGCACCACGCCGTGACCGTCCTCCCGCACGAACGTCGCGCGCACGGCAATCGGCGCGGGGTTCGGATTGGCGAGCAGGAAGAACGAGTCGTGGCGCACGGCGGGCGTACCGAGCTCCCCCTGCGCCCCCTCCGCAAACGCCCAGCGCGATGCCGGCTCGGTCGCGCCGGCCGTCGCGTGTCCCTCGTTCCACGGCAGCAGCGGCGTGGTCGGGTCGGTCGCAGATGGCACGCCCCAGTACATCGCGCGCTCGGCGACGATGGGCTGGTCGGCCGTGATGCGGAGCCCGAACGACGCACCCGCAAGGCGCGTGTCGGCAAAGCGCCCCTCCTGGTCCACCCACACCGTGAACCGGCTGCGTGCCGGTACCGTGTACGGAAGCGTCACCACGTCGCCGCTGTCGAGCAGGTAGTCGATGGTCACCGTCGCCGTCGTCTGCCCGGTGTTGGCCAGCAGCAAGAACGTCTCGAAGGCCGTCTGCGCGTTGCCGCCGGTGAACCCCTCGGCGAAGAACCAGGTGGTGGCCGGCGCCGCGATGCCCACCGCGTCGTGCCCCGCCCGCAGACCGTCGAAGTACATCGCACGCTCAGCGATGACGTCGTTGCCCGGCGTCAACGACTCGACGAACGTCGAGAACTCGGCGGCACGCAGCCCCTGATGTTCGGCGCGCGGCCAGAACGTCACGCGCCCATCGGCGGGCGCGTGCTGCTCGGTGACGTACTCCTCACCCGTGCCTGTCAGGTAGGTCGCGCGAACGTGCGTGTCGGTCTCGTTCCCGTTGGCCACCAGCACGAAGGTGTCGAAGATGGTGGTCGCCCCTTCGGCCAGCGTCCACGACGACGCCGGCTGCGCCACGCCCCCCGCGTTGTGCGCCCCTCGCCCGCTCCCACCCGAAAAATACATCGTCCGCTCGACGACGATGTCGGCGGGGGTGGAGGTTCCTGTCACGACGGCGCTGGCGCGTAAGGAACTGCTGCCATTCAAGCCGAAGTCCGTGCGGGGCCGCACGGTGAGACGCGACGTCGGCCTCAGCGTGAACGTGCGCGACAGATGCGTGGCGATGGCATCGGGTTGCGGCAGCAGCGTCAGGGTCACATCGAGGGTGTCGAGACTCGGATTCCCCACCAGGACTTCCTGCGTGAAGATCGCGTTGTCGGCACCCTCGGCCAGGAGCCAGGTCGATGCGCTTTGCGTGAACGACCCTCGGCTGGCGTCGAGGTTCAGGGTGGTGACCACCGACGCCGTGTTGCCGGCCAGGTCGGTGGCGGTTCCCACCACCTCCTGCCCCGACCCGTCCGCACTGACGACAACCGGTGCCGCGACCGTGGCCACGCCAGAGAGCGGGTCGCTGGCGTCAAAGGTCACCGTCACCGGACCCGTGTGCCAGCCCTGCGCGTCGGGTGCCGGGCTCACGACCGCGCTGATGTCGGGCGGCGTGGTGTCGACGCGGACGACCAGATCGGTCGGCGCCTCTTCCTGCCCGTCGCTGCCGCGTGCGTAGTAGCGCACGGTGGTCTCGCCCTCGGCGGTGATCGCGAGGTCGAACGAGGTGCCCTCGACGGTCGTCACCGGTGCACTCTGCGCGCCGGTGAGTTCGACGACCAGGGACTCGACCTCCCGTCCCTCGGCCGGCGTGGCCACGAGCGTCACCATCACCTCGTCGTTGTGCCATCCGTCGGCGTTCGTCTCCGGCGACACAATCGCCGTCGTCGTCGGCGGTCCGGGCGGGGCCGGCTGCTGCGACAAGAGGTGGCTGGTGATGGCCACGAGGTCGTCCGACACCATGCAGAGATCGGGGTCGGCGGGACGATGCCCCCAGTTCTCGTCTGCCCCTCGCATGGCGAGGAGGCGCTGGCGACGCTGTGCCGCCTTCGCGGACCGGATGGACGCCGTGTCGTCGGCGTCGTATCGCGCCCACGCCCTCGCCTGTGCGGCGAGCGGCGCGATCGGGACGTTGGGGCCCTCAGGGTTCGGACGCCCGGGTGTCGGCGTACGGAATCCGACGATCTCGCCGTGCCCGTCGCCGGGGTTGCACAGTCTGGTGTCGTCGCGCGGGTCGAGACCCACGGCGCACGTCTTCTGCGGGTCTGACTCACCCACCGCATTCTGCAGCACGGGACGCTGGATGTTGCGCGCCTCGAGCAGCGAACCGGAGTTGAGCGGGGCCCAGTGTCCGAAGTAGTACGACGCCTTGACGTCGAACGGAAACGGCGCCTCGGTCTGCCACCGGTGATAGAGCCGCTTCACGTTGCCGCCCATCTGCAGCACCGTGCCTCGGTCGTCGTAGGGCGTCGGACAGACGAGCGGGGCGAAGCTGGGGGGCACGACGGGAAAGTCGAGATAGCCACCCGTCGCGCCGCACGTGTATCGGGGCTGCAGGAAGGTGCCGAAGTTCCGGCACAGCCCGAGGCTGTTGCGCACGCAGTCGGCCCGTCGGATGCCTCGGAAGGTCCGCGTGGCGCGCCAGCGGGTCCAGTTGTACGTGTGGCCGGTGGGACGTCCGACGGGGTCGCTGCGGTTGCCCACGGGGTCGATCGGCGCGAGCACGTCGATCGGCACGTTGGGATTGGTGCCGAGCCGGGCGACCGCGGCGCCGCCCATGCTGTGGCCCACGACGATGATGATGGCGTCCGGGTTGCGGGCACGAATGGCGGTGAGCATGCGGCTGGCATCGCTCTGGAACTGGTGATCCTCCTCGGGCACCGCTTTCGGGGCGAGGAGTCCTTCGAACGGCGCAAACCCCAGCGCGTGCGTGCCCGACAGGCCTCCCGGCGTGGGACCGTGCGCGCCGGTGAGGGGCAGAGTGACCGTGTCGGTCAGGTGCAGCGGGCGCGCCATGTACTCCTTGAGCAGGTTGTTCCACCACGCCCAGTGCACGTAGCCGTCCTGCTCCATCACGAACTTCGCCAGGTTGTAGAACGACAGTTCGTCGAGCGGTGCGTTGCGTGAATAGCCGCTCACGAGCAGCGCATAGATGCGGCAGCCGTCGGGGAGCGTGAGCATGTCGTCGCCTCTTCCATTGAGGTTCGGCAGCCGCACGTCGAACGTCGTGCCGTTGCCGCACTCCTCCGCAGACGCCGTGGATGCCCCCAACGGCAGCCCGAGCAAGAGGAGGAGGAGGACGACGCGCGTCCGCACGCGCGAGCAACCGTCGGCGACTGATGGCATGGTGCCGCGTACCGTAGCGCTGGCCCATGTGCTGCGCAATGGATCCAGGATGACTTGCATGTGACATGCGATCTCATTGAGAAGTCATGGACTTACGAGACGATGTGACACGCAAGGTCAACGACGCGCTGCGGCCCGGGACGGTGTGGCGCTCGTGGTGGGCGTGTAGTACCCTGCTGAGGTTTCCGCGTCACCACACAGACGGCCCTCCCCATGGAACGTCGGACATCTGGCCGCACGCGCGCCCGTTTTGCGCAGTTCGAACTGGACGTCGAGACGGGCGACCTGCGGAAGGCCGGCGTGCGCGTCCACATCGCTGGACAGCCACTGCGCATACTGGAGTGCCTGCTCGAGCGCGACGGCGGCGTGGTGACACGCGCCGAGTTGCAGCGTGAGTTGTGGTCCGACGACACGTTCGTGGACTTCGACCGCAGTCTGAACACGGCGGTGAAGCGGCTGCGGGCCGTGCTGGGCGACGTCGGTGATCACGCAAGGTTCATCGAGACGCTGCCGCGGCGCGGCTATCGGCTGATTGTCCCCGTGACGTGGGAACGCCACAGGCCGGGTAGCGACGACGGGCAGGGACGAGACGAGGGGGGCGAGCCGTCTAGCGCCCTGGCGCGTGACGGCGGGGCCGGCGGGACATCTGGCGGCACGGCCTGGTGGAGCCCGCGGCGCACGACGTGGGCGGGCACGGCGATGGTCCTCCTCGTCGTGGTGGGGGTGATCGGCTGGCAGAGCACATCCCGTCCGGCGGCGCACCTGCCGCGGTCACTCGCGGTGCTGCCGTTTGCCGTCATCGTGGCGGAGGCAGGCGCGGGCGGCGGTGACCAGGGCGACGACTACGTCGCCTTCGGGATGGCCGATGCGCTCGTCACCGAACTCACTCGTCTCGGCGATGTGCGTGTCGTGTCGCACACGGCGACCCTGCCCTACCGTCACACCGGCAAGCCGCTGCCCGACGTCGCGCAGGAACTGGGCGTCGACGCCATCGTCGAAGGCTCGGTGCTCCGCGAGGGCGACCGCATCCAGACGACGGTGCAGCTGGTGGATGCGCGTGAGGCTGGCCACCTCTGGGCGGGCCGCTACGAACATGGCCGTGACCGTGCGCTGTCTGGCGCGCGGGAGGTGGCCCACGCCGTGGCGTTGGAGGTGCGTGCTCGGATGGGTGATCCGACCACTGCTCGTCCCGCGGCGCCGCCAGTGCAGGTGGACCCTCGTGTAAGCCAGGCGTTTCTGATGGGCCGCTATCACATTGCCCGTGGAAACGAGGCCGACTTTGCCAGGGCCCGGGACTACTTCAGCGACGCGCTGGCCCTCGACCCGCGGCATGCGCCTTCCCATGCCGGCTTGGCCGACTACTACGTCCTGAACGACACGCTTCCGCCGACGGACGCCTTCCGGCTGGCGCGCCAGCATGCGCTCGAGGCGCTGGCAATAGACGCCACCCTGCCCGACGCGCATGCGTCGCTGGCCTTCGTGCGCTACTACGGCGAGTGGAACTGGACGGGCGCGGAGCAGGCATTCAGGCGGGCGCTGCAACTCGACCCGCGCCACACACGGGCGCGCCGGTGGTACGCGCTCTTTCTCGCCGCAATGGGGCGCTTCGCCGAGGCGTCCCAGGAAGCCGAGGACGTGCTGACCATCGACCCCACCGCGATGGCCAACCACGACGTCGCGGCGGCGGTGGCCTTCAACGCGCGGCGGTTCGAGGAGGCCGCGGCGATCGGCACCCACATGGTCGGCCTCGATCGGCACGACGTCCGCGGGCACGAACACGTGGCGCTCGCGTCGATCCAGCTCGGCGATGGCGAGGGGGCACTGGCGTCCGTGGAGCGCGCGCTCTCCATCTCGCCCGACTATGCCTTGATGCGATGCTTCCGTGCGATGAGCCTGGCACGGCTCGGGCGGGCAGACGAGGCCGCACGGGTGATGGACGACGTCACTCGACTGTCCGCGCGTCAGCACCTCTCGCCCGCCATCGTCGCCATGGCGTATGCGACGACGGGGCGGGTCGACCTCGCCCTCGACGCGCTCGAGCGGGCCTACGAGACGCGCGATCCGTACCTGGTGCTCACGCACGTCAGCCCGTGGTTCGATCCGCTCCGTGGGGAGGCGCGGTTCGAGCGGGTGCGGGCGGCGCTGGGGTTTCCGGGCGAGTAGGGATCGCGGATCGGGGATCGGGGATCGCGGATCGCGGATCGCGGATCGGGGAGCGGGGGTCGAGGACGGGAGTGACGGCCGGAGTCCCTGGCCCCAGGCAAGAGCGCACGGCGGGGGCGCCGCATGGCCGACGGCCGCACCGGAGGCGGGACGCCAGTCGCCGCGCCCTGCCAGTCCCCGCGGCGCGCCTCCTGTACGCGGTCGGTCCAGCCGACAACACGCCGCAGGCCTGGCCCCAGGTCGACACGCCGCAGGTCTGACCCCAGAAGCGCACGCGGCAGGTCTGACCCCACGCCCCGCACGCGCCGCACCCGGCAGGGCGCGGTGGCTGGTGGCCCGCCGACTGTGCGGCCGTCCTCCAGGTGCCATGCCACGCGCGCCGGCCCGCCGGCACCCCGGGGAGACCGTAGCGAGGCCCACCGACACGCGGCCGATGCGGTCTCCCCGGTACAAGGCACGGCGGGGGCGCAGCGTGGCCGACGGCCGCACCGGAGGCGGACGCCAGTCGCCGTGCCCTGCCAGTCCCCGCGGCGCTCCGAGAGCGTGGCGGCTCACCCGCCGGCGCGCCCTGGCGGACTGTGGACCTCCGGACCGCGAACCGCCAGGACCGTCCGCCGCTTACGTCCCCTCCTGCGTCTCCATCTCCTTCAGGTACGCATCCGCTTCCGCGATGGCCGTCTGCAACTCGGCCACCAGTTCGTCCACGTTGCCTTCGACGGCCGTCAGCTCGCTGGTGAGCGCGCCGAGCGCCTTGGCGTTCAGGTTGTGCTTGAGAAAGAGCACCCGGTCGCGCAGCGGCCGCAGCACCGGGTCGATGCGCTGCTCCGACCGGCGCATGGCCGCGATGAGCGCGTCGGTGCGCTTCCGCGTGGCCTGCAGTTCACGTTCGCTCTCGGCGCGCATCCCGCGGTCGGTGTACTGACCGAGTTCCTTGCGCCACTCCTTGAACAGGTCGTCGGCCACGTCCTCCACCGACTTGATGCGGTCGTGCACGGTGCGGGCACGTCGATCGGCCCGTTCGAGCTGCCCGTTCAGCTGGTCGTACTTCTTCTCGAGCGTGCCGCCATCCACCTCGACGACCTCGCGGAAGCGCTCGAGGGCGGTCTTGAACTCCTCCTGCGCCTCGTGCTGCGCCTTGCGCGCGTCGCGCACGCGGTCGATGAGGATGTCGCGCTTCTCGACGCCGAACTTCTTCATCGTGCCGTAGTACACGCGGTCGCAGCCCGCGGTCAGGCCCGCCGCGAGGGCCAGCACGGCGACGAGGAACGGCAGGCGACGAACCATCCCCCTATTCTACCGGCCCGGCGCGGGGCGGCGCGCCTACTGCGCCCGGCTCTCGAGCTCGACGCGTAGCCGCTCTTCCTGCGCACGGAGTTCGGGTGTCAGCTCGTCGCCGAAGTCCTCGGTCTCGAAGATGGGCCGCACCTCGATTTCGGTGCCGCCGTCGAAGGGCGCCTGCTTCAGCCACGCAATCGCGTCCTCCATCGACGCCACCTTCCAGATCCAGAAGCCGGCGATGAGCTCCTTCGTCTCGGCGAACGGGCCGTCCACGACCGTCCGCTGCTCGCCCGAGAAGCGCACGCGCTTGGCCTTCGACGTCGGGTGCAGCCCGTCACCCGCCAGCATGATGCCGGCCTCGACGAGCCGCTGGTTGTAGGCGCCCATCTTCGTCAGCATCTCGGTGCTCGGCATCTCGCCGCGCTCCGACTCGTCACTCGCTTTCACGATCACCATCACACGCATCGGGGAACTCCTTCGGGGCGGGCCGCTGCGAGGCGGTCCGGATTGATGTGGCGCGAGTGCGCCGGGGTCACGCGAGGCCACTCGCACCCGTTCTCACGGTGTGGTCGACCGGGAAACGAGGGATTCGACAGTCCGCAGGCAGGCGGCGTCACCCCTCGTGCATTCGCGTGGGCATGAGGACGGAGCCTGTCGCGGCCATGGGGCCGGATCGTGCAAAACGCTCGCTTTCGAGACCTGACCCCCAGTCACCCCGCCGTCACCCCGAAGTGCCGGCGGTACGCGCGGCTCAGGTCGTTGGCATGCGCGTACCCCAGCGCCTGCGCCGCCGACTTCACCGACATCCCCTCCCGGGTCAGTAGCTCTTGCGCCCGTGCCATCCGCGCGGCGTGAAACCACGCGAGCGGGCTCCGGCCCTCCTCCGCCACGAACACCCGGTACAGCGTGGACTGCGACACGTTCAGGTAGTCGCACACCCGTGCAATCGGCTCGCGGCTGTCGAGATGCGCCGCCAGCCACGCCCGCGCAAGCACGCCCGTCTCCGACCCTCGCATACCCGCCACCACTCGCCCGCTGCCAGCCTCCCCTTCCTCCGCCATCGCCCGCCGCAGCGTCGTGTCGAACAGGATGCGGCAGCCCTCGAGATACCTGCCGTCCGGCCCCCCCACGCGCAACACCTCGCGCCGGCAGAGGTCGTGCAGAGACGCAAAGGCTTCGCGCTCAGACCGCGGCAGGCGTCTCGTGCGACACGCGCCGGGGCCATCCTGGTCCGACATCACACCTGGCGCACGATCCCACAGCCACAACAGGAACCGGCACGGGCCTGCGCCGACGCCCGTCCACCCGAACGGACAGTCGGGCCCGAGAATCGCCAACGCCCCAACCGGCATGCGCACCTGCCGACGCCCCACCGCCATCGTCGCGCTGCCCTCGGCGATGAGCACGCAGACCCACCCGTCGTGCCGGCTCACGGGCACGGGACGCCGTGCGAAGTCGCGATAGCCCCAGGCCAGGTAACGCAGCGGCGCGACGAGCCCATCGTCGGCCTTCCAGAACGACCGATCGCGATCGGGCAGATAGAGGTGGCGACGGACCTGCGCGGGCATAGCATCTCCATTCAACCAATTTCTGCGGCACGCGCAACCGGAATCGAGCGCCCGCCTTTCGGGCTACCCTAGTCGCTCATGACCTCCAGACGGAGTCGCCGCAGGTTCCTACGGGCCGCAGGCATGCTCGCCGCAGCGTCGACCGGTCCGCTGCTGCTGCCTGCACGGCTGCGCGGCACCCAGGCGGCCAGCAATCGCATCACGCTGGCCTTCATCGGCACGGGCCGTCAGGCGATGGCGCTCAACATCCCCGAGTTCATGGCCGTGCCCGGCGTGCAGGTGGTGGCCGTGTGCGACGTGGACAGCTGGCGGATGGCGCAGGCCAAAGCGCTCGTCGAGCGCCACTACGCCAGCGCCTCGGCGTCGGGCAGCTACACGGGATGCGCGACGCACCGCGACTTCCGCGAGGTGCTCGACCGCGACGACGTGGACGCCGTGATGATCTCCACGCCCGATCACTGGCACGTGCCGATGGCCGTGGCGGCGCTCAAGGCCGGCAAGGACGTCTCGCTCGAGAAGCCGACGACGCGCTTCGTCTCGGAGGGCCGCACCCTGGTCGATCTCGTGAAGGCACACGGGCGTGTCTTCCGGGTGGACAGCGAGTTCCGCTCGCTCGAACGCTTCCACCGAGCGGCGGAGCTGGTGCGGAACGGCCGGCTCGGCAAGCTGCACACCATCCGCTCGAGTTCGCCGCGCGAGCTGTTCCCCGACGAGCCTGCCGTCGTGGTGACGCCGCCGGCCGAACTCGACTACGACATGTGGCTCGGCCCAGCACCCGAGGTGCCGTACATGCAGAAACGGGTGCACGCGCCACGCGATCTGCGCAGCCGTCCCGGCTGGTTCCGCAGCCGGCTTTTCGCCGACGGCATGTTGACCAACTGGGGCGCGCACCTCAACGACATCGCGATGTGGGCCAACGACACGGAGCGGACGGGTCCCATCGAGGTCCGCGCCACCGGCAACTTCCACGACGACGACGTCTGGAACGTGCTCGAGAACTTCGACGCGACGTACAGGTTCGCCAACGGCGTCGAGATGACCTACCGGATGGGCGAGCCTCACGTGCGCTTCGAGGGTGACAAGGGCTGGCTGCAGGTGAACTACTCGAAGACCGACGCGCACCCCGACCTGCTCGAAGCCAGTTCGCCGGCCATCCTGAAGGAACGCATCGGCGACGGCGAGGTCCGCTTCCCCCTCCGCAGCGAACGCGTGGACTTCATCGAGGCCGTGCGCAGCCGCGGCCAGACGATGGAAGACGCCGAGGTGGGCCAGCGTGTGATGACCCTCTGTCACCTGCCGCACATCGCGATCGAACGCGGCGGCGCCACGCTGCAGTGGGATCCCGTCAGCGAACGCTTTCCGAAGGATCCCGAGGCCAACAAGCTGCTCACCGGCCCGGCGCCACGCGGGCCGTGGCGGGTGTCGTGATGGCACGGCGCTGGACGTCGATCTCGCGCCGGCGGTGCCTGGCGGCCATGGCCGTCGCGTACGTCCTCGGCTTGCCAGACAGCACGTCGATACCGCCCGGCTAGGAGCCGCGAACGAGGGAGCCACGCCTCTGCTGCGTCCTCCCCCACCCGCGTACCGGTGGCCCTACCGTGCCCCGCCTCCTGATGACGTGCCGCCGCCACCAACGGGTCGGCCCATGCTGTCGACAACGACCACCTCGCCGAGGTCGAGCCCGCGCACTTCACCCTCGATCTTCCCCCTGTCGCCCACGAGCAGCAGCATGGCGCGGTCCGGCCTCGCGTAGGTCTGCGCGGCCGCCAGCGCCGCCTCGTGCGTCGCCGACGAGGTGGCGTCGTACTCGCGCTGCAGCTCGGTCATCGGCAACCCCTGTGCCCAGAGCGTCGCGATCTGTCCGGCGATGCGCGTGTACGCCTCGAACTGCTGCGTGTATCCGCGCATCTTCGTCTGGCGCGCCGACTCGAACTCCTCGCGGGTGATGGGCCGCGTGCCCGAGAGGGCCTTCAGCTCGTTGTCGAACTCGGTCACCGCCGGGGCGGTCTTGTCGGTCTGCACGCCACCGCCCGCAAACCACACGCCGCCCTCGGCATATGGCGCCAGGTTCGAGAACACCCCGTACGAGTAGCCCTTATCCTCACGAAGGTTCAGGTTGAGTCGCGTGCCGAACCCACCGCCACCCCACACCGCGTCTGCCATCATCAGCGCGTAGTAGTCGGGTGCACTGCGCCCCGGCACCGGCAGGAACTGCTGCGCGACGGTCTGCGCGGCGTCCTGGCGGTCCACCAGATAGATGCGTCCCGTCTGGGCCGGCGACGGGTCGGGGACCTTCACGGCCGCCGCCGCGCCTCCCGTCCAGCTTCCGAAATGCTCTTCGGCCAGCGCTCGTGCGTCGGCCAGCGTCACGTCGCCCACGACGATGAGCGCCGAACTGCCCGGCTTCCAGCGCGCGTCGTGAAACGCGGCGAGGTCGTCACGCGTGATCGCCTTGACCGTGTCGGGCAGGCCCTGCGCCGGAGAGCCATAGGGATGCTCGGCCCCGAAAGCCAGGATGTTACGCACACGCGCGGCAATCGCATTGGGGTTGTTCTCCTGCTGCGCGAGAGCGTCGAGTTGCCGTTGCTTCTCGCGCTCGACCTCGGCCTGTGGGAACGTCGGATGCTGCACGACGTCAGCCACGATGGCCAGCGCCGGCGACAGGTTGCGGCGCAGCACCTCGAGGTTCAGCGTGGCGAACTCGCGTCCTGCTCCGCCGGACAGTGAGGTTCCGAGGTCGCCGAGGGCCTCCTCGATCTCGAGCGCCTTGCGCCGCTCGGTGCCCATGTCAATCGTGCGGACGGCCATCGTTGCCAGCCCGGCCTTGCCCGAGGGGTCCGCCATGGCTCCAGCTCGCGTGGCCAGCGTCACGGTGGCCTTGGGAAGGTCAGGCCGCTCGACCACGAACAGCTCGAGCCCGTTCGCCAGCGTGGCGTGCTGCACGCGTGGCGCCACGAACGGCCGGTCGGTGCCGGCCGGCGGCGGCGCCGGGCGGGCGAGCGTGCTCTGCGCAGGCCGCGACGACGTCTCGGGCCGGAACCTGATGACGAGCCGATTGGTGGTGTCGAGCCAACGCTTCACGTCGTCGCGTACCGTGTCGGTGGTCAGCACGCGATAGCGCCCCATGTCTTCATCGAGCTTGCCTGGATCGCCGAGGAACACGTTGTACTGATTGAGCAGGTCGGCCTTTCCACCGAACCCCCCGATGCGCTCGAGCCCCGAAATGAAGTTGAACTCGTGCTTCGTGCGTGCGCGATCCAGCTCCGCCTGTGTCGGGCCCTTGCTGGCCAATTCGGCGATCTGCTCGCCGACGATGCGCTCGATCTCCTGCAGCGACGCACCCGGCCTGGCGGTGGCCTGCACGATGAACGCCCCGGAGATCTCGGCCGACAGCATGAACGCGTTGACGTCGGTGCACAGCTGCGCGTCGTACACGAGCGCCCGGTTCAGCCGCGACGACAAGCCGTCGGCCAGGATGCCCGCGGCCATGTCGAGCGACGCGTCGCCTGGCGCAAAGTACTCGGGCGCGGGCCACGCCATGTAGGTGCGTTCCTGCGGCACCCGGTCGGCCACCTCGATCACCCGTTCGGAGGTGAGCGAGGGAATCCACCGTGCAGGGCGATCGAGCGCCGGCCCCGGCGCGATGCCGCCGAAGTACTTCTCGACGAGGCGCTTCGCCTCGGCGGGATCGAAGTCACCGGCGATGGCCAGTGAAAGGTTGTTGGGGGTGTAGTACTGCCGGAAGAACTCCTTCACGTCGTCGAGCGTGGCAGCCGACAGGTCTTCCATGCTGCCGATGACGGTCCACGAGTAGGGATGGCCCACAGGGAACAGGTTCGTGAACAGGAGCTCGTACCAGCGACCGTAGGGCACGTTCTCGAGGCCCTGCCGACGCTCGTTCTTGACGACGTCGCGCTGGTTGTCGAGTTTCGCCTGGTCAGTCACATCGAGCAGCGTGGCCAGCCGATCGGATTCGAGCCAGAGCAGCGCCTCGAGGCTGCCCGACGGCACCGTGGCGAAGTAGTTGGTGCGGTCGTTGCTCGTGGTGCCGTTGACGCCCCCTTCACGCACGTTCGACCCGAGCTTCTCGGCCACCGTGAAGTACTCACCCTCCACGTTCTTCGAGCCCTGGAACATCATGTGTTCGAAGAGGTGCGCAAAGCCGGTGCGGCCGTCCTTCTCGTTCTTCGAGCCCACGTGGAACCACTGGTTGACGTGCACCATCGGGAGCTTGCGGTCCACGTGCAGGATCAGCTCGAGCCCGTTGGGCAACGTGTGCTTCTCGAACTCGACGACGGGCAGGTCGGAGGCAGGTGCAGCGGGGACGCGCTCCTGCGTGCGCACGGGCTGGGCAAGCACCGTGACGGCAGCGCACGCCAGGACGATCAGGGTTCGGAGACCGGACACTTCTGGCAGATACATGGGCGACTCCTGTGGAGGGTCGGCTCAAGCATAGCGCCGTCGCGACAACTGCGCCACGACCGCCTCGGTCATCTCGCCGGTGCGGGCCGTCCCTCCGATGTCGGGGGTCGTGGTGCCCTCGGCAAGCGCCTGCTCGACCGCCGCGCGAATCGTCGCCGCTCCATCCGTCGCGCCGAGCCACTCGAGCATCATCGCGCCGCTGAGGATGGCGCCGACGGGGTTGGCGATGCCCTTGCCCGCGAGGTAGGGCGCCGAGCCGTGCACCGGCTCGAAGAGCGACGGCGTCGTCCGCTCGGGATTCAGGTTGGCCGACGGGTTGAGCCCGAGACTGCCGGTGACCCCGCCCGTGAGGTCGCTCAGGATGTCACCGAACAAGTTCGAGCCGACGATGACGTCGAAGGTGTGCGGGCGCCGCACGAGTTCGAGTGTGGCCGCGTCGATGTGCAGCTTGTCCGATGCGACGTCGGGGAACTGTGGTGCGAGTTCCTCGAGCACACGGTCCCACAACACGTAGGCGTGCCGTTGCGCATTCGACTTGGTAATCATGGTCAGCCGTCGCTGGCGGGTCTGTGCGAGCGAGAAGGCGAAGCGCAGGATGCGCTCGACGCCCCGTCGTGTGTGCACGGCCGTCTGGAGGGCCACTTCATGCGGTGTATCGCGCGCGATCACACCGCCGTTGTCGACGTACTCGCCCTCGGAGTTCTCGCGGACGACCACCACGTCGATGGGCGCCTCGTTGCGCAACGGCCCGGGCACGCCCGGGTACGTGCGTGCAGGGCGGACGCACGCGTACAGGTCGAAGGCCTGCCGCAGCCGGATGAGCGGCGCCAGCGTGACGTGGTCGGGCAACCGCGCCGGCCACCCCACCGCGCCGAGGAAAATGGCGTCGAACGGGCGGAGGGTCGTGAGAAAGTCGTCGGGCGCCACCTGCCCGTGGCGGTCGTGATACTCGACGCCCCAGTCGAAGGCCTGCCAGGCCAGCGAAAATGTGCCGAGCAGGCGTGCGGTCGCGTCGAGCACCGTGACCGCCGAATCGACGACGTCGGGACCGATGCCGTCCCCCGGGTAGAGCGCAATGCGGTACGTCGTCATGCGAAGGGTGCGGCTCCAGGGACGTGTCAGCGGACGGCCGCGCCGAGGGCGCCGAGCACTTCGTCGGCCAGCACCTCGAACTGCCAGCGGCGCACGCCTGGCGTGTCGGCAAACGCCTCGCGCGAGGAGGGATTGCGCCGTGCCACCTCCTCGAGCAGCACGCGCGACACGAGGAACCCCGGATCGAGATTGAGCTGTTCGGCCACGCGGCCGCGCACCTCGCGGAGCCGCTCGACGCGCTCCTCCACCTCCGGGTCGCGCTCGGGACGCATCTGGCGCGGGAAGCGCCGGAGTTCTGCGTCTGGCACCGCCACTCCCCGGGCGATCGCGGCGAGCAACTCCTTGCCGCGCCGGTCGGCCAGGCCGCTCGAGATGCCCGGCACCTTGCGCAGCGCCGCCGACGTGGCAGGCGCCTCGCGGGCCATCTGCAGCAACGCGTCGTTCGAGAGGATGCGGAACGCCGCCTGATCTCGCTCTTCGGCCACACGTTCGCGCCACTGCTGCAGTTCGCGAAGGACTGCGAGCGCGCGCGGCGTGAGGTCGCGGGCGCCCTTGATGCGCAGGTAGGCGTCGGCGTCCTCCTGCGGCACCCAGCGCGTCTCGGCCCGCCTCGCAAACTCCTCTTCGGCCCAGCCCAGGCGGCCAGCCGCCTCGAGCCCCTCGCGCAACACGTCGCGGAGCGCCGGCAGGTAGGCCGTGTCGGTGGCCGCGTACTCCTTCATCGGCTCGGTCAGCGGACGGACGGCCCAGTCGGCGCGCTGAAACGCCTTCGGCAGCGAGACGCCGAGATAGGTCTCGATGACCGTGCCCAGGCCGAGTGTCCGCACACCGAGAAATGCGGCGGCGATCTGCGTGTCGAACAGCACGTCCACGTGCAGGCCCAGGTCGCGGTCGAGGATGCGGAGGTCGAAGTCGGCGTCGTGAAACACCTTCTCGATTCGGGCGTTCGAGAAGAGGCTGGCCAGCGGCCCGAGGTCGGGCACCGCAATCGGGTCGATGAGCACGGTCTCGTCGCGCGACGAGATCTGGACGAGGCTGATGCGGTCGCGGTAGCGATGGTAGCCGGCCGCCTCGGTGTCCACGCCGAGCAGCGGCTGCGACTCGAGGCGGCGCACCGCCGCGACCAGTGCGTCGGGGGTGTCGATGTAGGTGTAGGTCGTCATGGGGATGGACGGGCCGGACCGCGGCCGCGCCCACCCATTCTATGTCGCGGCCGGCGCCCGCCTTCTACGGACGGGATGGCACGATCACGTGGTCCACGTCGCGCACGCCGTAGGTGGGCGACAGCGTCCGGTAGTCGCGACCCGCACGTGCGTTCCAGTCCCAGACGACGCGCCCGGCGCGCAGCGTCAGCTCGCAGACGAGGCGGCGGTCGCCCTGCAGCGTCCCCCGAGCGCCGTCGGCGTAGCCGAACGTGCCTTCGAGCACGCGCAGCACCGCGACGTCCGCCTCGGCGCCCACCGACAGGTGTCCGAGTTCGGGGCGCTGGATGGCCCGCGCCGGCGAATCGGTCGATCGACGCACGACCTCCTGCAGCGGCATGCCCACCACCAGGAACTTCGACATGGTCGTGATCATGTCCATCATGCCGCCGTTCATGCTGCCGGTGTGCAGATCCGTGGAGATGGTGTCGGGAAAGAAGCCCTGCTGGACGGCCGGCACCATGGTGCGGAACACGAAGCTGCCGCCGCCGTGGCCGACGTCGAACAGCACGCCGCGTTTGCGAGCCTGGTGCAGGTAGTCGAGCAGCTTGCCGTCGGCGCCGATGTACGGCACGGGCCCGCGGAACATGTGGGTGCTCATGTCGCCCGGCCGCAGGCGCTCGGTGACGAGTTGATGGAAGGGGCGCTCCTCACGGAAGTACCCGAAATCCACCATCACCGGCACACCCGCAGCCTTGCCCGCTTCGACGGCGCGGTCGACCGACACCCACTCCGGTCCCTGGTAATGCGCCGACTTGACGCCCACGACCACGTCGCGGTGGCGTCCGGCCATGTCGGCCGTCGCCTTCGGGTCCATGTCGTGAACGTTCTGTTCGGGCACGTCGGTCAACATGCCGAGCCCGACGATGTTGAGCATGGCGAGGACACGCGTACGCGAACGGTCGATGACCGTGCGCCGGAAGTCCTCGAAGTTGCGCCAGCCCGAACTCCCGGCGTCCACCATCGTCGTGACGCCGCTGCGGAAGCTGAAGCCGTCGGGCAGCACGCTGTTGTCGCCGGCCCATGCGTCGCGCATGCCGGTGGTGGCGAACACGTGCACGTGGATGTCGATGAGGCCGGGGGTCACATACAGGCCGGCCACGTCCACCACCTGGCGTGCGGCAGCGGCATCGAGCGTCGGCTCGACGGCGGCGATGCGCCCGTCGCGGACCGCGACGTCCATCACGGCATCCACGCCGTTGCGCGGGTCGATCACATGACCGCCCTTGAGCAGCAGGTCATAGGACGGCTGGGCCGCCAGTGGCGAGACGGCGACGAACAGGGCGGATATGGCACTCTGGCAACGGGCAGCGAGCGTGGGCACGGCAGTCTCCTCGGTGTGGGCAGAGTGTAGCGTGTCGCGCGCCCGTCGTGCGGCACCGACGCCGCCATGCCTCTCATGGCCGGCCTGCCGGTGCCGATTGCAGAACCGTGAGTGTACGGACGTGGCTGGTGCGCGGGTTCGTGGCCGTCTGGCTGGGTGGCGTCTCGGTGGTCCTGGCCATCGTGATGGCGCCGCACATGTCGCCCTTGCGGCGGCACGCCGTGACGACGCCGGAGATCCGGTCCGCCCCCTCGTCGGCCACGTGGCAGGTGACGCACGTGCTGGCCGCCGAGTGCGAGTGCTCGCGTGCGGTCGCCGAGGCTCTGGCGCAACGCGGACCCGCGGCCGACGCGTCGCATCACGTGATCGTGGTGGGGCGGAACGACGCCATGGAGGCCTCGTTGACCAGCGCCGGGTTCACGACCACCCGCAGCACGGCTGCCGACGCGTTCGCACGCTACGGCATTCACGGCGCGCCCTGGCTGCTCGTCCACCGGCCCGACGGCCAGGAAGTGTACTCGGGCGGCTATGCCCCCAGGCGCCCTCTTGCCGCCCGCGACGTTCGCCTCGACGAGATTCTTTCCACGGTCCGCGCGGGGCGCGTGGCCGACACGTTCCCTGCCTTTGGCTGCATCTTCACGTCATGACCGACATCGCTCTCGAACTGGACTACCGGCAGCGGTACCTGTCGCGCGTCAACAGGCTGTTCCTCGTCGCGCTGGTCATGCACCTGCCGGTCTTCGTCGTCGTGGGACTGACGATGGGCACGAGCGTGGTGCTGGGGCTCGTGCTGGGCGCGCTCATCGTGGCGGGGCCCGGCGTGATGTACCTGCTGCAGCCGGGCGGCCGGCTCACGGCGATGACGATGGCTGCCGCGACGATGTGCATGAGCGGACTGCTCATCCACATGGGGCGCGGCATGATCGAGATGCACTTCCACGTGTTCGTCGGCCTCGGCACGGTGGTCCTGCTGGCCGATCCGCTCGCGGTGCTCGCCGCGGCCGTCACGATTGCCGTGCACCACGTGCTCTTCTGGCTGTTCCTGCCGGCGAGTGTCTTCAACTACCAGGCGGGCTTCGGCATCGTCCTGCTGCATGCCGCGTTCGTCGTGGTGCAGACCGTGCCCAGCATGTGGATTGCCGGGACCCTCGGCAACTACGTCGGGTCGGTGGGTGCGACGGTGGCGGCGCTGAACGCCAGCGTGGCGCGTCTGCATACCGTGGGGGTGGCGCTGCGTGAGGGCGGGGCAGGCGTGGCGCAGGAGGCCGGCGCACAGGCAGCGGCACTGGCCGGAGCCGCTGACGACCTGTCGCGCATGACGAGCGAATCCTCCGACGACGCACGCCAGATGGTCGAGGCGATGACCAGGTCGGTTGCCGCGCGCGACGCGTCGAGCACCGGGCAGCAGGAGGTGCAGGCCATGGCGCAGGCCATGGCAGGCATCAAGAGCGCGAGTGCGGACATCACCAAGATTCTGCGGACGATCGACGACATCGCGTTCCAGACCAATGTGCTGGCACTGAACGCCGCCGTCGAGGCCGCGCGTGCCGGTGAGGCCGGCGCCGGGTTCGCCGTGGTGGCAGAAGAGGTACGCAACCTCGCGCAGCGATCGGCGGAGGCGGCACGCGAAACCGGGCTGCGCGCCGAAGAGTCGACCACCCGTACCGCCCATGGCGTGACGCTCATCGATTCGCTCGTCACGCAGTTCCGGGAGATCGAATCGCATGTCCACGCGGTGGACGGGGTCATGGCGGGCCTGGCCGATCACTCGCGTGCCCGGGCAGCGGACCTCGAGCGCGTGAGCCAGCGCGTGGAGGGCATGCGCGACATCGTGCGGCACGTCACCGACAACGCGACGGCCAACGCCCACACGTGTGACGACCTGGCCGCCGAAATCGACAGGCTCGACGAGTCGCTGGCCAGGCTCGGGCGCCTGGTCAATCTGCCGACCGACGGCACCGCGGGGCCGCGAGAGACGGTTGCGGCAGCCGGGCCGGGGGGTCGGTCGCCGCTACGCGTCGTCGGCGGACACGCAGCCTGACCCAGGCTGTGCGGCGCGCGGCAC
>JAEZDP010000399.1 GCA_023418055.1 Acidobacteriota bacterium
TCGCCATCGGCGATGCCGAGAACGACCACGAGCTGTTGCGGCTGGCGGAGGTCGGTGTGGCCGTCGAGTGGGGGAGCGCCGCGCTGCGGGCGGCGGCCGACGTGGTGCTGGAGGGCTCGGGGCCGCCGGCCGTCGCTTCCTACATCAGGTCGCTGACAGACGTGGGGCGTCTTCCTCATCCGCTGCGGGCACGACGACGATTGCTCTTGGGGTACACGGACGACGGGCGCGAGTTTGCGCTCGTGGTGCACGGCCGCAACGTGCTGGTGGCTGGCGATGCAAAGTCGGGCAAGTCGTGGGTCGCCGGCCTGCTGTGCGAGCAGCTCATCCTGCACGGGTACTGTCTGTGCGTCATCGACCCCGAAGGTGACTATCGGCCGCTCGAAGCCTTGCCGGGCGTCACCGTGCTCGGTGGCGAAGACCCGCTACCGACGCCCAAGGACCTGCAGCGGGCGTTGCGGTATCCGGACCGCAGCGTGGTGCTCGACCTGTCCCATCGGCAACAGGACGAGAAGGTGGCGTTTGTTCGCTCGGTGCTGCCCGTGCTGAACGAACTCAGGCGCCGGACGGGCCTTCCTCATCGCATCCTGATCGACGAGGCTCACTATTTCCTGCAGGAGGAGGACGCGCGACGACTGCTCGACGCCGAGCGGAATGGATACACCGTGGTCACGTACTGGGCCTCGCGCCTGCCGCCGGAGTTGCTGGCCGCCACCGAGGTCATCATCGTCACGCGCGAGTCGAATCCTGCGGAGATTGCGGCACTGCGAGAGCTCTGCACGCGCTGCGGGGTGGTGGACCTGTCGCGGTGGGCGCTGCTCGGCCGCCTGCGCACGGGCGAGGCGGTGGCGCTGCCGGTGACGGCCGAGGCGGACGGTGACATCCGCCTCTTCACCATGGCGCCGCGCCTGACGCCCCACGTTCGCCATCGCGAGAAGTACGTGGACGTGCCGGTGCCCGACGTGCACGGGTTCGTCTTCCAGGGCGCGGGTGGCTCCGTCACGCAGGCCCGCACGCTGCGGCAGTTCGTAGCGACCCTCGAGGGCATTGCGTCGCCGCTGCTCGAGGGCTATCTCGAGCGGGGTGACTTCTCGCAGTGGATTGGCGACGTCTTCGGTGATTACCCGTTGGCGTCGGAAGTGCGCAGCCTCGAGAAGCGGCATCGCCGCGCCCCGTCGGTCGACACGGTTCCCGAGATCGCCGCTGCGATTCGTGCGCGCTACGACCTGGCGGTCACACCAGCGATCGCCGTCGACACCGAAGGTCTGTCGTGAACGTCACGCGACGGCGTGTGGCGTCTCGAGGGACAGCGGGGGCACCCATCCGGAGAGATACGTCTGGACATATGGGTCGCGGCTGGCCAGCAGCCCGGCAAGGGGGCCATCGAACCTGATGGCGCCGTCGCGCAGCAGCAGGACGTGTGCCGCACCGCCAGCGGACCGCGTGCGCGGCGTGATCACCACGCCGCCCTGGGGGTCCAGCCGTGCCTCGTGCGTGGCGATGAAGAAGGCGTCCTGCAACTGGTGGGTGACGATGAGGGACGTGACGCGCTCCAGGTCGCGGACTTTCACGATCTCGGCGTCCACGGTCTTCGCCGTGATGGGGTCGAGCCCGGCCGTCGGGTCGTCGAGCAGCAGGAGGCGGGGTGATGCGGCAAGCGCCCGGGCGAGTGCCACCCGGCGCCGCTGGCCGCCCGACAGTTCGGCCGGCAGGCGATCGACAAATGGCGTCAGGCCCACGAACCCGAGGACCTCGGCCACCCGGGCGCGAACCGCGTCCCGGCCCATGCACCGCTGGTCCTCGAGCTTGAAGCCCACGTTCTCGCCGACGCTGAGCGAGTCGAAGAGTGCGCCTTCCTGGAACATCATCCCGACCTCGTCGCGGACGGGGATGAGCGCCCGTTCGGGAAGGTCGTCGATGCGCTGCCCGTGTATCCGGATGCGACCGGCGTCCGGCTGCAGCAGTCCGAGCGCGAGCTTGAGCACGACCGACTTGCCGGCTCCACTCGGGCCGATGAGGATGGCCATGTCTCCGTCGGGAATGGTGAAGGAGACGTCACGTAGCACCGTGACGTCTCCAAACGACAGACCCACGTGTTCGAACGAGACGGCGTCACGGGGCGCAGGAGCAGCCATGGGGAATCGCCGCCTGAAACGGCTCACGCCACCCGGCTGGCCGGGCTGTCCGGACCGGAAATGCTCCTCTTCGGTCTCGTGCGACCGCTGGCCGGACAGCTCGAGATGGCCGTCGGTCACCTCAACCGACACGTCCTCCTTCTTCATGCCAGGCACGCCTCCCGTCCGAGCAGCCACCGCGTGACCGCGGCGTCGCCAGGCACTGGTGCAACTCCTGTACCCGGCGCTGTGTGTCCGGGGCCGTGCGAAGGCTTCTGGCCTCGCACGATGAACCCGGGTGCCACGGCTGAAGGTCGGTGCCTGCGGGAAAATTCGCGAGCGAGTCGGAAAAATTCCACCTCTGTGGTAGTACAGGCGTCGTGGCCCACAGTCGACGTGCGTTCATGGCTGCCGGCGCTGCCGGCACGGCCGCCGGCCTGGCTCTCGCGCACCTGCCCGCCTCGTGGGCGAGCGCCATTGCGCAGTCGCCTCCGCCCGACGAGGACGGTTCGCGCCTGTGGCTGCGCTATGCGCCGCCGGGCGCCGCCGCCGATGCCTACCGGCGCCGCATCCGCGCACTCGTGGTCGAGGGCACGACGCCGACCGATGGGGTCATCCGCGACGAGCTGACGCGGGCCACCCGGACGCTGCTGGGTTCCGCGGTCGACGCCGGCACCCGCGTGGCCGAAGGCGCCATCGTCGTCGGCACACCCGCCGGCTCGCCGGCCGTCCGCGCGCTCGGCTGGGACGAACCGCTGCGTCACGCAGGTCCAGAGGGCTACCGCATCGCGCCCGCGACGATTGACGGCCACCGCGTCATCGTCGTGGCGTCCAGCGGCAGCATCGGCGCTCTGTACGGCACCTACCACTTCCTGCGGCTGCTGCAGACGGCGCAGCCGATCGACGCCCTCGACATCACCGAGCGTCCTGCGCTGCAGCTCCGCATGCTGAACCACTGGGACAACCTCGATGGGTCGGTCGAGCGCGGCTATGCGGGCCGCTCGTTGTGGCAGTGGGACGAACTGCCGGGCACGGTCAGTCCGCGGTACGTCGAGTACGCCCGCGCGAACGCGTCGATTGGCATCAACGGCACCGCCATCAACAACGTCAACGCGAACGCGCGTGTGTTGACGTCCGAATACCTGGCCAAGGCGAAGGTGCTCGCGGACCTCTGGCGTCCCTACGGCCTGCGCGTCTATCTGTCGGCCAACGTCGCCTCGCCCATGCGCATCGGCGGGCTGACGACGGCCGACCCACTCGACCCAGCGGTCGTCGCCTGGTGGCGGTCGAAGGCCGACGAGATCTACCACGCCATCCCCGACTTCGGCGGGTTCCTGGTGAAGGCGAACTCGGAGGGCCAGCCGGGCCCCAAAGACTACGGCCGCAGCCATGCCGAAGGCGCCAACTGCCTGGCCGATGCCCTGGCGCCTCACGGCGGCCACGTCATCTGGCGCGCGTTCATCTACGACGAGGATGTGGACCCGGATCGCGCCAAACGCGCCTGGCTCGAGTTCACCGCGCTCGATGGGCAGTTCAAGCCGAACGTGCTCGTCCAAGTGAAGAACGGCGCCATCGACTTCATGCCGCGCGAGCCGTTCCACCCGCTCTTCGGCGCCTTGAAGAAGACGCCCCTCATGGCCGAGATCCAGGCCACGCAGGAGTATCTGGGCCAGGCGAAGCACCTCGTGTACCTGGGCACGATGTGGGAGGAGTTCCTGCAGTCGGACACCCACGCGCAAGGCGAGGGTTCGACCGTGGCGCGCGTGCTCGAGGGCGTCGTGGTGCCGCAGCGCGTGACGGGCATGGCGTCGGTCGTCAACCCGGGGCTCGATCGCAACTGGTGCGGGCACCACGTCTCGCAGGCCAACTGGTACGCCAGCGGGCGACTGGCGTGGAACCCGCACCTGCCGGCGCGCCAGATCGCCGACGAGTGGGCACGCACGACCTTCACGAACGACCAGCCGACGGTCGACGCGCTCACCGGGTTGCTGATGGGGTCGCGCGAGACCTTCGTGCGGTACACGATGCCCCTCGGCCTGCACCACCTGATTGGCGGCGACCACTACGCACCGATGCCCGAGAATGCAACGGCACCACGCGCGGACTGGACGGCGGTGTACTACCACCAGGCCGACGCCGAGGGCATCGGGTTCGACCGCACCATGCGTGGCAACGGCGCGGTGGGCCAGTACTTCCCGCCGGTGCGCGACCGCTTCGACGACCCGGCCCGGTGTCCCGAGATCTACCTGCTCTGGTTTCACCGGCTCGCCTGGGATCATCGACTGCAATCGGGTGACACGCTGTGGGAAGGCCTGTGCACGATGTACCAGGCTGGTGCCCGTGAAGCGGTCGAGATGCAGCGGGCCTGGGCGGCACTGGCGGGGCGGATCGACGCGCAGCGCCATCGTGAAGTGGCCTCCCGACTGGAGGTCCAGGTGTCCGATGCCGCCGAGTGGAGTGCGCACATCCTTCGCTACTTTCAGGCCTTCAGTAAGCGTCCCATTCCATGACCGATCTGTCGCGTCGCCGCTTCGTGTCGTGGACCGCTGCGGGCGCTGCCCTCGGTACCGTACGAGGCATGGCGCGGCAGCCAGCGCCCCCACCGACGGCACAGCGGCTCATCGACCGCGTG
>JAEZDP010000258.1 GCA_023418055.1 Acidobacteriota bacterium
GCGGCACAGGTTTCGGTCGAGTTCGCGCGCGATGTCGTCCGGGGAGGGGTTCGGGTGCGCCCGGAGCAGGCCAACCGTCGCCATGATCATCCCGGGCGTGCAATAGCCGCACTGAAAGGCCTCGACCTCGAGGAAGGCTTGCTGTACGGGATGCAGCGTGTCGCCATCGGACAACCCTTCGATGGTGACCACGGCCCGCCCCGCCACCGTGCCGAGGCGCGTGACGCACGACTTGGTCGCACGTCCGTCGACGAGCACCGTGCAGGCCCCGCACTGGCCCTCGCCGCAACCGAACTTGCTGCCGGTGAGCGTCAGGTCGTGGCGCAGCACTTCGAGCAGACGGGCGTCCGCAGGCGCGTCCACCTCGACGGACGTGCCGTTCACGGTGAGCGTGATGCCGGGCATGTGCTTCGCTGCTCCTGTCGACGGGATGTGACACTCAGTCTACCGCGCACCCACCTGCCGTGATACCGAGCGCGGCGTTGTCGCGTAAGCTGTGCAGGCTGCCGTGTTCCCGCCCGAGTCTCACCTGCACCACCCTTCGGCCGCCACCGCCCCCGATGCGAGTGCTCCGCCACCCGATACGGACGGCGCGGGGTCACCGCCGCTCGATTCGGCGATGCCGGACCGCATCGGTCCCTATCGCCTGACGGCCCTTCTCGGCGAGGGCGGTATGGGCCGCGTGTACCTGGCGGTGCAGGAATCGCCGCTGCGCCGCGACGTCGCGGTGAAGTTGATCAAGAGGGGCATGGACACCGATGCCATCCTCCGCCGCTTCGCCACCGAGAAGCGGGCCCTGGCCCTGATGGATCATCCGGCCATCGCCCGCGTGCTCGACGCGGGGGCCAGCGATGACGGGCGGCCGTACGTCGTGATGGAAGCGGTCCGCGGCGGACGCCTGTCCGACTACTGCGACCGGCGCGTGCTCGACGTGGCTGCCCGCCTGCGTCTCTTCCTGGACGTGCTGCGTGGCGTCCAGCACGCACATCAGAAGGGCATCCTCCACCGCGCCCTCAAGCCCTCCAACATCCTCGTCACCGAGATCGATGCGCGTCCGCAACCGAAGATCATCGACTTCGGCATCGCGAAGGCCATCGCCGACGACGAGCCACTGGGTCCGCATCTCACTGTCGTAGGCCAGTTCGTGGGGACGCCCGAGTACATGAGCCCCGAACAGGCGGGCGCGCTCGACAGCGGCGTGGACACACGCTCGGACGTGTATTCGCTCGGCGTCGTGCTCTATGAGTTGCTGGCCGGTCGACGGCCCTACGACCTCGCCCGGCGAACACCCACCGCCCTGTCGGCCCAGGTGACCGACGGCCGGCTGCCCGTCCGGCCCAGCGCGATGGTGCAGCCTCGGACGTTGACCCGACAGGGCGACGTGACGGGCGTCGATCATGCCGCGCTGCGCGGCTGCTCGCCGGCGCGTCTGCGGCGCACCCTGCGCGGCGATCTCGACACGATCGTCATGAAGGCGATGCACCCCGACCCGGCACGGCGCTACGGCTCGGTCGAGCAGTTTGCCGGCGACGTGGAGCGCTATCTCGCGGGTCAGCCGGTGCTGGCGCGGCCCGACACGTGGACGTACAGGACCGACCGCTTCGTGCGCCGACACGTCTTCGCCGTGCTGGCCTCGACCATCGCCGTCGTTGCCCTCGTCGTCTTCGTGGCCATGCTGGCACGTGAGCGCACCAGGGCGCGCGAGGCCGAGCAGGACGCACGGGTCGAGGCGGAGATCGCCACCGAGGTGTCTGATTTCCTGGTGAATCTCTTCACCGTGGGGTCTCCCGACATCGACGGTGGGCGCGACATCAGCGCGCGCGAGATGGTGGATCGCGGGGCTGCGCGGATCCAGCACGAGTTCAAAGACAGCCCCGTGGTGCGCGGACAACTGCTCGACACCCTGGGCAAGGTGTATCTCGAACTCGAACGTGCCGAGCAGGCCGAGCCCCTGCTCCGCGAAGCGCTCGCCGCGCGCCGCGCCCATTTCGGTGCGCGTCACCCCATGGTGGCCGCCACCATGAGCCGCCTGGCCCGCGTGCGTCTCATTCGCAACGACACCGACGAGAGCCGTGCCCTGTACGAGGAGGCTCTGGCCATCTACGAAGCGTCCGACGGGCCCACGAGTGCGGCATACGCCGAGGTGCTCAACAACCTGAGCGGCGTGCACATGGCGGCGGGACGCTACAGGGACGCGGCCGCCATGCTCGAGCGGTCGCTCGCCCTCCACCAGGTGCACGTCGACGGCGCGCCCCAGCGCGGCAGCATTCTCTACAACCTGGCCGTGGCCCACTACGAGCTCGCGGACTACGAGAAAGCCGCGGCGATGCTCGACGAGGCGGCGCCGCTGCTGCGTGCCCAGTACGGAGCCGACGGCCAGCTGCATCCCCGACTCGTCATGCTGGCGTCGTTCCGGGGACTCGTGTTGCGGGCACTGAACCGTCTGCCCGACTCCAGGCGCGTGCTCGAGGCCGGGGTGGCGGAGGCGCGCCAGCTGTACCGCGACCCGCAGCCGGCCCTGGCGACCATCCTCAACAACCTCGCCCTCGTGGTGCAGGATCTCGGAGACCTCGACGAAGCCGAGCGCCTGTTCCGCGAGATCCTGGACATCGACCGCACCGTGTACGGCCCGCAGCACGCCGACGTGGCGCACGACTACTTCAATCTGGGCACGTTCCTGTACAAGCACCGCGGGCAGCGGGCGACAGGCACGCAGATGGTCGAACGTGCCCTGGAGATGCGCCGCGCGCTCCTTGGCGATGCCCACCCCGCCACCGCTCTCGCGATGCGGATGCTCGGGCAGTATCGTGTCGAGGCGGGGCGCCGCCAGGAAG
>JAEZDP010000307.1 GCA_023418055.1 Acidobacteriota bacterium
GCCTCACCGAAGGCCGCGTCGGCGCCGAACATCCAGAGCGCACCGATGCGGTGGAAGAACCGGCGCCCGCTGCGCTCTTCGTGCTCGCGCCACAGGCGCATGGCCCGCGCGGCCATGCGCGTGTAGATGGCACGCTCGCCGTACGTGCCGCGAAGAATGCGCGTCTCACCACCGGAACTGGCACGGGCGTTACCCGGCCCCCAGGCGTCGATCAGCACGACCTCGGCACCACGGCGGAGGAGGGTCAGGGCGGTCCAGCCGCCGAAGGCGCCGGCGCCCACGACTACGACTCGAGTGCTCACGGGGATAGTCTACTCACGCGGAAACGCGGAGGACGCGGAGAATACGGAAGGGCAAGGTCACGCGGAGGACGCGGGGGATTCCATCACGCGGAGGACGCGGGGGAACCCATCACGCGGAGGCGCGGAGGATCCGGTCACGCGGAGGCGCGGAGGGGTACGCCAGGCGGGGGCGTGGAGGTCGGCTCTCTCACGGGGACACAAGGGACATCGACGACCATGGCGCAGCCACCCTTCTTGCTGGACCATCTCTTCATCTGTACCGCGGTTGACGCGCCCGAGGTCGAGGCGCTGACGGAGGTCGGGCTCGTCGAGGGCACGCCGAACCGGCATCCCGGCCAGGGCACCGCCTGTCGGCGGTTCTTCTTCCGGAACATGTACCTCGAGCTGATCTGGGTGCACGACCGGGACGAGGCCTGCACTGAGGCCGTGCAGCCGCTCGCGCTCTGGGAGCGGTGGTCAGGACGCCACAGCGGGGCATGTCCATTCGGTGTGGTCGTCAGACCGGCTCATGGGGATGGCAACGGCGCGCCGCCATTCCGCACGTGGGCGTATCGACCGTCGTACCTCCCGCCTGGGGTCGGCTTCGACATTGCCGCCGATGTCGCGTTGACCGAGCCGATGTTCGTCTGGACCGGGGCGCCACGACGGCCGCACGTCGGTGCCGAACCGACCGCGCATCGCATCGGGAGCACTGTGACCGGAGTGCGCATCACCAGCCCGGTGGCCGGGGACCGGCGTAGCGAAGCCGCGCGGGTGCTCGCAGACTCGGGCACCGTGGTGTTCGACACCGGAGACGTCCACCGGCTCGAGCTGACGCTTGACGGAGGGCGTGGAGGCAAGGTGGCAGACCTCAGCGACACGCTGCCGCTCCGGCTGCGCTGGTAGCGCGACCGTTCGCAGCAGCGACGGTGATACCATCCGCCTCGACCCATGCAGCAGGTCCTCTACGACGTCGTCGTCGTCGGCTCGGGCGCGGCCGGCGGCACGCTGGCGGCGCACCTGGCGCGGCAAGGCGTGCGAGTTGCCGTCGTCGAGGGCGGGCCCCGCGTTGACACCCGCACCGACTTCAACACGCACGCGATGCCGTTCGACTTCCCGAGCCGGCACATCCCCACGATGCGTCCGGGGAAGGAAGGCTTCGACGGCGAGCGCAGCCGAGGCGTCGGCGGCAAGACGATGCTGTGGAATGCCGTGGCGCTGCGGTTCGGCCCGCGCGATTTCAAGGGCAGGACGCGTGACGGCGCCGGCGAAGACTGGCCGATCGACTACACCGACCTCGCGCCGTACTACGACACGATCGAGCAGGAGATCGGCGTGTGCGGCCACGCCGACGGCCTCGAAGATCTGCCTGACGGCCACTTCCTCCCGCCCGTCCCGCTGAAGTGCAGCGACCTCATCATCCAGGAGGCCGCGCGGTCACTCGGCGCAGATCTCATTCAGGTGCGGAAGGCGACACGAACGGTGGCGACGAACACCCGGCTCGCCTGTCACTTCTGCGGCAACTGCATGGCCGGCTGCGACGTCGTCGCGAAGTACAACTCGGCTGACGTCCACATCGCTCCCGCAGAGAAGGAGGGGCGTGTGACCGTGTTCCCCGACTGCATCGTCCGCGAGGTGATGGCGTCGGACGAGAACCGCGTGACCGGCGTGCGCTACATCCACCGTGTCCACGGGAGCGAGGGCGAGGTGCACGGCCGCAGCGTGGTGGTGGCGGCGGCCTGCGTGCAGAGCGTGGCGCTGCTGATGATGTCCACGTCGTCGCGCTATCGCACGGGCCTCGCGAACTCGAGCGGACAGCTCGGGCGCCACTTCATCCCCCATTTCACCGGCGGCATCGACTGCGTGCTCGAGGACCTGCGCGGCCAGGCGCCGACCAACGACGAGGGCTTTCTCGACCACGCGTACATGCCGTCGTTCATGCACACGAAGCCACGTGCTTACGCGAGAAGCTTCGGCGCGCAGCTGAACTACCAGAACCGACGCCTGGCTGGATGGGCGAAGACGCTGCCAGGCTTCGGCGGCGGCTACAAGGCGGCCGTGAAGGCAGCGTATCCCGCGTATGTGCAGTTCACGCCCTACGGCGAGATGCTGCCCAATCCGCAGTCGTACATCGACCTCGACCCGGACCAGCGCGATCGCTACGGCCTGCCGCTCGCGCGCCGGCACGTGCGGTGGGGCACGAACGACGAGGCACTCTTCAACGACATGGTGCGCTGGAGCCTCGCAATTCTGGAGAAGGCAGGCGCAGAGATCCTGAGCGTGCCGGCGGGCCCTGCCACCAACCACGAACTTGGCGGCTGCCGCATGGGCAGCGACTCGCGGACGTCTGTCGTCAACGCGCAGTGCCGTACGCACGACGTACCGAACCTGTACGTAGTGGACGGCAGCGTGTTTCCGTCGGCCTCCGAGAAGAACCCGACGCACACCATCATGGCGCTTGCGGCGCGCACGGCCGACGACATCGTGCGGCGCCTGCGACGAGGTGACCTGTGACCGAGACACGACGAACGGCGCTCAAGATGCTGGGCGCGGTCGGCGCGACGTGTGCGTTTCCGTTTGCGGGCGACGAGTTGTATGGACAGCACTCGCCTTCGCCGGCTCCGCTGGCTTCGGGGCGGCCGGTCACGCCGTACACGCCGACGTTCTTCACCGCGGCGGAGTACCTCGCGCTCGCGCGACTGGCCGACGTCATCATCCCGCCGACCGACACCCCCGGCGGCATGGGCGCCGGCGTGCACGCGTACATCGACCGTGTCGTCGCAGCCAACGCGGAGCACCAACCACTTGCCAGGGCCGGCCTGGCGTGGCTCGAACGTGGTGCCCGCGCTGCTGGCGCCACGAGCTTTGCCACGCTGGACGAGGCAGGCGCCATCGCCCTGCTGCAGCCAGCCAGCGATGCGGTCGACCGCGAGAACGCCGAGACGCGAAACGCACGGTTCCGCGCCGATGACGCGGGACGCCTCGTGTACTTCGTGCCGACGACGGATCGCGACGCGCCGCAGCGTGGCCCGGCCGCCCGGCAGGCTGCAGCCGTGCTTGCCCCCGACGACGCGTCACTGCCCGCGCGCTTTTTCCGACTGATGAAGAATCTCACGGCCGACGGTTACTACACCTCGCGCATCGGCCTCCTCGATGAGTTGCGCTACGCCGGTAACACGGCGATGTCCGAGTTCCCATTGTGCGAATCCTGATTCTGACCACGAGCCTTGCCTCGGCGACATTGCTCGCCCAATCACCCAGGCCTCCCGACCTCGCCTTCGAAAGCCGCATGCTCGACCCTGGCGCGATGGAAACGGCAGCGGTTGCCGACGTTAATGGCGATGGCCGACTCGACATCGTCTCTGGCGAGTCGTGGTACGAGGCCCCAGAGTGGAAGAAGCGCACCTTCCGCAGCATCGGCTACGCCAACGGTTACGTGGACGTCTTCAGTGACCTTCCGCTCGACGTCAACGGCGACGGCCGTACCGACATCGTCAGCGTGTCGTGGTTCGCGAAGAAGATCTGGTGGAACGAGAACCCTGGCGGCGACGCGACGGGTACGTGGCAGGAGCATGTCGTCGCGACGCACTCGCCCGTCGAGTTCGCGTTCCTCGTGGATCTGGACAACGACGGCGTCGCACACGAGTTGCTGCCGCAGTTCGGCGACGCGAAGGCACCGCTCACGTACTACGCGCTGCGCAACGGTAGGTTCGAGCCGCATCAGGTAGCCGACCGCTCGTTCGGCCACGGCATCGGTGCGGGCGACGTGAACGGTGACGGACGCAACGACATCCTCACGCCGAAGGGCTGGCTCGAGGCGGCCTCGGCTGCCGGGGGCCCGTGGACCCTGCACGAGTCGTGGGACCTCGGGCAGACGTCATTCCTGCATGTGCTCGACGTCAACGGCGATGGCCGCCCAGACGTGGTCTCATCGAAAGCACATGATTACGGGTTGTTCTGGCTCGAACAGGGTGCGGGCGGGGCGTGGACGACGCATGTCATCGACGACACGTGGTCGCAGGGGCACGCGGTGACGATGGCGGACCTGAACGGTGATGGCCAGCTCGATCTTGTCACTGGGAAGCGCTACATGGCACACAACGGGAAGGACCCCGGGGAGCGTGAACCGCTGGGGGTGTACTGGTACGAGCACCGTCGCGCGGAGAAGGGTGTCGAGTGGATTCGGCACATCGTGGACTACGGCTCACGGGCAGGCGGCGGGATGCAGGTGAACGTCGTGCCGCTGACGCCTGGTGCTCCGCCGTCGATCGTCGTCGGCGGCAAGTCCGGGTTGTTCATCTACGAACAACGGTGAGGTAGGGTCGACCGCCGAGCCGGCCGGCGCTGATGCCGGGTTCCCCTCGGTCACGCGGAGACGCGGAGGACGCGGAGGACGTGGGGCGCGCTCGGCAATCCATCGCGTGCAGGCAGTCTCACCGGCACGAGCGGAAAGCCAGGGGCACAGGTCGGCACGGAACGGCCTCGACCGCATGAGATCGCTCCAGGCCTGGATTCGCGTCCTTCCGCAGCGCGGATTCTGCACCCGCAAGGTGTACGACGCATCGCTCGTTCTGCAACCTTCGCACCACTACACCTGATGGATCGGCGTTCTCGGTGTGGTCCACTTCTTGCCACACGGAGGATGCGGAGTACGGGATGACAGTCTCACGCGGAGGCGCGGAGGGGATGTGGGGTCACGCGGAGACGCGGAGGTCACGGAGGGTCTACCAATGACTGATGCTCGCAACACCATCAGCACACGGTCACTCGACGACATCACCGGCGCTGTCGTGGACGCAGCGGTGAAGATTCACCGGTCGCTCGGCCCTGGCCTGCTCGAGTCGGTCTATGCCGCCGTGCTGACGCGCACCCTGGTGCGGCAGGGGTTCAAGGTCGAGCGGCACAAGCTGGTGCGGTTCGAGTACGACGGGATGGTCTTCGACGATGGTTTCCGTGTGGACCTGCTCATCGACGACCGCGTCGTCATCGAGCTGAAGTCCGTCGAGACGCTGGCTCCCGTTCACGCGAAGCAGGTCTTGACCTATCTGCGCCTGCTGCAACTCCAAGTCGGACTCCTGATCAACTTCGGGGGCGGCACACTGAAGGAAGGACTGCAGCGCATCGTGAACAACCTGGAGCCCTCCGCGTCGCCACATCTCCGTGTGAATCGCTCCTCAATGCGTTCGCTCTCCGCGCCCTCCGCGCCTCCGCGTGATTGAGTGGTCCGCCCCTTCCGCGCCCTCCGCGTCTCCGCGTGATCCCGCCGCGCCTCCCCCCTCCCTATGATCCCTGAACCTCTCCGGGCCCTCCGCGCCTCCGCGTGATTGAGTGCTCCGCCCCTTCCGCGCCCTCCGCGCCTCCGCGTGA
>JAEZDP010000062.1 GCA_023418055.1 Acidobacteriota bacterium
GGCTGCTGCCGCTGCTCGGCGGACCCGCGAGGCAGCTGAGCCCCGGCGACATGACCGCGATCGAGCCGAGCTGGTCGGCCGACGGCACCGAAGTGCACTTCGTGTCGGATCACGGCGGCATCGATCGCATGTGGTCGGTCGCCGTCGAATCGGGGGCCGTGCGGCCGTTGACGGCTCTCGGCCCCCACCCGTCAGGCATCCTGCGCCCGCGCCTGTCGCCCGATCGACGCTGGATCGCCTACACCACGACCGCCAGCGGCATGCTCGACATCCGCGTGCGGGCGCTCGAAGGAGGCGACGAGCGCGTCATCGCACGGCTCGGCAACGGCGCCGCCTTTCCCGTGTGGTCGCCCGACAGCCGGTCGCTGGCCTTCGACGCCTGGGCGGACGGCGCCTCGCGGTCGTACATCATCGACCTCGACGGTGGCACACCGGTCGCCGTGAGCCGCGACGTGGACCAGGCGTGGGTGCGCAGCTGGTCGCCCGACGGGCAACGCGTGGCGTTTGCCGCGCTGCACAACGGGCGCTGGAACGTGTGGTGGGCCATGCGGGACGGCACACGGCAACAGCGGCTCACCGACTACACCGATGAGCATCACTACGTGCGCAGCCCCGAGTGGTCACCTCGCGGCGACCGCCTGATCTATGAGTTCGCCACGGTGAGCGGCAACGTCTGGGTGGTGGAACAGGGCGCCATCTAGGACGCGACAGGCCGGACGCCCGCCCCGCGGCGCACGCCGCGAGACTCACCCCGCCAGGCGCCGCAACATGCGCGGCGTGGCGTACCACTCGAGTCGTCCCGGCCCCCGGGTGCCGAGCCCGCTGACGACGATCGCCATCGCACTCCCCTTGCGGGGCTCGATCGCCCCTTCGCACTGCAGCAGCGTCGCGGCCAGCCGCGACAGGGACGGCTCGTGGCCGACCAGCACGACCCGCGACGGCACCTGGCGCTGCCGCAAGCGCTTCAGGAGCACGGCGGGCGGTACGTCGGGTCCGAGCCCATCGAAGTCTTCGAGAGGCGGACTGCTCGGCCAGGCCCCACGCAGGAGGTCTGCCGTCTGCCTGGCGCGCAGCAACGGACTCGACAGCACGAGATCGACCGAGGGCACGAGCGTCGCAAAGCCCTTCGCTCCCCGCTTCCACCGGCGGATGCCCTCCCGCGTCAACGGCCTGACGTCATCGTCGGGCCACGCGGCGCCGCGGTCTTCGGCGATGGCATGGCGGACGAGATACAGGGTCACTTCAGTCGGCATGGGCGAGGTCCGCGGAGGCCGAGGCCCGGACGTCGGTCAGCGGCGGACCGAGATCGTCGCGGACGAGATCGGCGACCGCGATGAGCGCGGCGCGGCGGCGCAGGTAGGTGGCATGCAGGCGGTGGCGTTCGTGCTCCAGCGTGCGACAGGTCTCGTCGAGGTCTGCGTCGGCGTCGGGAGCCCCGTCGTCATCCGGAGACCGGACATGCGCGAGGACGACGTCGATATCGTGCAGGCGCCCGAGCACGTCCTGCACTTTCTTCAACGTCGAGAGCGGACGCGCGACGGCGGCAAGGCCGCACTCGCCGGTGAGTTCGAGGGCATACCGCAAACGCTTGGTGGCGATGCGGACCTCGTGCAGCGGGTCGGCGCTCCACATGACGCCGGCCGCGTCGATGCTGGCGCGCAGCGTGCGTCCGCGCGTGTCGAGCAACTCGCCCAGCCGACGCTGCCAGCCGAGGTCCGGGGACGTGCGCCGCAACTCGGCAAGGCCCGAAAGGCGCTCGTCGAGCCAGGCCACGTCCGCGGGGTTGGACACCTCGAGCAGGTGCGTCCGCGCGCGGCGGCGGCGGCGCGTGAGGTCGCGTATCCAGCGCCGCTGCCACTGCCGGCTCCCACCCGACGGGGTCGTCGCGAGCGCGTCGATCATGGCCAGCGAGACATCGCACTCGCGGACGTCACCAAGGGCGCGCGTGAGCGTGCGCAGCACCCGCCGCAGCCGGCGCCGACGGGTCCCCGAGAGATTGACGGCGGCGATTGGCACTGTCTCGCGCAGCCGCCGCGTGGCGACTCGGGCTTGATGGACGCCGTGGACGGTGCCCTGCCGTGCCGCCTCGAGGTTGTCGCGAAGGGCGGCGTGCCGGGTGGCCACGACGTCGGCCAGACGCACGGAGGCCTCCGTGCTACGATCGCCTCGTTTTCCCGCCATCGGGCCACTCTAGCATGCGGATCGCGGCCATCGACATCGGCACCAACTCGGTGCACATGATCATCGTGCAGGTGCGCGGCGAGCAGGCGTTCGACGTGATCGACCGCGAGAAGGTGATGGTGCGGCTGGGTGCCGGCGGCCTCGACGGGCGGGCCCTCACGCCCGTCGCCATGGAGGCCGCCCTGCAGGCGCTGACGCGCTTCCGGCGCCTGGCCGAGTCGCACCAGGTGGACGAGATCGTCGCCGCGGCCACCAGCGCCACACGGGAGGCGGAAAATGGCGGCGACTTCCTCGCCGCCGTCGAAGCGCAGACCGGCATTCGTGCGCAGGTGATTACCGGTCCGGAGGAGGCGCGGCTCATCCACCTCGCTGCGGCCTACGGCACCGCCGTCACCGGCGCCACCGTGGTGGTGGACATCGGGGGCGGGTCGGTCGAGATCACGTGGGGCACGGGCGAGGAACCCGAACTGGCACGCAGTTTCAAGGTGGGTGTCATCCGCCTCAGCGAACGGTTCGTACGCAGTGACCCGCTCGAGCCGCGCGACGAACGGCGGCTCGTCAAACACCTCGACCGCGAGGTGGGCGCCTACCTGCGCGACCTGTCCGCACGAGGCTTCGCGCGCGTCATCGGCACGTCGGGGACGATGACGAGCCTCGGCACCCTGGCTCTCACCCACCAGGGCCAGACCGTGGGGGACGTCAGGAACCTGCAGGTGCCGGCACGAGCGTTCCACCGGCTGCGAAAGCACCTGGTCTCCCTGGACCTGGGGGAACGGCTCGCCCTCGACGGCCTCGACCCGAAGCGTGCCGACCTGGCGCCTGCCGGCATCGTCCTCGTCGACACGCTCGTGCGGGGCCTCGGCGCAGACGCGGTGACGCTGAGCGACTTCGCGCTGCGCGAGGGCCTGGTGCTCGACTACGTGCGGCGCAATCGCCGGCACATCGACGCCGTGACGCAGGTGCCCGACCCGCGTCGGCGCAGCGTGATGGAACTCGGCGAGCGCCACCATTCGCGGTCGGCACACGTCGATCACGTGGCGGCGCTGTCGCTGCAGCTGTTCGACGGCCTGCGGCCGGCCCACGGGCTGGGTGATCGCGAGCGCGAGTGGCTCGAGTACGGCGCGCTGCTGCACGACGTGGGACTCAACATCGGCTACAAGGCGCACCATCGGCACTCGGCGTATCTGATTCGCCATGGCGAACTGCGCGGGTTCACGCCGGACGAGACGGTGGTCATTGCGCTCGTGGCGCGTTACCACCGGCGGGGACGTCCCCGACGTGCGCATGAGGGGTATGGCGCGCTGCCCGGCCGCCTCCGTCGGGCCGTGCGGTGGCTGTCGGCGTGCGTCCGTCTGGCCGAGTCGCTCGACCGCAGCCACGCGCAGCTGGTGACGCGTGTCGAGGTGGCGCTCGGCGAGGACGCCTGCCGGCTCGGGATTGCCGCGAGCGGCGACGTCGAACTCGAGGTGTGGGCCGCGCAGCGGCAGGCCGAGACGCTCGGCCGATTGCTCGGCCTCCCCGTGCACGTCGCGGTCCTTCCTGCGGCCCGACGGCGGCGCGAGCCGGGCAGCAGCGTGAAACAAGCGTGAAATTTGGACGGGATAGGCTCGCGGGATGGTCCGCGCCGTCTACCGTGTCTGGCTGCCGCTGGCGCTGGCGCTTGCCAGCGTCACCGCTTGCGACACGGCGCCGCACTACGGCTCGGTGGTGCGCGCGGACGGCTCGAGCACGGTGTACCCGCTGACCGAGGCGGTGGCCGAGGAGTTCCTGCGCGCCACGACCGGTGCACGGGTGACGGTGGGCGTGTCGGGCACCGGCGGCGGGTTTCGGCGCCTGTGTCGAGCCGAGATCGACGTCGCCAACGCCTCGCGGCCGATCAGCACCGACGAACAGCGCGCATGTGCCAGCGCCGGCGTCCGTTTCGTCGAAGTGCCCGTCGCGCGTGACGGCGTCACCATCGTCGTCCATCCCGACAACGACTGGGTCAGCGCGCTCAGCATCGAGGACCTCGGGCGGCTCTGGAGGCACGAGGCCGAGGGACGCGTCCGCCGGTGGTCCGACGTGCGCCCCGAGTTCCCCGACCGCGAGATCCATCTGTACGGCGCCGGCGTCGATTCCGGCACCTTCGACCACTTCTCCGCGGCCGTCACCGGGACGCTGCGCGACACGCGCGGCGACTACACCGCCAGCGAGGACGACAACACGCTGGTGCAGGGCGTGTCGGGCGATGTCGGGGCCCTGGGCTTCTTCGGCTTCGCGTACTACGACGAACACCGGGGACGCGTGAAGGCGGTGCCGATCGCTCCTGGCGGTGGGCTGCCGCCCGTCAGCCCCACACACGAGACCATCCGGTCTGGCGCGTACCACCCGCTGTCGCGGCCCGTCTTCCTCTACGTCCGGGCCGACAGCCTCGCGCGCCCCGAGGTGCGCGACTTCGTCACGTTCTACCTGCACCACGTGGACGCCCTCGCTCGGGCCGGTGGCTTCGTGGCGCTGGACGCCGAGACGAGCGCGAAGGCTCGGGCACGGGGGGAGGCCGGCGTCACGGGCTCGATCTACACCAGTGCGGCCGCGACTCCCGCTGCGCCCGAGGGAGGGGTCGGGCACCAATGAGGGCGAGCCATCCCGACCTGCGACGATCGCGGCGTGGCCCCTTCACCGCCGAAGCGATCATGGAGCGCCTGCTGCAAGCCTGTGCCGTGCTGTCGGTGCTCGTGACCGTCGGCATCGTCCTGGTGTTGCTCAGGGAGACCGTGGCGTTCTTCGGCGAGGTGCCGCTCGTCACGTTCCTCACGGGCACCAGTTGGACACCGCTCTTTCACACGCGACATTTCGGACTGCTCCCCCTCGTGTCGGGCACCGTGCTTGTGGCCGCCATTGCCATGGCGGTGGCCGTGCCGGCCGGCGTGCTGAGCGCGGTCTATCTGAGCGAATACGCACCGAGCCGGGTACGGCGCGTGCTCAAGCCGCTGCTCGAATTGCTCGCCGGCGTGCCCACCATCGTGTACGGCTACTTCGCGCTGCTGGTCGTGACGCCGGCGCTGCAGGCCGTCGTGCCGGGGGTGGCGACCTTCAACGCGCTGTCACCGGGCCTCGTGATGGGGCTGATGATTCTGCCGATGGTGTCGTCGTTGTCCGAAGACGCGCTGTCGGCCGTGCCGCGAGGACTGCGCGAGGGCGCCTACGCGCTCGGGGCGTCGCGCTGGCAGGCCGCGGTGGGCCTCGTGCTGCCGGCAGCCGCCTCGGGCCTCACCGCCGCCGCGGTGCTGGCGCTGGCCCGCGCCATGGGCGAGACGATGATTGTGGCCATCGCGGCCGGCCAGCAGCCCAGGCTGACGCTCGATCCTCGCGTGCCCATCGAGACGATGACGACGTTCATCGTGCAGGTGAGCCTTGGCGACACACCCGCCGGAACCATCGCGTATCGCACCATCTTCGCCGTGGGGATGGCACTCCTGCTCGGCACGTTTGCGCTGAACCTCGTGAGCTACTGGCTGCGAGACCGCTACCGACGAGGTGTCGCGTGAACCGATGGGTGCCGACCCGCGGCGATCGCGTGCTGCAGGTCGCCGGCCTCGCCGTGCTCCTGGTGGCGCTTGGCCTGTTGGCCCTGCTACTGGGCGACGCGGCCCGCACCGGCCTGCCACGCGTGTCGTGGGCGTTCTTGTCGGGCTTTCCGTCGCGCCACGCGGCACAGGCAGGGCTGCTGCCGGCCCTCGCGGGCAGTGCGTGGCTGCTCGTGCTGACCGCCCTGCTGGCCGTGCCAGTCGGCGTGGGCGCGGCCATCTACCTCGAGGAGTACGGTCAGCGCACGCGGCTGGCGACGCTCATCGAGGTGAACACCGCAAGCCTGGCCGGCGTGCCGTCGGTCATCTACGGGCTGCTCGGGCTGGGCCTCTTCGTCCAGGCGCTCCGGATGGACCGGTCGCTGCTGGCGGCGGCATGCACGCTGGCGCTGCTGGTGCTGCCCATCGTCATCCTCTCGACGCGGGAAGCGCTGCGTGCGGTGCCGGCGCAGGTGCGTGAGGCTTCGCTCGCGCTTGGCGCGTCGCGGTGGCAGACCATCTGGCATCAGGTGCTGCCGCAGGCGCTGCCGGGGATGACGACCGGCGTCATCCTCGCGCTGTCGCGGGCCATCGGGGAAACGGCGCCACTCATCGCGATAGGCGCGCTCACGTTCGTGCCGTTCCTGCCCGATGGGGTCTGGTCGCCGTTCACGGCGCTGCCCATCCAAATCTTCTCGTGGCTCACGCGTCCCGACCCCGGGTTCCGGGCGAACGCGGCGGCGGGCATCCTCGTCCTGCTGGCCATGCTCGTGCTCTCGAACGCGGCGGCCGTCTGGATTCGCGATCGCGCCCGTCGTCGGCAGGTGGACTGATGGGGTCCTCGATTCCAGAGCGCGCGGCGCGCCTGCGAGCGTCTGCCCACGAGCCTCCGGCCATCAAGCTGGCGGTCGACGGCCTGTCGTGTCACTACGGCGCGCAACCCGCGTTGCGCGACGTGTCGCTCGCGATACGGGCCCACCGCGTGACCGCGCTCATCGGCCCGTCGGGGTGTGGCAAGACCACGCTGCTGCGGGTGCTCAACCGCATGAACGACATCGTGCCGTCGAGCCGCGTGACGGGGACGGTCCGGCTCGACGAGGTGGACATCTACGGTCCGGACATCGACGTCGTGGCGCTGCGACGGCGGGTGGGCATGGTGTTCCAGAAATCCAACCCGTTCCCCGCGACCGTCTTCGACAACGTGGCCTACGGGCTGCGCGTCAACGGCCTGCGCAACCGCGCCGAGATTGCCGACCGCGTGGAGGGCAGCCTGCAGGCCGCCGCGCTCTGGGCCGAGGTGAAGGACCGCCTCCACGAGCCCGCGGCGCGCCTGTCCGGCGGACAGCAGCAACGCCTCTGCATCGCGCGGGCGCTGGCCGTGCGGCCCGAGGTGCTGCTGATGGACGAACCGGCCTCGGCGCTCGATCCCATCGCCACGCAGCGCATCGAGGAACTCATTCACGCGCTCAAGAAGTCTTATACGATCGTGATCGTGACCCACAACCTGCAGCAGGCGGCGCGTGTCTCCGACGAGACGGCGTTCTTCTGGCAGGGCGCGCTGGTCGAGATGGGCCCCACCGGCGACCTCTTCACCGCACCTGGCGAGGACCTGACCGAGGACTACCTCACGGGGAGGTTCGGCTAGTGGAGCCCATCGCACGCGTGGTGCCTCATTTCCAGGAAGAGCTCGAGGGGCTCAAGGAGCGGCTGCTCGTGATGGGGGGGCTGGCCGAGGAACGCGTCCGGGCGAGCGTGCAGGCGCTCGTCGACCGCGAGCCGTCGCAGGCGTCGGCCGTGCGGACCGGTGACGCGCCGCTCAACGCCCTGCACATCGAAATCGACCAGCGCTGCGTCACGCTCATCGCGCTCAACCAGCCGATGGCGGCCGACCTGCGGGCGGTGGTGGCGGCCGTCAAAATCAACACCGACCTCGAACGGGTGGGCGACCTGGCCGTCAACATCGCCGAGGCGGTCGAACGCTACCTGGGGCACCCGCCAGTCAAGCCGCTGCTCGACATCCCGCAGATGGCCGACATCGCCCAGCACATGCTGCGCGACGCGCTCGATGCGTACGTGCGCCGGGATCTGGCGCTGGCCGAGCAGGTCCTCGGGCAGGACGACACCCTCGATGCGCTCAAGACGCGGGTGTGTCACGAGCTGCTGGGCCACATGCGGGCCGATCGTGACACCATCGAGCCGTCGCTGGACCTCATCCTGGTGTCGCGTCACCTGGAGCGCATCGGCGACCACGCGACCAACATCGCCGAGGACGTCATTTTCATGGTTGCAGCGCGCGACGTGCGCCATCACCGGGTGGGTTCTACCGATGCGAGGCGCTGAACGCACTGCCGGTCCGGCCGGGCCGGCCAGGAGGGCGGCATGACGACGCTCTGTGTATACTGTCGCCTGCACACGGTGCACCCCGACTGGCAACCTTTCTGCAGCGAACGCTGTCGGTTGCTCGACCTGTCGCACTGGCTCAATGGCGACTACCGTGTCCCCGTCACAGACACCGACGAGGTGCCAGACGAGGACGAAGACGCCTCCGACACCCCGGACTGACCGACCCGGCACCCTGACCCGCCGAGTGTCGCGGTCCGCAACCGATGGATGCTCCGCTCGCACGACCGCGTATGGCTGACACGCTGACCATTACCGACAACCGCACCGGCAAGACGTACGACCTGCCCATCACCGACGGGACGATCCGCGCGATCGACCTCCGGAAGATCAAGGCGGACGCCGACGACTTCGGCTTGATGACGTACGACCCGGCGTTCACGAACACGGCCTCGTGCCGCAGCGCGATCACCTACATCGACGGCGACAAGGGCATCCTCGAGTACCGCGGCTACCCCATCGAACAGCTGGCCGAGAAGAGCTCCTATCTCGAGGTGGCCTACCTGCTCCTCTTCGGCGAACTGCCCACGGCCAGCCAGCTGGCCGAGTGGCAAGGCGACATCGTGAGTCACACGATGCTGCACGAGAACACCAAGCACCTGATGCGCGGCTTCCGCTACGACGCGCATCCGATGGGCGTGTTCCTCAGCACCGTGGGTGCGCTGTCGACCTTCTACCCCGATGCCAAGGACGTCGGCAACGCCGAGCAGCGGCTGCTGCAGGCCAAGCGCCTCATCGCCAAGACACCGACCATCGCGGCCTACGCCTATCGGCATTCGACCGGGCGCTTCTACGTCTACCCCGACAACGAACTGAGCTTCGCCGGCAACTTCCTGAACATGCTGTTCAAGATGACCGAGGCGAAGTACCGCGTGAACCCGACGCTCGAACGCGCGCTCGAGGTGCTGTTCATCCTGCATGCCGACCACGAGCAGAACTGCGGCACCAACGCGATGCGCGCCATCGGCAGCTCGCAGGTGGACCCGTTCTCGGCCCTGGCCGGCGCGGCTGCCGCGCTCTACGGCCCGCTGCACGGCGGTGCCAACGAAGCGGTGCTGACCATGCTCAACCAGATCGGGTCGAAGGCCAACGTCCCGGCCTTCATCGAGCGGGTGAAGAAGGGCGAGGGCCGCCTCATGGGGTTCGGCCACCGGGTCTACAAGTCGTACGACCCCCGCGCGACCATCATCAAGCGCACCGCCTACGAAGTATTCGACGTGATGGGCAAGAACCCGCTGCTCGACATCGCCATCGAGCTCGAGCGGATTGCCCTCGAGGACGACTACTTCGTCACGCGCAAGCTCTACCCGAACGTGGACTTCTACTCGGGGCTCATCTACCAGGCGATGGGCTTCGACCCGCGGATGTTCACCGTGCTCTTCGCCATCCCGCGCACGGCGGGGTGGGTGGCGCAGTGGGACGAACTGCATCGCGACGCCGACCAGAAGATCGCGCGGCCCCGCCAGATCTACACCGGCCACCGCACACGCGATTTCGTGCCGATGGACGCGCGCGGCTGACGCGCGTCACTCCCGGGCGCGGGCGGCCACGCCGCCTGCCGCCAGGGTCAGCCCTCCCACGACGACCGCCCAGCACGTCGCCTGCCAGAGGCCATCGCGGGTGGCCTCGGCCATGATCGCGGACATCGACGGCGGCGCCACCTCGCCGGCGCGGTGGCGCGCAGCCTCCATCAGGTAGCGCTGCTCGCCGCGACTGACGTGCAGGTCGAAGATCCCGTTCCAGACCAGGAAGGCGGCCGTGAGCGCGATGGCCGTCACCACGACCCTCGACCGGGTGCGCCCCGTCACGTCACCGCACCCGCCGCGTCCGCACCCACACCAGCCAGGCCAGCAACAGGGCGCCGAGCGCCGCCACCACCCAGGTGACCCAGGCCGGCACGGCATCGGTCTGCACCTGGCCCAGGAACAGCGCCCCGAGCACGAGCAGCACGACGGCCACCACCAGGATCAGCTGGCGGCCCGGCGTTGGGGGCGGAGCGGGCTTGCGGCGTGCCTCGAACGTGGCGTTGCCGCAGCGGTAGCAGATGAGCGCCTTGTCGGCGATGTCGGTGCCGCACGTCTTGCAGATCATGACCGTGAAGGGCACCCGGGCGGGTGCGCCGCCAAGCATACAATGATCGGGTGATTCCCATCCGCGACGTCATTCCGTCGCGTACCACGCCGTTTGTGACCGTGGCGATCATCGTCGCCAACGTCATGGTGTTCCTGCTGGCCCCGCCGACCGACAGCCCTGCCTTCGAGATGTTCGTGCGCACGTGGGGCGTGACGCCAGCCGCCTTCGACTGGTCGCACGTGTTCTCGTCGATGTTCATGCACGGCGGATGGCTGCACCTGCTGAGCAACCTGCTGTTCCTCTGGATCTTCGGCGACAACGTGGAAGACCGGATGGGTCACGGCCGCTACCTGCTCTTCTACCTCCTGTGCGGCGTGGTCGCGGCGCTGGCGCAGGTAATCTCGGAGCCGCAGTCGTCGGTGCCGATGGTGGGCGCCAGCGGCGCCATCGCGGGGGTGCTCGGCGCCTACATCGTGATGTTCCCGCACTCGCGGGTGCTGACGCTGGTGCCGCTGTTCGTGTTCTTCACCTTCGTCGAGATCCCGGCGGCCATCCTCCTCGGCCTGTGGTTCCTCATGCAGGTGCTGAGCGGCGTCGGCTCGATGATGGTCGTGCAACCCGAGGACATGGGCGGGGTGGCGTTCTGGGCGCACGCAGGCGGGTTCGTGTCGGGCATGTTGCTGGTGTTCCTCTTCCGGCGGCCCGAGCGGCAGTCGGCGGCGTGGTACCAGCGGTAGCGGCGGCTAGGACCGGGTGCGGGCGCGAATCTCGCGGGAGGTGCGCGCGATGTCGATGACGAGGCGCTCGAGTTCGCGGGCGTAGTCGTCGGCCGGCATGAAGGTCTTCTTGCGCTTCAACTCGTCGAGTTCCGCCTCGAGCGTGTTGCGGCGGCCGATGAGCAGCGTCACGCTGGGGTCGGACGTGCCTGCCGTCAGCGGATCGGCGTCGAGGAACGTGCGGCTCGCCAGCAGGCCGTCGGCGCCCTGCGTCAGCAGGTCTCTGCCGGTCCCCGTGCCCGTGTCGTCGAGCAGCGCCTTCTCCACCGGCAACTGCCCGCGCGTCTCGTAGTAGCGGGCCGTCTGCGTGCTCGCGTAGGCGAACGCTTCCCAGATCGAGATGCGACCGTCCTTGTCGAGATCGGCATCGGCCGTCTCGGGCGAGAACGCGGCCACGAAGGCATCCGCGAAGACCGTGTCGTACTTCTGTCCGGCCGAGGCGGTCGCCGTGATCACCACCCGGCCTGGCGCTGCCAGCGCCTTCAGGAAGGGGTAGCTGGCGCTGGCGGTGTGCACGAACACGAGTCGTCCAGGGATGCCGCGCACGAGCGCCAGCCACTCGTCGGCGTCGAGGTCGGGCCCCACCAGGTTGAACTTGGCGCTGACGCCGTCGTAGGTGCCGTGCCCGAACAAGACGACGAGCAGCGTGTCGACATCCGACTGGCGCTCGCGAACCTGACCGAGTGCCTCGCGGACCGCGGCCGCGGTGGCCACGGGAAAGCCCGTCCCGTCACGTTCGGCGAGGACGGTGACGCGGTCCTGCGGCAGGCCGAGCGGACCACTCAGGTGCGCGACCAGCTGCTCGCGCCACGCCTGCTGTCGCTCGGCGTACTCATCGGACCCGGGGGCGCCCGAGACGAGGAGCACCCGCGTAGTCGGCGCCTGCGCCTCCGCCGGGTACACGCCGCCCAGCATCGACGACACCACGACGAGACCGAACGTGACGAGGCGGAGGACGGTCACCTGAGCCCCCATCGGCGGCGAAGCCCCCACTCGGTGCCGAGCAGGAGGACGATCGCGAGGAATGTCCAGACATTGTGCCAGAGATCGCGCTGCACGGTGCGCGCCGCTGGGGATGCGGTGGCGTCGCGGATGCGCCCGGCGAGCCCCTCGATGTCTGCCACGGCCAGGAGGTCGCCGCCGGTGGCCTGCGCCAGCCTGGCGAGCACGGCGTCGTTGCGCCGTGGGTCCACCAGTTCGGGGTCGGTGCCACCGGCCAGCACCGACGTCTCACCACGCCCGAGGCTCTCGGCGCCGCGACGCGCCTCGGCCTCGAGCCTGTAGACCCCGCCCCCAATCGGCAGGAACTCGGCACGATAGGTGCCGGGCTCGCGCGGATCGGCCGTGGCGGAGATCGACCGCGTCGTACCGCCGGGCTCGCCGACGCGCAGCGTGACGTCGGCGTCGCTCACCGGTTCGTACTGCCGGTCGACCACGCGCACCACCACGGGCGAGGCCGACCCCACCGGCGGCGGTGCCGTCGCGATCGCCACGTGGCCCGGCGCCTGGATGGCCAGCCACCGCGTGGCCTGGCGCCAGAACGTCTCGTAGACGCGGTTGGTGGACGGCAGCCCCATCCGCCAGCGCCACGCACCTTCGCCCATGAAGGCCAGCGTCCGTCCGCGTCCCACCCGCTGGACGGCCACGAGTGGCTGCGGGTCGCCGCCCGGGCCCGCCACCGTCGCCAGGACTTCTGCGCCCGGCCGGGGGCGTCCCACGGCGGTTGCCGCCGCCATCGACGGCAGGCTGGCCCACTG
>JAEZDP010000161.1 GCA_023418055.1 Acidobacteriota bacterium
TCTACGGCCAAGCCGGTCCACGGTCCACGGCCAAGACAGTCCACGGTCTACGGTCCACGGTCTACAGGGAGGCCAGCCTGCAGGCGACAACTAACGGCGGGCGTTAGGCGTCAGGCATCCGCGCACCGACTGAGGGGCCATGGGCATGGCGCGGCACGCAGGTATCTAGCCCCGAGCCCGGAGGCCCGAGCCCAGAGCCCCGAGCCGCGAGCGCCGAGCCCCGAGCGCCGAGCCCCGTAGACCGTGGACCGAAGACCGTAGACTGCTCGACCGTGATGTACGATGACCCCATCGTGACGTACGTCGTGACAGGCGCGCTCGGGTGTATCGGCGCATGGATTGTGAAGCAGCTCGTGGCCCGCGGCGATGCCGTGGTCATGTTCGACAGTCAAACCGACAGGCACCGGCTCCGCGCGGTGTTCGACGATGAGGCCGCGGCCGAGGCGGTGCCGCTCGTGGTGGGCGACCTCACCAACGCGGCGGCCGTGCAGGCGGTATTGGCCGACCACGATGCCACGCACGTCATCCACCTGGCCGGGTTGCAGGTGCCCACGTGTCGGGCCAACCCCGCACTCGGCGCGATGGTCAACGTCGTCGGGACCCTGCACGTGTTCGAGGCGGCCCGGGAACTGGGCCTGCAGCGGGTGGTGTATGCCAGCTCGGCTGCGGTCTTCGGCGTGAGTGAGGACGACACGCCCGTGCCCGAAGAAGCCGCCGATGCCCCCCGGACGCACTACGGGTGGTTCAAGCGCACCAACGAGGGCAACGCCGACATCTACTATCGCGACCACGGCCTGTCGAGCGTGGGCCTGCGCCCGCTCACCGTCTATGGCGTCGGCCGCGACACCGGCATCACGAGCGACACGACCGAGGCGGTGCGACATGCCGTGCTCGGCCAGCCGTTCCACATCCGCTTCGGCGGCACGACCGACTTCCTCTACGTGGCCGACTGCGCCGATGCCTTCATCGCCTGCGCCGACCGCGCACCGGATGGTGCCCATGTCTTCAACCTGCACGGCGAGACCGCGCCGGTGGCCGAGTTCGTCCGCCTGGCCGAGTCGATGTTGCCCGAGGCGGCACGCGGGTTGATGCGGGTGGACGGGCCGCCCATCCCCATTGCCTCGTCGTTGAGTGACGCCGCGCTGCGTCGGGCCGTGCCGGGCATTGCCAGCACGGGCCTGCAGACCGGCATCGCCGACACGCTTCAGCGATTCACCACGCTCCGCGACCGCGGCTGGTGGTCGTCGCAGGTGCACGCATGAGTCCGACCGCCTCTCCTGCCGCCCCGCTCTCGACCGTGGCCATTCGCGTGGACGCGCGCGACAACGTCGCCGTGGCGCGGGTGCCCGTCACGCCAGGCACTCGGGTGGAATGTGACGGTCAGGCGGTGGAGGTCACCGGTGCCGTCACGCCCGGCCATCGCTTTGCGCTGGTGGCCATCCCTGAAGGGGACTACGTGCGGCAGTACGGCCAGCCCATCGGCACCTCACGGGGCATCGCCGCGGGCGCGCCGATCTCGCACGTCAACATGTCCAACGACGTGCCGGTCGTCCGCGACCTCGACCCCGCGCTCGCAACGCCGCCCCCCGACTACGTCGACGAGGCCCAGCGCGCCACCTTCCTCGGCTACCGGCGTCCCGATGGGCGCGTCGGCATCCGCAACTGGATTCTGGTGGTGCCGACGAGCATGTGTGCGAGCCACGAGGCCGCACAGATCGCCACCGTGTCGGAGTACACGATCTTCGACAAGACCCGGTATCCCAACGTCGATGGCGTGGTCGCCATCCCCCACAACAAGGGCTGCGGCTGTTCGGACGGCAGCAACATCGAGGTGATGTTGCGCACGCTGGCCAACTACGCCGCGCATCCGAACGTCGGCGCCGTCGTCTTCATCGGGCTTGGCTGTGAGAAGACCAACCTCACGGTGATGGAGCAGTACCTGTCGGACCGGCAGCGCCCGCTCAACAAGCCGGTCGTCCGCATCGGCATCCAGGACGCGGGGGGCACCAAGGCGTCCGTCCAACGGGGCGTGGACGCCGTCGCGACGATGCTGCCCGTGGTCAACCAGGCGACGCGCACGGAAGTGCCCATCAGTGAACTGGTCCTGGGCGTCAAGTGCGGCGGGTCTGACGGGTTCTCCGGCCTGTCGGCCAACCCCGCACTCGGCCGCGCCGCCGACGAACTCGTCCGCCAGGGTGGCACCGTGCTCATCACCGAGGTGCCCGAGTTCTGCGGCGCCGAACACATCCTTGCGGCTCGCTCGAAGGACGCCGACACTGGTCGGGCGGTCTACGCGATGGTGGACTGGTACAAGGACTACGCCGCGAAGTTCGGCACGGTGCTCAACGAGAACCCGAGTCCCGGCAACGTCGCAGGCGGCCTCCTCAACATCACGATCAAGTCGCTCGGCGCCATCGCCAAGGCGGGGACGACACGGGTGGAAGGCGTGGTCGGTTACGCCGAACGGCCTGCGGGCAAAGGCCTGTACCTGATGCAGGGTCCGGGCTACGACCAGGAGTCCACCCCCGGCCTCATCGCCGCCGGCGCACAGGTGGTGGTCTTCACGACCGGCCGAGGCACCACCATCGGCAACGCCATCGCTCCTGTCGTCAAGCTGGCCTCCAACAACGAGATCCACGCGCGAATGCGCAACGACCTCGACCTCTCCGCCGGCGCCATCGTCGACGGCACGGGCAGCATCGAACAGGTGGGACTCGAGGTCTTCGAGTACGTCCGCCGCGTGGTCTCGGGCGAGGTGTACGCCTGCGCCGAAGAGAACCAGCACCGCGAGTTCCAGGTGTGGGCCGAGCAGTCGGTGAGTCTGTAGCCGGTCCACGGTCTACGGTCCACGGTCTACGGTCCACAGGCTTCGGGTTTCAGGCTTCAGGCCTCAGGTTTCAGGCTTCAACGCCGGGCGTAAGCGTAAGGCGTTCGGCGTACGGCGTGAGGCGTAAGGCGTTAGGCATCATGAAAGCTGCCGTGCTTCGCGAGGTCGCGCACCTCGTCATCGAGGAGGTGCCAGACCCGCGGCCCGGGCCGCATGACGTCGTCGTGCGCGTGACGGGCGTCGGGCTGTGCGGCACCGACTTCCACATCTTCGAGGGCCACGCCAACTACCACACCGACCGGCTGGGCCAGCCCATTCCCCTGGCCGAGGCGCCGCAGATCCTGGGCCACGAGATTGCCGGCGAGATCGTGGAACTGGGCCGCGACGTCGCTGATCTTCGTGTGGGCGACGCGGTGGTCGTGGACCAGGGACGCAACTGCCTGAGTGCCGGACGGGCGCCCCTCTGCGAGTACTGCGGCACGGGACACTCGCACCAGTGCGAGACGTACGACGAGCACGGCATCACGGGGCTGCAGGGTGGCCTGGCGGATTTCCTGGTGATGCCCGCCGTCAACTGCGTGCGCCGGGCGGCGACGCTCGACCCGGGCCTCGCGGCGTTGACCGAACCCCTGGCCTGCATCATCCACTCGTGCGACGCCCTTCAGCAGGCGGCCTCGCGGTACCGCCTCGACGCCACCGACGACGCAGCGCGCGTGCGTACCCTGGTCATTGCAGGGGCCGGCCCGGCGGGGCTGCTGTTTCTTCAGTACCTGCGACGGGTGCTCGGCGTCACGGCGCACATCGTGGTGAGCGAGCCCAACCCGCACCGTCAACAGCTGGCGCGCGCGCTCGGCGCCGACCTGGTCGTGAACCCGGTGCAGGACCGTCTGGCCGAAGCCGTGCTCGAGGCCAGCGGCGGCCGGCGGGCCGAGGTGGTCATCGACGCGGCCGGTGTCGGACAGGTCTTTGTGGAGATGCCGGGCCTCATCCGCAAGCAGGGCTCCATTCTGATGTACGCTCACGGGCAATCCGGCGTGGACATCGGCGTGCTCAACAACATCCAGTATCGCGAGCCGACACTGGTGTCGCCGGTGGGTGCGTCGGGCGGGTTCGACGCCGACGGTCGTCCCGCCGTGTACCGCCAGGCACTGTCGCTGATCGAGGCGGGCACGATGCAGGTGGACGCGCTGGTGACGCACCGCTATGGCCGACTCGAAGACCTGCCAGCGGCCTTTGGCGGTCGCGACCGCCAGGCGGCCGGCTACGTGAAGGGCGTGTGGGTACGCTGAGCCCCTCGGCCTGGAGACATTGCGCAATGAGACGCTACGGGCTGCTGGCCCTCCTCGTGATGACCCTTGGCCTGGCTGCCTGCAGCAGCGGCGACTCGGCCGAGAGCCTTCACATCGCCGTGGTGCCCAAAGGCACGACCCACGAGTTCTGGCAGAGCATCCACGCCGGTGCGATCAAGGCGATGCGCGAGTTGCAGGCCGACGGCGTGGACGTGCGGATCACCTGGAAGGGACCGCTGCGCGAGGACGATCGTGAGCAGCAGATCCAGGTGGTCGAGGGATTCCTGAGCCAGGGCGTCTCGGGCATCGTCCTCGCCCCGCTCGACGCGAGCGCGCTCGTCCGTCCGGTGGAGGAGGCGCGGGCCGCGGGCATCCCGACCGTGGTCATCGACTCGGACCTGGCCGCCGACGTGCAGGTGAGTTTCGTCGCCACCGACAACTACGCGGGCGGTGCGATGGCTGCCGACCGCCTCGGCTCGCTGCTCGACGGGCGCGGCAAGGTGCTGGTGCTCCGCTACCAGGAGGGGTCGGCCAGCACCGACGCGCGCGAACGCGGGTTCCTCGAACGTATGGGTCAGGCGTTTCCCGACATCGAGGTGATCTCGTCGGATCAGTATGCGGGCGCCACTCGCGACACGGCCAAGCGGGCGTCCGAGAACCTGCTGAACCGATTCGGGGCCGACCTCCAGGGCATCTTCACGCCAAACGAGTCCTCCACGGCCGGCATGCTGCTCGCGCTGCAGGACGTAGGGCGGGCCGGCAAGGTGCGCTTCGTCGGGTTCGACGCGAGCGACGCGTTCGTCGCGGCGATGCGCGCCGGGCAACTCGACGGCCTGGTGCTGCAGAATCCCTTCGACATGGGGTATCAGGGCGTACGCACGATGGCCGCGCACCTCCGCGGGACGACGGTCGAGCGGCGCATCGACACGGGCGTCACGGTAGTCACGCCGGACAACCTCGACACGCCCGCATCTCAGACGCTGCTGAACCCGCCGCTCGAGGAGTACCTGGGCGGATGACCGTCGGGGTTCCGCGGCCGGCAGTCCGGCCCCCCTGTGCGTCATGCTGACGCTGCACGACATCCGCAAGCGGTTTGGCGCCACCGTCGCGCTCGACGGCGTGACGTGCCGTATCGTGCCCGGGCGCGTGCACGCGCTCGTCGGCGAGAACGGTGCAGGCAAGAGCACGCTGATGAACGTCGTGGCCGGGTCCGTTCAGCCGGATGCCGGCGCCATGACCCTCGGCGACGCGTCGTACCGCCCGACCTCGCCGCTCGACGCTCGCCGGCACGGCATCGCGCTCATCCACCAGGAACTGTCGCTGTGCGAACACCTGACGGTCGCCGAGAACATCCTGCTCGGGCGTGAGCCCACGCGCGATGTTCGCTTCGACCGGGCAGAGGCCCGCCGCCGCGCCGCGGCCGTGCTCGCGCCTTTCGACCATCCCGAACTGCATCCCGACCGCCGCGTCTCCGATCTGCCCATTGCGGCCCGCCAGATCGTCGAGATCTGCCGAGCCATCGCGGACGATGCCCGGGTGGTGTTGATGGACGAGCCCACGAGCAGCCTGCCGCGCGAAGACGTCGATCGGCTGTTTGCGCTCGTGCACCGCCTCCGCGACCGCGGCGTCGCCGTCGTCTACATCAGCCACTTCCTCGAAGAAGTGCGCGCCCTGGCCGACGATGTGTCGGTGCTGCGCGACGGCCGCACTGTGTGGACCGGGCAGGTGGGTGAGGTGACCGACGCGCAGATCATCGGGCACATGGTGGGCCGCGAGATGGCCGACCTGTTTCCCCCACGGCAGCCACACGACACGTCCGCGCCCCCTTTGCTGCGCGTCGAGCGCCTGGCGGCGCCGCCAGCGGTGCGCGACGTCAGCTTCACGGTTCGACCCGGCGAGATTCTCGGCGTCGCCGGCCTCGTCGGGGCCGGACGCACCGAGTGCCTGCGGGCCCTGATGGGGCTCGGCCCCTCACGCGTCAGCGGAGCAGTGACGGTGGGGGAGACGCCGGTGGATGTGGGAACGGCCACGCCCTGGGAGCGGCTCAGGCGGGGGCTCGGCTATCTCAGCGAGGACCGCAAGGGCGAAGGGTTGACCCTGCCGATGTCGGTGGCCGACAACATCACGTGCACCCGGTACGACAGCTGCAGCCGGCACGGCGTCATCTCGCGGACGCGCCAGACCGACCAGGCGGCCGGGTGGCTGGACCGGTTGCGTGTCAAGGCGCGTACGCCGGCGCAGCCCGTGCGCACGCTCTCGGGCGGTAACCAGCAGAAGGTTGCGCTCGCCCGGTTGATGCATCAGCAGGCGGCCGTCTGGCTGCTCGATGAGCCCACGCGTGGTGTGGACGTGGGGAGCAAGGTGCAGTTGTACGAAGCCATTGCCGCCGCGGCGGCCAGAGGATGTGCGATCGTGCTGGTCAGTTCCTACCTACCCGAGTTGTTCGGCGTGTGCCACACGCTGGCGGTGATGCGGCGCGGTACCTTGTCGGCCGCACGTCCGATCGAGGCCTGGACTCCCGAACTGGTGATGGCCGAGGCGGTGGGGCGATGACGACGGTACTGACGGCGGTGCGCGGCCGCCTGGGCACCTTCGGCCCCGTCCTCGGGCTCGTGGCAGTGGTGGCCTTCTTCGCGCTGCTGAGCGACGACCCGGCGCAGTACCTCTCGGGGCGCAACCTGCGCATCGTGCTCGCGCAGACCGTCATCGTGGCGCTGGGTGCCATCGGCATGACGTTCATCATCGTCAGCGGCGGCATCGACCTGGCGGTGGGCTCGACGATTGCTCTGAGCGGCGTGGTCACGGCCGTGGGTCTGCGCGACGGCTGGTCGCCCCCGGTGGCCGTGGGGGCAGGGGTGCTCACCGGCGGTGTGGTGGGCGTGGTGAGCGGGCTGGCCATCACCCGGTTGCGCGTGATGCCCTTCATCGCCACCCTCGGCATGCTGGGCATCGGCCGGGGTGTCGCCAAGTGGATCGCCGGGCAGCAGACGGTCAACGTGCCGCCGACGTGGGTGAACGAACTCGCGGTGACGTTCCCCTCGCCGTCGTGGCTGCTCGTGGCGCCCGGCGTGTGGCTCACGGTGCTGCTCGCGATGCTGGCCACCTTCGTGCTGCAGCAGACCGTCTTCGGGCGGCGCGTGTTTGCCATCGGCAGCAACGAACACGCAGCCCGTGCCTGCGGCGTGCCCACCGACAAGGTCAAGGTGTGGATCTACGCGCTGGCGGGCCTGCTCTTCGGCCTGTCGGGCGTCATGCAGATGTCGCGGCTGCGCCAGGGCGACCCGACGGTGGCCATCGGCACCGAACTCGACGTGATTGCGGCGGTCGTCATCGGCGGCGGCAGCCTGTCGGGGGGCGAGGGCACGATCGTCGGCTCCATGATCGGTGCACTGGTGATGGCCTTCCTGCGCAATGGCAGCCAGCAGATGGGCTGGGCCAACTACGTGCAGGAGATCATCATCGGCGTCATCATCGTGGCCGCCGTGGCGCTCGATCGGTATCGCCGGGGTCGCCTCGACATGAAGTAGAATCGCGCGCACATGTCCAGATTGCTCTCGATCCTCGTGCTGGCCCTGGCTGCGGCCGGGTGTGCCGGGTCCAACGAACCCGCCGGTCCGCCGGTGCTGCGGTTTGCGGTCATTCCCAAGGCCCTCGACATCCCGGTGTTCAACTACGCCAAGATCGGCGCCGAACGCAAGGCGCAGGAACTCGGCAACATCGAGGTGATCTGGCGGGGTCCCGAGAATGCCGACCAGTTGCGGCAGAAGGAGATTCTCGAGTCGTTCATCTCGCAGCGGGTGGACGGCATCGCGATCTCCTGCACGAACGGCGATTTCCTGGCGCCGACCATCGACCGGGCGATCGAGGCGGGCATCCCGGTCATCACGTGGGACGCCGACGCGCCGACGTCCAAGCGCCATGCCTACTACGGGGTGGACGACTTCGCGGCCGGCCAGCGGCTGGCCCAGGAGGCGGTCGAGGCGCTCGACGGCAAGGGCACGGTCGCCATCCTCACGAGCCTCGGCGCCTACAACCTGCAGCGCCGGCTCGACGGTGTCAACGACGTCCTCAAGCAGCACGCTGGCATCCGCGTGGTCGAGACCTTCGACGTGAAGGAAGACATCGTTCGCGCGCAGGAGATCATCGCGACGGCGACCAACCGCTATCCGAACCTGTCGGGATGGATCTCGGTCGGTGGCTGGCCGATCATGACGCGCAGCGCGCTCGCGCCGGTGGACACCACCCGCACGCTGGTGTTCAGCTTCGACACCATTCCGCCCGCCCCGGAACTGCTGAAGGCGGGCAAGGTGCACACGCTGGTGGGGCAGAAGTACTTCGGCTGGGGCTCCGAGGCTGTGCGCCTTCTTGCCGAGATCAAGGCCGGCCGCATGCCCCAGGAGGCCGTGATCGACTCCGGCGTCGACGTCGTCACATCCGAGAACGTCGACGAGTTCCTGGCCAACTGGCACAAGCTCGAAAGCGGAAGCTAGGAAGGAATCAAGGAACAAAGGAACAAAGGAGCCAAGGAATAGAGGATAAAGGAACGAAGGCGCTCCTTTCCTCCGTCTCCTTCGTTCCTTCGTTCCTTAGTTCCTTAGTTCCTTCGTTCCTCCCCATGTCCCTCCTCCACTTCGACCGCATCGTGAAGCACTACGGCGGCGTGCGGGCGTTGCGGGGCGTCACCCTCGACGTGGCCGCGGGGCAGGCGCACGCGCTGGTCGGCGAGAACGGGGCCGGCAAGTCGACTCTGATGAAGGTGGCCGCGGGGATCGTGCAGCCGGACGAGGGCCGCGTGGTGTTCGGCGGACGCACGGTCAGTTTCGCCGAGCCGCGCGACGCGCTCGACGCCGGGATCGGCCTGGTGCACCAGGAGCCGTGTCTCTTTCCCAACCTGGACGTCACCGAGAACATCTTCGCGGGACGTGAAGTGACGACGGGGGCGGGGCGGGTGCAACGGGCGGCGATGCGTGAGCGGACGGTGGCGCTGCTGGCCGATCTCCACCTGTCGCTGTCGCCCGACGCGCCGGTCGCCAGCCTGAGCGCGGCGCAGCAGCAGTTGCTGCAGGTGGCGCGTGCCCTGGCCTTCGACTGCCGCGTGCTCATCCTCGACGAGCCCACCACGAGCCTGACCGACGCGGAAGTCGACCACCTCTTCACGGTGCTCGAACGGCTGCGCGCGCGGGGCGTGACGCTCGTGTATGTGTCGCACCGGTTGCCCGAAGTGTTCCGCCTCTGCTCGCGCGTGTCGGTGTTGCGCGATGGCGAACACGTCGGCACCTGGGACATATCCGCGCTGACCCCAGGGGACGTGGTGCGTGCCATGGTCGGCCGCGACCTCGAGCCGGCAAGCGGCCGCACCCTCGAGGCGTCGCCCGTGCGTCTGGCCGTGCACGGGCTCTCGCGTGCGCCGCACTTCCGCGAGGTGTCACTCGAGGTCCGTGGCGGCGAGGTGGTGGGGCTCTTCGGGCTCGTGGGCGCTGGTCGGACGGAACTGGTCGAGACGATCTTCGGGTTGCACCGTGCGCACCACGGCACCCTGCAGGTGGACGGCGAGGCGTTTTCTCCACGCAGCGCCGTGGACGCGGTGCGTCGCGGCGTGGCGCTGGTGCCAGAGATGCGCCACAGCCAGGGGCTCTTCTTCAACCTGCCCATCAGCGAGAATCTGGTGCTGGCGCGTGAGGCCGTGTCGCGCCAGTGGCGACGGTTCCTCGGGCAGGAGCGCAGCGAGTGCGAGGCCCTCGTGAAGCGGTGGGGCATCAAGGCGGCGTCGGTGGACGTCCCGCCGGGCAGCCTCAGCGGCGGCAACCAGCAGAAGGTGGTGCTGGCGCGATGGCTGCTGACCGGACCCCGGGTGCTGCTGCTCGACGAGCCCACCAAGGGCGTGGACATCGGCGCCAAACACGACATCCATCGTCTGATTCACGAGGAGGCCGCCCGTGGGATGGCCTGTCTCGTGGTGTCGAGCGATCTTCCTGAACTGCTGTCGCTGGCCGACCGCATCGTGGTGATGAAAGAGGGACGTGTGCAAGGAGAAGTGGCGGCTGGCGCCAGTGAAGCGGACGTGATGCACCTGGCGACGGCGCCTGGCGAGGTCGACGCGGCATGAACTCGTCGTCCTCTGGCGCGAGGCCGGCTCGTCGCGCGTGGTGGGTCACCGCGTGGCACACGCGCGAGTTGAGCACGCTGGCCATCCTGCTGGCCGAGATCGCGTTTTTCGCCTGGTACCTGTGGCCGGAAGGGGGCGGGCGTCACCCGTTCGTGAACCCCGAGAACGGCCTGCTCATCCTGAAGTACTCGTCGATCTACGGCATCGCGGCGATTGGCGCCGCCATGGTCATCATCTCGGGCGGCGTCGACCTGTCGCCGGGCGCGGTCATCGCGTTGTCCACGGTCGTGGTCGGCCACCAGTTCATCGAGAGCGACTGGCCGCTCTGGGCGGCGATTCTGGCAGGGATGAGCGTCGGCACGCTGGCGGGCCTCGTCAGCTCGTGGCTGGTGGTCTACGTGCGGCTGCCCCCGTTCATCGCCACGCTCGGCATCATGGGCGTGACGCGCGGGCTGGCCTACATCATCACCGAGGGCCGCTTCTTCGACGTCACGCGGCGCATCCCGCCCGGCTGGGCGCCGCTGGGTCTGCCGCTCGACTGGCTGGCTCCGGCCGTCATGGTCGTCCTGACCATCGGCTTCCATTTCTTCATGCGTGATTTCCAGGCGGGTCGAGCCGTGTTTGCGGTCGGCGGCAACGAGGTCGCCGCCACCTACAGCGGCATCCGGGTGGGCCGCATCAAGACCATGGTCTACACCGTGGCCGGCGCGCTCGCGTCGCTGTCGGGTGTGATCCTGATTCTCGGCCAGGGGCAGGGCAAGGCCGACCTGGCCAACGGCTACGAGCTCGACATCATCGCGTCGGCGGTCGTCGGCGGGGCCAGCCTGTCGGGCGGCAAGGGGTCGGTGGCCGGCGCCGTGCTCGGCACGCTCATCTTCGGCGTCCTGCGCAACGCGCTGCCGCAGATTCCAGGGGCCACCTTCTACGATCGCCTGATCGTGGGCCTGGTGGTCGTCGTCATCGTCGTGATGGACCAGATGCTGGCGCGACGGTCGAACGCCTGAGGCCGACGCTGCACGACGCAGGTCTGAACCTGCCACCTGCGGCGCCCCCGATCCATCTGGTAGGATTCAGGCGTGATGAGCCTCGATTCCTTCAAGACCCGACGCGCCCTGACCGTAGGGGCCGACACCGTCCAGTACTTCAGCCTGCCGGCGCTGGAAGCGGCCGGGTATGGAGGGGTGTCCAAGCTGCCGTACTCGTTGCGCATCCTGCTCGAGAACCTGCTGCGGCGTGAAGACGGCCGGTGGGTGCGGGCGGCCGACATCGAGGCCGTGGCCAACTGGGACGTCACCTCGGGGGCACAGCGAGAGATGGCCTTCATGCCGGCCCGCGTGCTGCTGCAGGACTTCACCGGCGTGCCCGCGGTCGTCGACCTCGCCGCGATGCGTGACGGCATCGTGAAGCTCGGCGGCGACCCGGCCAAGGTCAATCCCCTGCAGCCCGTTGAACTCGTGATCGACCACTCGGTGCAGGTGGACCACTTCGGCGTCGCCGGAGCCTTCGGCCTCAACGTCGAGCTGGAGTACCAGCGCAACCGCGAGCGCTACGAGTTCCTGCGCTGGGGCCAGAACGCCTTCAACAACTTCCGCGTCGTGCCGCCCGGCACCGGCATCGTCCACCAGGTGAACATCGAGTACCTGGCGCGCGTGGTGTGCCGGGAGGTCATCGACGGAGAGACGTTCGCCTATCCGGACACGCTGTTTGGGACCGACTCGCACACGACGATGGTCAACGGCCTGGGGGTCGTCGGCTGGGGTGTGGGC
>JAEZDP010000172.1 GCA_023418055.1 Acidobacteriota bacterium
GCGCTGTAGGTCTCGTTGATCAGCCGCTGCGATTCCGCCGCGATGGTGCCGAACACGAGCGAGCTCTTGCCCGACCCCGAGACGCCGGTGAACACCGTCAACCGGCGCTTCGGCAACTCGACGCTCACGTCCTGCAGGTTGTTGACGCGCGCGCCGCGCACGCTGATCACGTCGTGGCTATCGGCTGGGTGCACCACGCCTCGATGCGTCCCCACTGACCTGCGCTTGCTCATCGTCGCTCCATCGGCGGGCACGTGCGTCGCCACCGACGGCACGACACGGCCCGAGTGGAGCGCATTGTCGCACCGCGCGATATGCTTGGCGCGAAGGTCCGCCGTGGACGGCCATTCATCCAGTCGAGGAGAGAATTCATGATTGTTCGCGTCGCGTGTGTCGCCGCGGTGATGTTCGCAGCGGTGGGGTACACCGTGACCTTTGCTCAGCCGCCGGCAGGATCCGAGGGGCTCGTGGGCCGTTGGAACCTCGTGGTGCAGCGAGGCACGCAGGAGGCGCCGTCGTGGCTCGAGATCGAGCGGTCGGGGTCGCGCACCCTCGTCGGCCGCTTCGTCGGCTCCGGCGGCAGCGCCCGTCCGATCGCGAAGATCACCGTCGCCGACGGGACGTTCCGCTTTGCCATCCCGCCGCAGTGGGAGAGCAATCCGAACGACATCACCTTCGAAGGCCGGCTCGAGGGCGACCGCCTCACCGGGTCGATGACCATGGGCGACGGCCAGGAGGTACGGTGGACCGGCACGCGTGCTCCGTCCCTGCGCCGTACCGGCACTCCCGAATGGGGCGAGCCGATCCGGATGCTCGATGGAACCTCGCTCGACGGCTGGAAGCCCGTGGGACGCGGCGAGAACGCCTGGCGCGTGGTCGACGGGGTGCTCCAGAACGCAAAGAGCGGCGCGAATCTGAAGAGCACGAGGACATTCGAGGACTTCAGGCTGCAGCTCGAGTTCCGGGTGCCGGAGGGCGCCAACAGCGGTGTCTACCTGCGCGGCCGCTATGAACTGCAGATTGACGACGCCGAGGGGCGCGATCCCTCGTCACATCATCTCGGTGGGCTGTATGGGTTCATCGCGCCGAGCGAGAACGTGGCCCGCGCCGCCGGTCAGTGGCAGACGATGGACGTGACGCTCGTCGGGCGCATGCTGACGTTCGTGCTGAATGGCACGACGGTGATCTGCAACCAGGAGATTCCCGGTACCACGGGCGGCGCGCTCGACAGCGCCGAGGCCCAGCCGGGACCGCTGCTGCTGCAGGGCGATCACGGTCCGGTGGAGTTCCGGAACATCGTGGTCACGCCTGTTGCGCGGATGCGGTAAGTGGGGCAGCGGCGTATGATCCGCGCCATGCGCCTGCTGCTGCTTGCGACGCTTTGTCTGTGCCTCGGCCACGCGACGGCCACTGGCCAGCCGACAGGGACTGTGTCCGCCCTGGCCCCGTCGACGCGCATCGCGCTCGTGACAGGCTCGACCGACGGCCTCGGCCGTGAACTGGCCCGCCGGCTCGCCCACGCTGGCGCCCACGTCATCGTCCACGGCCGCAATGCGGGGCGCGCACAGGCGCTGGTCGACGAGATCACCGCTGAAGGGCGTGGCTCGGCGCGCTTCTACCTGGCGGACTTCGCGTCGCTGGACGATGTGCGCCGGCTCGCGGGGGAGATCGTGCGTGACTACCCGCGCCTCGACCTCCTCGTCAACAACGCGGGCATCTTCCTGCGCGACGAGCGCCAGGTGAGTGCCGACGGGCACGAGTTGACCTTTGCGGTGAACTATCTCGCCGGCTACCTGCTCACGCATCGCCTGCTGCCTCTGCTCGAGAAGGGCACCGCGCCGCGCATCGTGAACGTGTCGTCTCGCAGCGCGGCGCCCATCGACTTTGCCGACGTCATGCTCGAGCACGGCTACACCGGGTACCGCGCGTACAGCCAGAGCAAGCTGGCGCAGGTGATGTTCACCGTCGACCTGGCCGCCGCGCTGGTAGACCGCGGCATCGTCGTGCACGCCGTGCATCCCGCGACGGGCATGGACACCACGCTCATCCAGACGGCCGGGCTGAAGGCCCGGCCCCGCGTGGACGAGGGAGCCGACGCCGTGATGCACGTCATCCGGACGGACGCACCCTCCGGCAGTTACTTCCTTCAGCAGGTGGTGGCGGCGCCTCACGAGCAGGCTGCCGATGCCGACGCACGGCGGCAATTGCGCGAGGTCAGCCGCCGTCTCACCGGGGTGCCGTGAAGTCTGCTGGCGACGGCTGTCGAAAGCCCGAGGCGCGGAACGACTAGCAGATGCAGGACGACCTGCACGCCTTCACGCCGCCGGGCAGGCGCCCGGACCGACACAAGGAGACCGCGATCGTGACACCGAAGAACACCATCTGCCTCTGGTTCGACACCGACGCCCTCGAGGCCGCGCAGTTCTACGCCGCCACGTTTCCAGACAGCGAGGTGACGGCAGTGCACAAGGCCCCCGAAGACTATCCGGGCGGCAAGAAGGGCCAGGTGCTGACCGTGCAGTTCACCGTGTGCGGAGTACCCTGCCTCGGCCTCAACGGCGGGCCCACCTTCAAGCACAGCGAGGCCTTCTCCTTCCAGATCGCCACCGACGATCAGGAGGAAACCGACCGCTACTGGAACGCCATCGTCGGCAACGGCGGCCAGGAGAGTGCGTGTGGCTGGTGCAAGGACAAGTGGGGTCTCTCGTGGCAGATCACGCCGCGTGCCCTCACCGATGCGATGGCCAGCGGCGGCGACGAGGCCAAGCGCGTCTTCGCGGCCATGATGACGATGACGAAGGTCGACATCGAGGCGATCGAGGCAGCCCGGCGGGGCTAAGAGGCCGGCGAGGTTGGACGCGCGGCTGCCCTGACCGCGATGTAGTAGTGGTTGCCGCCTTCGTCTTCACCCTCTACGCGCACGACCAGGCCAACGTCGGCGAGGAGCGCGCGGTACGCCTCGGCACCAAGTGATGTCGAGTCCTTGCCGGTGAGCACGTCCGTCCAGCTGCAGACGTCGGCGGGTGCGGTGAAGAGAAACTGCCCTCCCGGCTTCAGGGCACCCGCGGCGTTCTCGATGACTCGGCGCTGGCCATCCGGCGTCAGCAGGAACAGCAGTCCCCAGGCGACGACGGCGTCGTGGTGACGGGTGAAGCTGGCCGCCGATTCGGCTGGCTCGCAGGCAATGGGGACGTCGGGGAAGCGCGTGCGGAACGCCGCGACGAGGGCCGGCGACGCATCCAGTGCAGACACGCGGCACCCGGCGTCGACGAGCGCCTGGGTGACGGGGATGCCGTGTCCGCAGCCGACGTCCAGCACCGAGGCCCCGCGCGGCAGAGACGCGGTCCATGCGCGCACCGTCGAGGCGCCGATCGACGAACGCGACGCGATGTAGTGCGAGGCGCAGGCGTCGTAGCCGTTCGACCCATCGGACACCCGCTCAGTGTAGTGAACCCACGCGGACGGCAGGACTGTCGTGCTGGAAGCACGACGGTGGCTCCGACTCTTGCTGGCCCAGGTACGGGACCACCTCGTCGGTGCGGCCGCACCACCGGATGGGCTGCGTCCGACCAGTGACGCCTGTCGTCTGATCGACTGTGATGATCCCGATTCAGGTCGATGCGGAGCGTGCAGAGGTGCACCGGCTGCCCACCGAGCGTGCACGATGAGGGTTGAAGGGTCCGGCCAGCTGTTGTGCTCGGCGGGCGTGAGCTACTTCCACATCTATCCCAACGGTGACGTCTACCGCTGCCTGGCCGACTACAACGCGAGGCGCGCGCCGATGTTCAATCTCGTGCGCGACGGCTGGCCAGGGACCTCGGCGCCGACGGTCTGCGACCACGAGCGCTGCTACAACGCCTGCGACCTCGACTGGACGACCAAGTGGCAGGTGGACGAGCACGGCCGTCTGCAGCACACCTTCGAAGGTCAGCGGAAGGACATCGAGCAGGAGGTCTCGCTGCTGCTGTGCTCGCAACAGCTCGACCGCCCCGAGCGGCGGATGGCCTACTTCATCTGGTCGCCGACGCAGGCCTGCAACTACACCTGTGCGTACTGCGGGTGCGCGGCGGGTGAGAAGAAGCTCAGGCACGACTTCCCATCGTCGCATCCCGAGCTGAGCGTCGAGCAGTGGATCGACGTCTGGAGCACCATCCTCGATCGCTTCGAGTACGGCATCCTCAGTGTCACGGGCGGAGAACCGCTGCTGAGCGAAGCGACCCTGCCGGTGCTGGGCATGGCGTCGCAGAAGTTCGCCTGCTACATCACCTCGAACGTCAGCCGGAACGTGATGGAGTTCTCGCGCGGCCGCATCAGGCCCGGCGAGGAACGCGAGGTGGAGGGTTTCGGGCGTGTGCCGGTCGGACTCGCCGGCATCAACTGCAGCCTGCACCCGACGTCGAAGGGGTTCAACTGGGACCTGTTCAAGGGCGCCGTGTTGCTGCTGCGCAGCAGCGGCTTCCATGTGTCGGTGAACTACGTCGGCTATCCCCTGCAGTTGTACCTGGCCCCCCAATACAAGGCGTGGTGCGACGAGCAGGAGGTCGAGTTCACGCTGTCGTCGTGGCAGGGCGTGGACAACGACGGCACGGTTGCGCGCTACTCGCCCGCCGAGCGCGAGTTCTTCGAGGAGATGGCGCCTTCGCACCGCAAGAAGGCCAACGAGTTGGTGTTTGCCGATTGCCGGCACGAGGTGACGCTCGACACGCCGACATCGCGGGTGCTGGTGTCCGACGTGTTGACGGTAAGCGGCCGCATCCGAAACCGGTCGCGCACGGCATGGGAGGTGGGCAGCGGCGCGAGCCAGTGGAGTGTCGCCGCGTACCTCACACGGGTCGGACGACGGAAGGTGTGGGTGCGTGAGTTGCGCACGAGCCCGCCCGATCAGGTGATCGCGCAGGACGAGGAACTGCCGTTCTCGATGCGCATCGATACGCGTGGGCTCGCGCCGGGCACGTACGAGGTCTGGGTGGACATGCTGATGGACGGCCGCAACTGGATGGCCCTGCACGGCGCCGAGCCCGTGGCCGCCATCCTCCGCGTCGACGCGTTCAGCCATGAGATCGCGGTCGACGCCGATGCCGTCACGCTGTCGCCGGGCGACACCACAGTGCTGAGCGGCACCGTGCGAAACACCTGCGGCCAGCCGTGGCCCGAAGGCGCCGGCGACGAGCCGCTGCGGCTTGGTGCGCGGCTGTTCCGGGATTCGGTGGAGGGCGACCCGGTGCGCGAGTTCCGGGCGCCGCTCGGGACACTGCCCGAGGCGCCGGACGACGGGGCGCCGTTCCATCTGGTGCTCGACCCGAACGGCCTGTCACGCGGCGAGTACGCGCTCAGCATCGACGTGGTGAAGGAATCGCAGTTCTGGCTCGCCGAGAAGGGCGCGAGCCCGAGTATCATCCCCGTGATGATTGCGTGACATCGGCGGGCCGTCGCCGCAGCGGCCCGCCTCCGTCTCCATCGCGCACCCCGGGGGCACTTGCGTTGATTCTCCAACAGTTCTACCTGAACTGCCTGGCCCACGCGTCGTACCTGATTGGCGACGAGCAGACTCACGACGCCCTCGTGGTGGACCCGCAGCGCGACGTCGACCAGTACCTGGCCTTCGCCGACGCGCACGGCCTGCGAATAGGGCACGTGGTGCTGACGCATTTTCACGCCGACTTCGTGGCTGGTCACCTCGAACTGCGCGACCGCACCGGCGCGCGGATCTACCTTGGCGGATCGGCGCACGCCGAGTACGACTTCACGCCACTGCACGACGGCGACGCGATCTCGCTCGGCCAGGTGCGCGTGCAGGCCCTCGAAACGCCCGGGCACACCGCGGAGTCGATCTCGCTCGTCGTCTTCGACGAGGCACATGGCGCCACGCGGCCTCACGCGGTGCTGACGGGCGACACGCTGTTCGTCGGTGACGTGGGGCGCCCGGACCTGCGCGCGTCACTCGGCTGGTCGGCCACCGAGCTTGGCGGACTGCTCTACGACTCGCTGCGCGACAAGCTCATGGCGCTGCCGGACGAGACGCTGGTCTATCCGGCACACGGCGCGGGCTCGCTGTGCGGGAAGGCGCTCGGCAAGGAGACGGTCTCGACCATCGGCGAGCAGCGGCGCGCGAACTACGCGCTGCAACCGATGAGCAAGCCGGCCTTCGTCGAGTTGGTCACCGCTGATCAGCCCGAGGCGCCGTCGTACTTCACCTACGACGCGGTGCTCAACACGCAGGAGCGCGCGACGCTCGACGACACGCTGAAGCGCATCACCGCGCTCGATCTCGAACAGGTGCTGGCCCTTCAGGCGACGGGTGCGCAGGTGCTCGACACGCGCGACCCCGACAAGTTCGCGGCGGCGCACCTCTCGGGCAGCATCAACATCGGCCTCGGCGGGCAGTACGCCACGTGGGCAGGCACGGTGCTCGACCAGCAGACCCCCATCGTCGTCATTGCGCCGGATGGGCGGGAGCAGGAAGCCGCGATGCGTCTCGGACGCATCGGGTTCGACCATGTCGTGGGGTACCTGCAGGGAGGGTTGCCTGCGGTCGAAACCAGGCCCGAGTTGATCGCGTTCACCGAGCGCATCAGCGCGCCGGTGGCGGCCGAACGGATGGCTGCGCGTGATGACGGGCCGCTGGTCGTGGACGTGCGCAACCCGGGTGAGCGTCAGCAGAAACGGATTGCCAACAGCATCAGCGTGCCGCTCGGCAGCCTGCAGTCACGCGCGGCGGAGCTTGCAGGTGATCGCGCCGTGCTGGTGTACTGCGCCGGCGGCTACCGCTCGTCCATTGCCGCCAGCCTGTTGCAGCGCCACGGGTGCCCACAGGTCAGCGAACTTGCAGGAGGTATGGCCGCATGGGAAGCGAGCGGTCTTCCTGTCGAGGCTTGAGCGTCGGCGAGACGGCATTCGCCACTGCTCGCGTCAGAAGCGCACGCTCACGCCCGAGACGACCGCGTTGAGCCAGGCGAAGGCATAGACCGTATCCACATCGGCACCGCCCTCGATGGTGCGGTAGCCGCCGTACACGCGCCAGCGCGGCGTGGGACGGTACTCGAGGAGGGCTGCGAGGTCGAGCGCGCGGCCTTGCGGCGCCGCGGAGGCGTCCAGCACGAATCCCGCCGACCACCGTTCCGACAGTCGCGCGTCAGCGCTCACGCGCCCGAGCGGCACGAAGCCCAC
>JAEZDP010000195.1 GCA_023418055.1 Acidobacteriota bacterium
GAAGCCCGCCGGGGGTCGAGGGTCGAATCCCTGCCTCTCGGTGACGCTATCGCGCGGCCTCGCAGCAACTTGGACCCCTGCGGCGCCGGACGCGAGCGTCGGCGCCTCCAGCCTGCCTTGAGTTTTCACTGCCGGCAGGCGTCGCCCATCTGGGAGGCAGCAAAGCCGGAGGTTGCAGTAGCCGCGCGGGTTGGCGCCACCAAGAGGGCTGAGATTCGACCGACCCGCTCACCGGGGTGTGGACGCCTGAGCTCGGCGAGCCAGCGATCAGTTCTCACACACGACGTTCGCTTGTCGAGCCGTCAGCAGCCACTTGCCATCGCGTCGTGTCCAGACGTTCATATAGCGTCGGCGCACCACGCTGTCGGTTGGCGCGGCAGTGCTGGTGCGGCTCACAGTCTCCATGCCCATGACGACGGCCACGTCCTGGTGGACTGTGACTGACTCCACCTCGCGGACGAACATGGCGTAAGTGCCGATGTTGCCCGTGCGAATCAGCTTCAGAACATCGGCCTTCCCTCGCGTGATGCGGTTGCGCGGTGAGTTGACGGTGAACTCGTCTGCCCAGGTGCTCTCCATTGTGGCGAAATCGCCAGCCAAGACGGCTTGAGCATCTTGTTGCTCGAGCTGGCGGATCTGTCCCTCGACCGTGCTGTCGGACGCAGCGCTTTGCGCGGACGTCTCATTGATCGAGGCGAAGCCGACGACGGCGGCGAGCAGCAGTGTTCTCATGGCGATTTCCACCCTTCTCCAAGACCGATATCCTGACGTTCAGCGCGGTGGCGCGAGGCGACGCAAGTGTTCGAAGGCATTTACGAGCACGACCACCTCCTGCGAGTTGCTGCGTTGCTCGCCCCCCAGACTCACTAGACCGACGACGCCGTCGCCGTCAGGCAGCACGTCGAAGCTCCAGAAGGTCGCGCCGACCTCGGCGACCGGTGTGTCGGACCAGCGTTGCGTGCGGTCGGCGACGAATGCGCGTCCGCGCTCCTCGTACCGCACCGACATCACGTGGCGGTCAGGGTGAAGGAAGTACAGCTCGTTTCGAGCCCGTGAGAAGAGCGGCTGCGACCCGCCGCCGCTGGACACCTGCCAGGTCCGCCCATCGCCCGGCCACGCTTTCACGTAAACCTCCGGGGTTCCCGCCGTGACGGTCGCGTACGCTACCCACCGGCCATCGCGAGAGAACGACGGGTGGCTCTCGTCGTCGGCGGTGGCAACGAATGGCTTCGACTCGCCCGCCACCAGCGAGTCCTCTTCCCTGCCGACGTCGACCGTCCACACGTCGGACGGCCCGACCAGTCCCCTGCCCTCGTAGAACGCCAGAGTTCGCCCATCGGGACTGAACGACGCAGGTGTCTGGCTGCCGCGGCTGGTGGTCAGGCGCCGTGGCGTGCCTGGTTGATCGGTCTTCACCCAGAACATTCCGCCGTCGCCGCGCAGCACGACATACCGGCCGTCGGGCGTCCACACGGCGAAGGGCGCCCAAGGGGACGTCTGCCCGGATGTGTACTGGACGAGTTGCTGGAGCGCGTCGCGGCGAACGTCGAACGCGAGGAGCGCCAGCTCGGACGAGTTACGCACGCTCATGAGCACGCGTCCGCCGTCGGGTGACACGCGCGGGTTGAGATACGTGCCTGGTGTGGAGAGGAGGGGACGACGGCGCGCGCGGCGATCGAACCGATCGAGCGTGACCTGGTTGGTTGACGAACCACCGGTCACGTAGACCACCGTTCCGAAATGGTTCGTGTCGACCTGCGCGGCGCCGTAGAGTGAGTACGCGACATCGTCGGCGACGCGAACCGGATCGCCGCGCACCTCGAGACGCTCGGCATCGAATGGCACCGCGAACAGCACACCACGGCTGACGTAGAGCAGGTGGCCGCTGCCCACGTAGCGTCCGAAGGTGCCTCCGTGAATGAGGCGCTTGCGCCGACCATCGGCAAGCGTGACCACGTCGATGCTGGCGTCGTCGAAGCCTGTGATGGCTCGGTGAACCGTGAAGAGAATCGCCTTTCCTCCCGGCAGGAACTGGGGCAGCCGGTGTGTCGTCTCGCCTCGCTGCCGGTCGAGCACGGTCAGGGCACGTGCCGGCCCCCCCGACGCCGGTACGGCCTGCAGCGGCCCTGCGGGTGCCAGCGCCGCGACAATGGTGCCGTCTGGACCCCAGGCGCCGCCGGCGAAGTGCGCGCTCGTCGGGCTGAGGTCGCGCACGTCGTCGCCATCGATGCCGACCGTGCGCAGTTGCCCTTGCGCAAAGAACGCGATCGAGCGGCCATCGGGGGAGAAGAATGGCGACTGGACGCCCTCGATGGTGCCCACCTGTTTCGAGGAACCATCGACCAGGCTGCGCAACAACAGGCGGCCGCGCGACACGAAGGCGAGCCTCGAACCATCCGGCGAGACCACCAGGTTGGCCGCACCCGACAAGTCCAGCGGAAGCTGGGGATCCAGCGCCATCTGCAGTCGCATCGGTGGCGGTTCCGGGCCATCGCGCGGCCGCGTGGGAGCGCCAACCGCGAACAGACCGAGCGCGACGACGGCCGCCAGGAGGACGGGTATCGCCACTCGTGAAGCCCGCGCGGTGCGGCTCGGTCGCGGCTCCGGCCGCTCCAGCAGTTCCCACGCATCACCGATATCTCGTAAGCGCTGCTTGACGTCTTTGGCGAGACACCTGCGAACGAGCCGGCGCACCTGGACGGGAAGTGCGTCCCAATCGGGTTCGGCGTTGAGCACCGCTTGCTGGGTGTCGACCACCGCGGTCCGTTCGAACGGGTTCACGCCTGTGACGAGCTGATGCACGAGCAGGCCAAACGCCCAGATGTCGCACCGCTTGTCCACGGATGCGCCGCGCAATTGCTCGGGGCTCATCCAGGCCGGCGTTCCGATCACCAGGTCGTCAGGCGCCCCGCCGTCCGCGTTCAGCCCGTCGCCGGACGTGGCAATGCCGAAGTCGAGCACCTTGAGCGTCCCGTCGGGGGTGATGCTGATGTTGGCCGGCTTGAGGTCCCGATGAACGATCCCTCTGGAGTGCGCGGCGTCCAGCGCATCGGCGAGTTGCCGCGCGAGACCAAGTGCGGCGGCGACGGACGTGGGTCCCACAGGCGCCGCGCCGTCCACGAACTCCATGACCAGGTAGTCAGGGCCTACGTCGTATAGCTGGCAGATGTTCGGATGATTGAGTGCAGCGATGGCCCGTGCTTCACCGGCGAACCGCTCCGTGAACCGCGCGTCGCAGAACTTGAGTGCCACATCGCGCGCGAGCCGCACGTCCCGGGCCCGCCACACTTCGCCCATGCCGCCACGGCCGATCAATTCAGTGAGTCGGTAGGGCCCGATGCTCTCGCCCGCTTGTCGAGCGCGGCTCGACTCACCGAGGAGGCGGCCCACCATCGGGAGGGCTGACGCTTCGAGAAAGTCACCGCCAGCGTGCCCGGCCGCCAGCAACGCCTCCACCTCCCCCCGAAGCACCGGGTCGTCCGGGCATTCCCGCGCGAGGAACCCGGGCTGCTCGGCGGGCGGAAGCGCGCCCGCTCCCTGGAACAGGTGCTGCAACCGCGCCCACCTCCTGGCATTCACGCGTGCGGCTCTCCCTCGAGCGCCCGGTACAGCCACGCCTTGGCAAAGTTCCACTCGCGGATCACGGTAATGCCGGAGATCCCGAGCGCCTGTGCCGTTTCTTCAACGGTCAATCCGGCAAAGAACCGCAACTCCACGACCCGGCACTTGCGTGCGTCTATCCTGGCGAGCGCGTCGAGCGCGGCATCGAGCGCCAGCAGGCGCTCGGGAGTCGGCTCGCTGGAGAGCGCGGCGTCTTCGAGGGGAATCCGCTGCAACCCTCCGCCGCGCTTGGTACCCAGCCGACGAGCGTGGTCGATCAGTACCCGGCGCATCATCCGGCTCGCCATGGAGAAGAAGTGGACGCGGTCGCGCCAGTCGATCCGCGAGCAATTCATCAAGCGGCAGCACGCCTCGTGCAGGAGAGCCGTCGCCTGGAGCGTATGGCCGGAACGTTCCCCTGCCATGTGACTGCTGGCGATGCGATGGAGCTCGTCGTAGACGAGCGGGGTCAGCCGCTCCAGCGCATGGGCGTCGCCGTCCCGCCAGGCATGAAGCAGCTGGCTGACCTCGCCCGGCTCAGTTGGGGTCACACGCGAATGATAGCGTCGGCGTGCGTCCTGCGCCTACGTCGACAGCGTCACATCCCGACGCCAGGAGGAGCTCATCCGATGGAGTGCACGAGGCGCGAACTGTGGCAGGTAGGACTGGCGTCGGCGATCCTGGCGGCGCCATCGGTTGGCAGGGCCACCGGGCAACAGCAGGTGGCGCAGTCCGACGCGGCCGCGATGTCTCCGGAGCGCCGGCTCCTCACCGATATGATCAGCGGCTTGCGGTGGTCGCAGATGCTCGCGGTGGCGGCTCGGCTCCAGGTGGCCGATCGTCTGCGAGGTGGGCCACTCCCGATTCGAACGCTCGCCGAAGCCACGGGCTCTCACGAGGACGCGCTGTACCGGGTACTCCGCGCGCTGGCGAGTCGCGGCGTGTTCGCCGAAGACCCGGACCGGCGGTTCGGCCTCACGCCCGCCGCCGAACTCCTGATATCGGATGTGCCTGGGTCGCTGCGGCTCACGGCCCACGTCATGGGCGAGGACTGGTACTGGAACGCCTGGGGTGCGCTGTCGCACACCGTCGCGACCGGCGAGACGGCGTTCGACCATGTCTTCGGACAGAACACGTGGGATTGGTTCGCCGCTCACCCGACGGCCGGCGCGCTCTTCAACGCGTTTCAGACGGAAGGCACCCTGGCGTCCACCGAGGACGTACTCGGCGCCTATGACTTCGGCCGTTACCTGCTCGTGGCTGACGTTGGGGGCGGAGAAGGCATGCTGCTCTCGGCGATCCTGGCGCGCCACCCCAACGCCAGAGGGATGCTGTTCGACCTACCGCACGTCGTCGCCGATGCGCGCCGGCGAGTCCCAAGTGACGTCGCCGGACGCGTGGAGTTCGTCGCTGGCGACTTCTTCCGCGCGGTGCCGCACGGTGCCGACCTCTACGTGCTGAAGTTCATCATCCACGACTGGCCGGACGCGAAGGCTCTGGAGATCCTTGCCTCGTGCCGTCGAGCGATGAAGCCTGGGGCCGCATTACTCCTGGTCGACCAGGTGGTGTGCGGGCGCAACGAACCATGTGAAAGCAAGCCCAGTGACGTGGCGATGATGGTCCGCAATGGCGGCCGGAACAGAACCGAGCCCGAGTACCGTGCGCTGCTGGACTCGTCCGGATTCTCTGTCGCGCATGTCGGATCCACCAGCCGTGGCCTTGGGCTCTTCACCGCAGTACCGAAGTAGCCGGGCTAGCGTATGCGGTGCCAGCTGTATGATGACGTCCGTCACACAACGGAGGTGAACGTTGGACCGAGATCACGGACGCGTCTCGCGCCGCGAACTGCTGCGTGCTGGAGGACTCGGCGCATTCGCGTGGGTGTCCGGCGCGCAACGGAGTGATGCGCAAGAGGTACGCCGCACGCCCGCGCAGATTCTCGGCCCCTTCTATCCGGTCAGCAAGCCCGCTGACCAGGATGCCGACCTCACGCTGATTCGCGGCCGGACGACTCGCGCGGCCGGGCAGGTGGTGGAGCTGTCCGGCCAGGTCATCAACCGTCGAGGGCGACCGCTTGCCGGTGTGCGGATGGAAATTTGGCAGGCCAACATGCATGGCCGCTACACACACCAGAGCGACCGAAACACCTCGCCGTTGGATCCGAACTTCGAAGGCTACGCGCTGCTCACCACCGACAAGGACGGTCGTTATCGCTTCACCACGATCAAGCCGGGGGCGTACCCGGAGGACTCAGGGGTCCTGCGCGCCCCGCATATCCATTTCGACGTGCTCGGCCACACCAATCGGCTCGTCACACAGATGTACTTCGCGGGAGAATCGCTGAACGACACGGACCGCTTTCTCGCAACCGCAGGCCGCAACCGGGAGCGATTGATCGTTCCGTTCTCGGAGACTGCGGCGGACGGAGCCCGTCGGTTGCAGGGTCAGTGGGATATCGTGCTGGACGAGGGCTAAGTGCCCTGCAACTCGTGATCTCCACCTGCCGGAGCAGCGGCCTCCATGTGCTGTCGAGGCTAGCCGCGCAGCGGCACCAGGCCCGTGGTGACTGTCGCCGCAGCCGCTCGGTGACGCGTGCTCGGCCTGGTCCCCGGGGGAAAACGCTCAAGCTGAGTCTTGGTTACAGCCCGTAAGCCCGTCGTTGCCCAAAGTGCCAGAGCTGGGGGAAGTCGTTAGAGAGTCCCCGGACGTGGTGGAAATTCAGTGAGGCTCCCGGCGTAGACAGCGTCGAGGGCCATCGTGCATCGTTCCCGTGAGTTCTTTCTGGCGGAAGGACACACACAAGGAGACGATGCCGATGGCCAGGGCAAGGATGGACCTTTCAGCGTTTGTGGGCAAGCTCCTCGAGGAGCAGGACGGGGATGTGCTCCGGGAGGGGATTCGGGTGCTGTCACAGGCGCTGATGGAGAGCGAGGTGGCAGGGCTGATTGGGGCCGAGCGCCACGAGCGCACCGGTGAGCGGACGGCGTACCGCAACGGCAGCCGCCCGCGGACCTGGGACACGCGGATGGGCACCATCGAGCTGGCGATCCCGAAGGTCCGACCGGGCACCTACTTTCCCTCGCTGCTGCAGCCGCGGCGGCGCGCTGAGCACGCCCTGTTGGCCGTCGTGCAGGAGGCCTACGTCCACGGTGTCTCGACGCGCAAGGTCGATGACCTGGTCAAAGCGCTTGGTGTCGATGGCATTTCGAAGTCCGAGGTGTCGCGTATTTGCGCCGAGTTGGACACCGCGGTCGCGGCGTTTCGGACGCGTCCGCTCACGGGCGAGCATCGCTATGTGTGGCTCGATGCGACGTACCACAAGGTGCGGGTGGACGGCCGCGTGATCAGCCAGGCGACGGTGGTGGCCGTCGGCGTGACCAGCGAGGGTGAGCGACAGGTCCTCGGCGTCGACGTCGGGCCCTCCGAGGACAAGGCCTTCTGGACGGTCTTTCTCCGCAGTCTTGTCAAACGCGGGTTGAAGGGTGTTCGCTTGGTCATCTCGGACGCGCACGAGGGGCTCACGCATGCGATCAGCACGGTGCTGAGCGGCACGACCTGGCAGCGCTGCCGCGTGCACTTCATGCGGAACCTGCTGGCGACCGTGCCACACGCGGCCCGCGAAGCGATTGCGGCGATTGTGCGCACCATCTTTGCGCAGCCGGATCACGCCTCAGCGCTCGCGCAGCTTCGCAAGGTGGCCGACGGGCTGCGGACACGCTTTGCCAAAGCCGCGACGCTGCTCGAAGACGCCGCCGAAGACGTCTTGGCGTATCGACATCTGCCACTTGAACACCAGCGACAGCTGCACAGCACCAACCCGCTGGAACGGCTCAACAAGGAGATCAAGCGGCGGTCCCAGGTCGTCGGTATCTTTCCCAACCCGGCGGCCGTCCTCCGCTTGGTCGGCGCGGTCCTGATCGAGCAGGACGACGAATGGGCCGTTGCCGAGCGCCGCTACTTCAGTGCCGAGTCGATGAAGCAGCCCCCGACGCCGGCGCTGTCGACCACCGCGCAGGAGATCATGGAGACCTTCGCGTAGCACCTGACCGACTCACGAACGACGCCGATCAATTTCCACCACTTGACGGGACGCTACCCGACAGCATCGAGCGGGGCTCCCCGAGTAGTCGTGCCAGATTGACTGTGGCGGCGGTGTCTAACACTGTCGCCGTCATTGATTCGTCGCCGCCCGCTGCCTGCCGGTGCCAAATGAGATAATCAGCA
>JAEZDP010000245.1 GCA_023418055.1 Acidobacteriota bacterium
CAGCACCAGGAAGCCGTTCGTCCCGAACAGCATGATGAACGGTGCCGCGGCCAGCGGGTAGATGAACGCCTTGCCGTAGTACAGCCGGTCGCTCCGGCTGTCGGGCGACGTCACCAGACGCACGAACGGAAAGCCCCCCTGCGTCTCGAGGTGCACGTGACGCCCACGCTTGAGGAAGATACCCTCGGGCCCTGTCGGGAACTCCTTCCACACGCGCACCAGGTCCTGCCGCTGAAACTGCGCGTCGAAGTCGCGCGCGAAGCTGTGGCCGAGGCTGTAATAGGTGGACTCGTCGCTCTGGAACCCGAACGCGACGACCGGGAACTTCACGGTGAGCGCCAGCCCGAGCAGCAGCGCCCCAACGAGGGCGGTGGCCAGGACACCCGGATGCTGCCAGGCACGCCCCGTCTCACCGGGTCGCGGGACGTTCATGGGAGACGCCCCTCGTCGAGAAACGTCAGGTCGGCCTGTAGCACCGCGCGACGCTTCGACGGCCGCGACTGCTCGTGCAGCAGCACATACAGCCGCTCCATTTTCCGCACGAACGCGCTGATGTCGTACCGGGCACCGGTGCGCCGCGCCCCCTCGCCGAGCGCCGCGCGCAGCGCGGGATCGCGCTCGAGCCTGGCGACCGCGCGCGCGATCGCCGCGGGGTCCTCGCGCGGGACGATGAGCGCGTCGCGCTCGTCGGTCAGGATGTCGCGCAGCCCGTCGGCATCGGTGGCGACGATGGGCTTGCCCATGGCGAGGGCCTCGAAGGCCGTCAGGGGCGTACCTTCGGCCAGCGACGGAAAGACGACCACGTCGAGCGCGCTCAACACCTGCGCCACGTCGCGCTGGAAGCCGAGGAAGTGCACGCGGTCACCCACGCCCAGCGCCGCCACCTGGGCGTCGAGGTCGGCCCGCAGTTCCCCTTCCCCGGCAAGGTAGACATGTGCGGACGGGATGGCATCCACCATCGGTCGGACCGCGTCCACGAGGTAGCGGTTGCCCTTGGCGGGCATCAGCCGCGTCACGGTGCCCACCGCGAACGTGCCCGGCGCGATGCCGAAGCCTGCGCGCGCCGCGGCGATCTCTTCGGCGCTGCGGGCGCGGCCGAACTCGTCGAGCGGCGACCCCAGGTAGACCACCTTCGTCCGCTCGGCCGGCACCTGCCGGGCCTGCACCGTGAAATCGGCCGTCGACTGCGACACCGCAATCGCGATGTCGGTCCACGGCGCCAGCGCACGGTCGACCACCTGCTGGAACCACGGTGTCGTGACGTGGTTGGCGTGTTCGTGCAGCACGACCGGCGTGCCACGCATGGCGGCCGCGAGACGCCCGAACGTCGTGGCGCCATAGCCGTGCAGGTGCAACACGTCGGTGCCCTTCCGGTCCATCACCTTCAGCAGCGCCGTCAGGGTCGCCGGATCGAACTTCCCCTTGTGCAGGTAGGTGACGTCGATGCCGTATTGCTCGAGGGTGTCTTCGGACGTGTCCCGGCTGCGCAGGCTCACGAGCGACACGTCGAACCGGGCCGCGTCGAAGCGTGGCAGCATCCAGGCAAACAACCGCTTGACGCCGTGCATGCGCGACCCGGTCCAGCCCAGGTGGTCGCAGACGTGCAGCACCGAGATGCGCCGAGGCGCGGCAGGCGGCGCGGTCACAGCGCCCCTTCGGCGCGGTACCACGCGATCGTGCGCCGGATGCCTTCGGGGAGGTCCACGGTCGGCGCAAATCCCAGTTCCGTGCGCGCCCGGGTGGTGTCGAAGGCCCGGCTCTTCGTGTAGAAGTCCACGCGGCGCCGGTACAGCGGAGGCGACACGCGCAGCGGCACGCAGATCGCTTCACACAGCGCACCGGCGAGCCACACAGGCCACACCGGCAGCCTGACGCGCGGCGGACGCACCTTCAGTTCGGCCGCGATGAGCGCCACGAGTTCGTTCAGCGTCGTGTAGCGCGGGCCGGCCAGCAGGTAGGTGCGTCCTGCAGCGGCGGGCACTTCCCCGCACAAGCGGAACCCCTCACACAGGTCGTCGATATAGGTGAGGTGATAGAAGGCCTCGCCTGCGCCGAGCATCGGGAAGCGCCCGCGCGAGATGCCGCGGAACATCTTGAGGAAGCGGGTGTCACCCGGTCCGTAGATGCCGATCGGCCGTGCGACGACCACGTCGAAGCCGAGACGCTCGGCTTCACGCCGCACGGCACGTTCGGCCTCGAGCTTGGTCTCCTGGTAGATGTCACCCGGGTTGAACGGCGCGTCTTCGTTGGCGGGCGGGTCGGCCACATGGCCGTGCACGCCTCCGGTGCTGCAGTGCACCATGCGGCGGACGCCGGCCCGATGGGCGCCCTCCAGCACGTTCAGCGTCCCGGTGACGTTGACGTCGCGATAGGCGCGATCCGGCTGGCCGGCTTCACGGTACGTCGCGGCGATGTGGTAGACGACATCGACTCCGGCGCAGGCGCTGGCCACGGCCGCGGCATCGGTGAGGTCACCCTCCACGATCTCGATGCCGGCCGCCCGCAGCGCGGCCACGGCTGGGCGGTCGAGGCTGCGCGGACGCACCAGCCCGCGAACGACGTGTCCCCGCCGCTTGAGGTGGCGCGCGAGGTGACCGCCGGTGAAGCCGGTCACGCCTGTGACCAGGACGGTCACCGCGTCTCACGACCTCCGGTCGCGGCCCGGCCGGGGACCGGCACGACCGCCGAGGCGCGAGAGTCTCCGGCCGTCAACATGTCGTAGGCGCGACGGGTGCGGGCCACGTACGAGGCGCGGCTGTAGCGGTCCTCGGCCAGGCGCTGCGCCTCGCGCACCACGTGCGCCCGTGTCTCCGGATCGCGCAGCACGCGCGCCAGGCCCGCGGCCAGCGCCTCGGCCGTCGGCTCGACGAGCACCGCCGAGTCGTCGGACAGCACCTGGGTGTGGGTGCGCAGTCGCGTGGCGACGATGGGCCGTCCCGACCGGAGGTACGAGTAGATCTTGAGCGGGGTGTTGGTGCCCGAGATGCGGGGCGACACGAGGACGTCGCAGGCCTCGACGAAGTGGGGAATTTCGTGCGGCGGCCGTTGCCCGGTGAAGACGACCGGCGCACCAGCGGAGCGGGCACGGGCGTCCATGTCGGCCACCTGATCGGGTGTGCCGCCCACGACCAGCACCGCCACGTCCGGCACGTCCGCCTTCAGGCGTGCCGCCGCCTCCAGCAGCACGTCCAGCCCCTGGTACTTCTCGAACGTGCCGGTGTAGAGGACGAGCGGCTGGGACGGCCCGATGCCCCACTGGGCCCGCAGCGCGTCAGGTCCGGGCCCGTCGGTCGGATCGACATCGCCGCCCATGACGTTCTCGATGAGCACCGCGCGGTCGCCCGCCCCCATCGCCTGCACGGTGTCCTGCAGGTCCTGGCAGATCGTGATGACCACCTGCGACCCGTGCACCATCTGGTGTTCCGCACGCTCGAACACCCAGCTCAGCAGCCGCGAGCGTGAGTATCGGAAGTTCGAGAGTTGCTGCGGCAGGCTCGAGTGCATGTCGTAGAGGTGCGGAATGCCCAGCCGACGGCTCAGCCAGACGCCCAGCACGCCGGCCTCCTCGTGGGAGTGGATCGCGTCGTAGCGCCGACTGCCGAACAGGGCCACCCGCAGGGCCGTGAGGGTCAGCAGGCCGTCGAGCACGATCTTGCGGAACGACGGCCCGATCGGCACGCGGGTCATGAAGGGCGGCTTCAGCGTCCGGATGATGCGGAGCCCCGGGAGATCGACGTCTCGGCCGAATGGATAGGTGACGAGATCGACGACGTGCCCGTCTTCGACGAGGGCCTTGATCCGGTGGTATTCGCTGAACGGCGTTCCTCTGGGCTCGAAGAACGGCTCAGGGGCCAGCATCAGGATCCTGAGCGAAGGAGAGGTCGGGGTCACGGGTGCACAGGGCGCGCACCGGCCGCACAAAGCCGGGCCGCAAGTCCGAAAGTATAAACCAGCCGTCCTGTTGCCGCCTCGTGGGTGACATGGTACCGTCACCGGGGCCGCACGCCCTGCCAGGCGATGCCCGCCTGCGCTCTGCTCCTCTCCTCTGCATGTTCCGGTCTCGTCGGCTGCGCCGCATCCTGTTCTTCTGTGTGAAGCTCGCCGTGAGTGGCGGTCTCCTGGCGCTGCTGTTCCGCCAGACCGACCTCGGCGACATCACGGCACGGCTGCGCAACGTGGATCTCGTCTGGGTGAGCCTGGCGCTGGCGGCGCATGCGTTGATGCTCGTCATCAGCGGCTGGCGCTGGCGACGCCTGCTCCTCACGCAGGACGTCCATGCCTCGGTGCTCGCGCTCACTGGGTCGTGTCTCGTGGCGACGTTCTTCAACAACTTCCTGCCGAGCAACATCGGGGGCGATGTCGTGCGCATTGCCGACACGGCGCCGCTGACCGGCTCGCGCACCGTCGCGACGGCCATCGTGCTGCTCGACCGCGCGCTCGGCCTCGTCGCCCTGTTTGCCGTGGCCGCCGCCGGGTCGCTGTTGCTGCGCCATTCGAACCTGCCAGGGGTCGAGTACCTGTGGCTGGCCCTCGGCGCGTGTGTGGTCGTGGCCCTGGCCGTCCTCTGGCGCCCGCGGCTCATCCCGCGCCTGCTGGGTCCGCTCCGACGGTTTCGCGAAGAGTGGGTCGAACATCGGCTGGACCGGCTGGGCACCATGCTCGAGCGCGTGGCCAGCCGTCGCGGCGCGCTCGTCGGGGCCTTTGCCGGGGCGCTCGCGGTGCAGATGCTGCTGGTGTGCTTCTACGTGGCGATCGCGTATGGCATCCGCATCGACCTGCCCTTCCGTGACGCGCTGGTGATTGTGCCGATCAGCCTGGTCATCCAGCTGGCGCCGGTCTCGATCAACGGCCTTGGCGTGCGCGAAGCCGTCTTTGCCTATTGTTTCGTGCGCCTGGGCCACAGCGTGGACGCAGCCCTGGCGCTCTCACTCGTGGGGGCCGCGCTCATCATCGTCGCCTCGTTGCCGGGGGGCCTGCTGTTTTTGACCCGCCGGGGCCTAATGATGGCGCCCGCATCGTCCGATACGCCTTAAGGGAGTGGTGTGTCGTGTCGGAGGGACGCGACCCGCACCCGACTGGATGAGGTCAAGATGCGAGAGATGTTCCGAGCGACTTCGTGGATGTGTGTCGGGCTGGCTGGCCTGGTGCTGGCCGGGTGCGAAACACAGAAGAGTCGGAACCCGCTGAGTCCGACCGTGGCCGGGCCCATCGCCGGCGTGGCCATCACCACCCCGCGACCGCTCGAGCCGGCCAACGGGCACAAGATCACGCAGGGCCAGCCGATCGCGCTGCTGTTCGAGAGTGCCGCGACGACCGGAGAACGCTCCATGTGGATGCAGGTGGAGATCGCCTCCGATGCCGCGTTCCAGAGCAAGGTCCATCTCGCCGACAAGATCGCCCCGGGCGAAGGCGGCCGCACGCAGTACCAGGTGCCCGTGGCGCTGCAGGCTGGCGGCACGCGCTACTACTGGCGCGCCCGCGGGCTGGACGGCGCCAACACCGGCGAGTACTCGGCGGTGGCCAACTTCGAGTTGATCGACCCGGTCGTCATCGACGCGCCGGCCCCCGCCAGTCCTGTGAACGGCGCCGCCGTCGACACGCTCACTCCCGACCTCACTGTCGTCAACGGCCGGGCGACCGGGCCGGTGGCTGGGCCGGTCGTATATCGGTACGAACTGGCTGCCGACCCGAACTTCACGTCCATCGTGGCCGTCTTGACGGTGCCACGCAGCGGAGGATCGACCACGACGGTGCGCCCCACGCCCCTGGCCTACGCCACGACGTACTTCTGGCGCGTGAACGGAAGCGATGGTGTGCTCACCAGCCCCTTGTCGGCAGCCGCCTCGTTCCGCACGGAAGCGGCCCCGCCGCCCCCGCCCCCCCCGCCGAGGGCGCCGCCCGCGGGCGGTGGTGGCGGGACACCTGCTCCCAACCCCACACCGACGCCCACGCCGACGCCGACCCCGCCGCGGCCCGGGAATCGTGCTCCGGATCCGGGTCCGGGACAGCGGCTCCCCCTGCCGAACATGTCGTCGGTCGTGGACGAGGTCGCCCGCCAGTATCCAGGCGCGCTCCGCAACTCGTGCCAGAGCCATGGCGGGAGCTGGGAGTTCATGGACCGGCTGGTCGACCGCCTGCGGCAGTTCGACACGCGCTGGGGCTACAACGGCAAGCGCGGCAACAGCGCGGATCCGTCGCACGACGTGGTTGCCTACCACTTCGGCGCCGGACGAGACGAAGGGTCGACCAACGTCTACATCATCGACGTCATCGTCGGCCACTGCGGGAACAACCCTGGAGGGGCATGGATCGACCAGACAGCCGAAACGGCGCGGCAGGGGTCCATCGGCCGGTGGACCGGGCGGGGACGGTTCTAGTAATGCCTGATGCCTGATGCCTAAGGACTGATGACTGATGCTTCTTGATGGTTGATGTCTCTGATGATGGACACGGCCGCCCGAGTTGCATGGGCCACAACGCGTGAGGCGTTAGGCGTTAGGCGTTAGGCGTCAAGCATCACTTGACACTGCCCCGCCACTTGCCAACAATGCTCCACGTCCGTTCCCAGCGGACCATATGGGTAGCCCGAGCGATCGCGAGCGTGCGCCCACATGCCTCTCGACCATTCCGGGGTACGTCTTTCGTTCACGTCAGGAGAACGGCAGCTCTTCTATGCGCATCTTTGCCTTGCTGGTCTTGTGCCTGACCTGCGCGCCCCTCGCGGGTTACGCGCAGTCGGGTCCGTTCAACACGCCCTGGGATGGGCGTGGCTTTGTCGAAATTGGCGGCGGGGGGCAGGGCGGCTCGCACCTGATCACCGACACGTCGCGCTTCACCATCTACGATGAGGAAGCCTCGATTGCCGTATCGCAGACCTACGGCGGCGGGCCGCTGTTCAACGTCGGCGGCGGCGTCAAGGTGTGGCAGAACCTGCTCGTCGGCGTCGCCTACTCGCGCTACTCCGAGTCGATGGAGACGGCCATCCTGGCGCGCGTGCCCAACCCGCTCATCGCCAACCGCTTCCGCGAGGCCGAGCTTCGCCAGAACGACCTGAAGCACACCGAGAGCACCGTCCACCTGTCGGCGATCTACATGCTGCCGCTCAATGACGACTTCACCGTCGACGTCTCGCTCGGGCCCTCCTTCACGAGCGTGTCGCACGAGTTCGCCCGCGACGTGCGCGTGGCCGAGACTGGTGGCGCGCCGTTCGACACGGTGGCCATCTCGGATGTCGCGTTCGTCCGCAGTTCCAAGACCAAGGCGACCGTGAACATCGGCGCCAACCTCAACTACGCCCTGCCCTTCCGCATCGCCGACGCGGTGCGCCTCGGCGCGACGCTCGGGTTCCGGTACTCGGGGGGCACGGTGGGACTCGATGGGGCCTCCGGCCCGGTCGACGTCAAGTTCGGTGGACCGCAGATCATCGGCGGCCTGCGGGTGGGGTTCTGAGCGCGGCCCTCGTCACAACGCGTCGTGAGAAGCAAGGAGTACGACAGATGAAGGTGTTCACACGATTCGGCCTGTTCCTCATGGTCGGGGCCGCCGTGGCCTGCAGCAACAACCCGAGCAACCCGCTTGCGCCTTCGGCCGCCACGGGCGGAGCCGTCTCGGCCGTGCCCGAAGGCACGCCGACGTTGAAGGTGTCGGCGCCCGGCAACCCGCAGCCGGCCGGCGGGGCCGACCTCGGCAATGTCACGCCGCCCGTGCTGTCGGTGAGCAACGCGGAGACGCGGTTTGCCGGCAACGTGCCCCTGCAGACGCGGTTCCAGCTGCTCGAGGACACGACCCTCATCGCCGAGCCGCTCGTCGCGGCCGGACAGGGCCGCTCCGAATGGCAGTACGGCCAGGAGCTCAAGTACAACACCACGTACCGCTGGCGCGCGCGTGCTGAGCTCGGAGACGCCTACGGTCCCTGGTCCACCGTGTGGGAGTTCCGCACGCCGCAGCCGCCGTCGTCAGGGGCTGGGGGCGGCACGTTCCGGACGCCGGATCCGCCGCCAGGGCAGCGCCTGCCCCTGCCCTTCCGTCTGGACGTGGTCAACCGCGTCGCGGCGCAGTATCCGGGTGCTGTTCGCAACTCGTGCCAGGAGCACGGCGGCACCTGGGAGTTCATCGACCGCGTGGTCGACGAGCTCCGCAAGGAGGACAACCGCTGGGGCTACAACTGGAAGCGCGGCAACGTCGGCGACCCGTCGCTCGACGTGATCGCCTACCACCACGGCCCGGGCCCGAGCGAAGGCAGCACGGCGGTGTACATCATCGACATCCTGCTCTCGCACTGCGGCAACAGCCCAACCCCTGCCTGGATCGACCAGACGCAGGCCACCGCCGCTGCCCGTTCGATCGGCCGCTGGACCGGCCGCGGACGGTTCACGAACTAGGAAGAGAGCGAAGGAGCTAAGGAGCTAAGGAGCTAAGGAACCAAGGAGCTAAGGAACCAAGGAACGAAGGAGCCAAGGAGCCATGGAGGACCGGAGGATGGGAGCAACACTCGCCCGTTCCCCGACCCCACGGTCCTCCCTCTCCAGTCCTGGCC
>JAEZDP010000275.1 GCA_023418055.1 Acidobacteriota bacterium
GGTGGCAGCAGCGGCGGTCCGGCACGTGTGACAACGTCGCGCCCTCCACGCGCCACGGGGCCTGGGTCGGCGCCCCGGATGTCGAACTCCGGCCGCACGCTGGACGACCCGATGCTCGGTGCGCTGCGCCGCGACGAGGGCGTGGGAGGCTGGAGGCTGCTCAACCCGCGCGCCGACGTGGGCGCGCTGGTCATCGAAGCCGACGGAGAGCCGACCGACCAACAGCTTGCGGCTGGCCGCACGCTCGTACAGCGGTCGTTCGAGGCGCTCCTGCGCGCGTCCGACGCGGCGCGTCCGCTGGCGCAGGCCGATGGCGTCGGCCTGCCCCGCTTCACCGTCGTCGAGAGCATCGTCCGGAACACGCGAGGCCCGCAGCCGGCGGTGACGATGCGGCTGCGGTGCGAGGGCGACGCGGCCAGGACGTACGAGGTCACCTCCACCGACGGTATGCAGACGTTCAGTGGCTGACTGCGGTCCGGTGCCCGGTCAGTGTTTCGATCGCCACTCGTCGGACGCGCGGATCGCGTTCACGACGACCTGCCATGCGGCCTCGGGGCTGGCGCCCTGCATGCGCTCGCCGAGGTAGTACTCGACGATCCACGCCGAGATGCCGAGGAAGTCGGGACCGCCGTCGATGGACAGTCCGTTGTCGCGCTGCAGGCCTTCCGGGGCCGCGTAGAAGCGGTCGAGCCGCTCCATGACGGCGAGCAACTCACCGCGGTCGAAGGCGAGGAGGCCGGTGCCGGGCAGCGGAGTGGCACTGCCTTCACCGGGATGTTTCGCACGCCATTCATCCGTCTGGGTGATCTGCGCGGCGACGTTGAAGCGGGCGTCCGCTTCGTCGTAGCCGGCGAAGCGGCTGCTCAGGTACACGTCGAAGAACCAGGCCGCGAGGCCCAGGAAGTCCGGGCGCCCGCCGATCGACAGCCCATTGGGGCGTCCGAGCCCGTCCGGTGAGCGGTAGTAGAGGTCGATGGCCCGCATCACCGACACGGCCTCGTGCGTCGAGACGCGGAAGACAGTCGGCGGTCCGGGACGCCCACTGCTCCGGTGGGCGGCACCGATGCCGTAGAGGGCTGCCACGGCGCGCCCGTCGATCGCCGACACCACGCGCCCGCCCATGCGGACGCCCCAGAACTGCGGCCTCGGCTCGAGGACGCGGTAGCCGGCCGATGTCGACCCCGACGTCTCGAAGTAGTGCATCACCGAGCCGAAGTCGTACGGCGTGTGGTCCTTCGACGAGCCAATCACCCGAAACGGTCGTGTGGGGTCGTCCGAGCCATCGCTCTCGACGAACTGCGGGTTGAAGACCAGGTAGTCGTCGCGATCGGACCGCTGGTGCTCGTGCATCAGGCCCAGCACGTGTCCGATTTCGTGCTGGACGGTGCGCGGCGTCCAGCACCGCTCCTCGCCCAGCGTCAGCGTGGACGGTTGACCGTCGCGGCGACGGCCGACGGTGGCCGTACACTCGGGTTGGTCGCGTTTCACACGCACGTAGAGGGCTTCCCCGGTGTGGGCGACGCAACGCACGGAGGCGCCTGCCGCCCAGACGCGGCAGGCGTCGAAGACCAGGGCCTGCTCGTGCGGCGCGATGACGGCGTCGAAGGCGAGCGGCAGGATGCCACCGGGCCACCGCTCGCTGAAGTAGTGGTCGTGAGCGGTTGCGCCGGCCGTGGCACGCGCCAGGCCGAGGGCGTCGAGCCACATGTCGCCAACCGCCACCAGCCCTGGATCGGGCGTTGCCGGCGTGCTCGACACCGTGCCGGCCGGACCGCTGACCACCTGTGCGTGGGCGGCGCCGGCCGCACACACCATCATCACGAGCAGCCCTGCTGCCCGTCCGCGCCCCCGTCCTGCCACGCAAGCCTCCCCTCGGCGACCCAGCTCATCCGGGCGCGCACATTCTAATCGGCACACGAGGCGCGTGTCGCCAGCCGGTCGCCAGAGCCGCGCTGCCGCCTGCTGCGCTACACTGCGGCCACCGATGCAACACCTCCGACTGGAACGCGAAGACGACCTGCTCGTGATCACGCTGGCGCGCGGCAAGGCCAACGCGCTCAACGACGGACTCGTCGCGGAACTGCAGCAGACGTTGAACCACGCCGCCCGCGACCCGCACGCCCGTGCCGTCGTCCTGGCCAGCGTCCTGCCACGGATGTTCAGCGCCGGGTTCGACGTGCAGGAGGTCTTCACGTACGACACCGCCCGGATGCGGACGTTCTCGCGCGCGTTCTTCCGGATGCTCGACTCGCTGCGGTGTCTGCCGAAGCCGGTGGTCGCGGCGCTGAGCGGACACACCTATGCGGCAGGCGCGATCATGGCCCTGCTCTGCGACGTCCGGGTGATGAGCGAGGGTGATTTCGGGTTTGCGCTGAACGAGGTGAACCTCGGCGTGGTGCTGCCTGCGCGACTGATTCGTGCGCTGGCGTCGGAGATCCCGCTGCAGACCGGGCACGCGTTGTTCCTCGAGGGGCACGTCTTCAAGGCCACCGATGCGATCCAGGCCGGGCTGGTCGACGAGCTGGTGCCGGCCGGTAACGTGGCCTTCCGTGCCGCGACGCGCGCGCGTGACCTCGGGCACAAGCCGCCTGGCGCCTTCGCCGGCCACAAGCGCGCGCTGGTCGAGATCGCTGGCGGCCCGCCCTACACCGACGAAGACCTCGACGCGATGGTCGACGAGTTCATGGACGTGTGGGAAGGCGACGAGTGTCGCGAGCGGCGCGCCGCGCTGGTCGGCGAGCTGAAGCGCTAAGCGGCAGGCTCGAACTCGTAGAGGCCGGGCGACACCAGCAGCCGGCCGTCCCGCGTGAACCACATCGACTCGGGCACGATCGGTCCGGCGCCCACGAGCTGGTAGGTCGCCAGCTTCTCGCCCTCGGCGTCGAACACGTACACGTGCGACGTCAGCGTTGCAATCCACAGACGGCCCTTGGGATCCACCGCCGCCGCCCGCACCATCGGCGTCACGAACGGGAAGGTCAACCCATCGACCGTGCGGAGCGGCCACTCGGTCGGCATCGTCATCACGTGTGGGTCGAGCGCGCGGCTCTGGACGACCCGCTCGAAGAGCAGCTCGCCCGCCGACGTGTACTTGCGGAAGGCGGGCACACCCGCCTGGAACACCACGTAGACGTGCCCATCAGGCGCAGGCAGCGGCAACGCCGCGTTCATGGCGAGATGGACGTCCTGGTTGTGCTCGTGCCCCGTGCGCCGCAGCCTGCCGAACGTCCGCAGCGGCGTGCCTGCCAGGCTGAACTCGCTGACCAGGCCGCCCTGCTCGGGCATGTTGAGCAGCACGGTCGTCCCGGTGAGCCTGGCCGACGCGATGCCGTTCATCACCACGTTGCCCACGGTCAGCCGTGGACGTGAGCTGCCGCTCACTTCGAAGTAGTTCAGCACACGGCCATCCGACTCGAACACCGACACGCGCGGACGCAGGCCCGGCGCATCGGCAACCACGAACGTGCCGTTGTGGTGCACGTCGAAGGCCGACGGACGCAGCACGCGCCCGCGTTCGTAGCCGATCTCGACCACCTGGGTCACGCGCGACCGGGCCGCGTCGATCGAGAACACCGCGTGACGACGCCGGTCGAAGACGAGCGACGTCCCGTCGGCCTGTTCCGCATAGCCCGACGCCTCTTCGAACTGGCCGGCGAGGTGCGGCGGCAGCGCCCGCACCGAGTGCAGCCGCTCGGTGCCGGGCAGTTGCGCGGAGACCGTCACCACGATCGCGAGGATCGCTGCGAGTGCCAGCGCGAGGGGCGCGGCACGACGCGACATGTCAGTAGGCGGCGACTTTGCGGATGGCGGCCAGGACGTCGGCCGACTGCGGCAGGATGGCTTCCTCGAGATCGGGCGCGTAGGCCACCGGGGTATCGAGCGCCGCCACGCGCACGACCGGCGCATCGAGGAAGTCGAACTGGTGCTCGGCGATGTGCGCGGCAATCTCGGCGCCGAATCCCGAGGTCAGCTGATCCTCGTGCGCCACGACAATGCGGTTGGTCTCGCGCACGGCGTCCGCAATCGTCTCCCAGTCACACGGCACGATCGTCCGCAGGTCGATGACCCGCACCGAGATGCCGTCCTTCTCGGCCTGCTGCGCGGCCAGCAGCGATCGCTGCACGAGCGCACCCCAGGTGATCACCGTGACGTCGCTGCCTTCGCGACGGACGCTGGCGCGGCCCATCGGGATCGTGAAGTCGGCGCCCGGGTACACGCCCTTGTTGTAGGTCTGGCGGTAGAGGTGCTTGTGTTCCAGGAACAGCACCGGGTCGTCGCAGCGGATGGACGTGCGCAGCAGGCCCGCGGCATCGATCGCCGTGCTCGGGTAGACGACGCGGATGCCCGGGCAGTGCGCGAAGATGCTCTCGCCCGACTGGCTGTGATACGGCGCGCCGCCGCGCAGGTAGCCGCCGATGGGCACGCGGATGACCAGCGGGCTGCTGAACGTGTTGTTCGAGCGGTAGCGCAACATCGTCAGCTCGTCGCGGATCTGCATCATCGCGGGCCAGATGTAGTCGAAGAACTGGATCTCGACGACCGGCTTGAGCCCGCGCGTGGCCATGCCCGTCGCACGGCCGACGATGTTGGCTTCGGCCAGCGGCGAGTTGAACACGCGCTGCCCGCCGAACTCGCGCTGCAGGCCGTGGGTGACCTTGAACACCCCGCCCTTGCCCGACACCTCGGCCAGCGCCGCCTCGCGGCTGGCGTCGGCCACGTCCTCGCCGAACACGACGATGCGAGGGTTCTGCCGCATTTCGTCGCGGAGGGTCCGGTTGATGGCCGCAACCATCGTGTCGGGCTTGCCCTCGGTCTCGGCCGTGGCGACGAACGCGTCGGATGTCGGATCGACATCAGGCGAATATACGTAGAGGTCCACGGTGGCCGGGTCGGCGCGCTCGGCGGCCAGCGCCTGATCGGTGGCTGCGGCCACCTCGCGGTCGAGTTCCGCCGACAGCGCCTCGAGGTCGCGCGGGGAGGCCACGTCGTGGTCCACCAGCCAGGCGGCGAGCCGCTTCACGGGGTCGCGCGCGAACTCGGCCGCACGTTCGTCGGCCGTCTTGTACAGCCGCTCGTCGTCTGACAGCGAATGCGAGTAGATGCGCACGACGTCGGCGTGCACGAATGCGGGCCCGTTGCCGCCGCGGGTGTAAGCCACGGCATCTCGAAGCGTCTGCCAGCTGGCCGGATAGTCGGTGCCATCCACGCGGAAGACGCCGAGCGACGGGAACCCTTCCACCAGGCGCGAGATGTCGCCGCCAGGGGTCTGGACCTCGACGGGCACAGAGATCGCGTAACCGTTGTCTTCCACGAGGATGAGCAGCGGCAGGCGGCTCTGGCAGGCCGTGTTGAGCATCTCCCAGAACTCGCCCTCGCTCGTCGTGCCGTCGCCGACCGACACGTAGGTGACGGCGTCGGCGTGGCTGCGCTCGTCGTCGGGAATGTCCGGCAGCGTGGCAAGCAGGCGGGTGGCTTCGGCGCAGCCGACGGCCTGCAGGCACTGCGACCCCGTCGGGCTCGACGACGACACGATGTTCCAGCGCGTGTGGCCCCAGTGCGACGGCATCTGCCGTCCGCCCGAGGCAGGGTCGTCCTTCGCGCCGACGCCCTGCAGCAGCATCTCGAGGGGGGTCACGCCGAGGCCGAGGCAGAAGGCGCGGTCACGGTAATAGGGATAGGCCCAGTCGATGCCCGGGCGCAGATGCTGAGCGGCGGCCACCTGGACGGCCTCGTGTCCCGCGCCACTGATCTGGAAGAAGATGTGGCTCTGGTTCTTGAGCTGGATCTCCTTGTCGTCGAGCTTGCGCGACAGGAGCATGAGCCGGTAGGCCTCGAGCAACGTCTCGCGTCCCGGCACGAGGGCATCGCCGGCGGCAGGGCGGGTCGGAAGCTGGGCGGCCGTGGCTTTCATAAGCAGCGGTTGTTACAGAGGCGCGCAGAACTTATCACGAACGGCCCGTCCGTTCACCCCAGTCGCGCTGGCGCCACGGGCATGGCGTGCCCTCCTACTCTAGCAGGTGGCACGTCCGGAGGCGATGCTCCACAATGGGCCCGTGCCGCTGTTCCGATGGGATGAAATCGCGCTCGAAAAGGTCACCGAGATGATCTCGCGCAAGGTCGTGCAGGGCGACCGCGAGACGCTGGCCCAGGTGTACCTGAAGCGGGGCGCGCTCGTGCCGCTCCACGCCCATCCGGAGGAGCAGATGACCTACGTGCTGCAGGGCGCCCTCCAGTCGCTCGTGGGCAGCGATCACATCCGCGTGGAGGAAGGCGAGGTGCTGCTCGTGCCAGCCAACGTCCCCCACCAGGTCGTCGCCCTCGACGACACGTTCGTGTTGAGCATCTTCAGCGTGACAGCCAACGCCTGACGTCTCACGCCGTACGCCTCACGCCTCACGCCTCACGCCTCACGCCTTACGCCTTACGCCTTACGCCTTACGCCGGCCCACCGATCCCCGATCCGCGATCCGCGATCCGCGATCCGCGATCCGCGATCAGTGCACATTCCACCCGCCGCCCCGGCCGCCCTGGTGCACGTCGAAGCGTTTGCGCATGCGGTTCATCCGCCACTTGGTGTAGCGATACTTCAGTTCGGCGCCGAGCCCTCGGCCGCCGCGGTTGAGCAGTAACCAGCCGGTGACGAGTCCGCCGAGGTGGGCGAGGTGCGCCACCCGTCCGCCACCGGCGTTGATTGACAGCAGCAGGGTGATGGCGCCGGTGATCATCACGAAGTACTTCGCCGGGACGGGGAACAGCAGGTACATGTAGATCGGCCGGTTCGGGAACGTGAGCCCGTAGGCCAGCAGCACCCCGTAGATGGCGCCCGAGGCGCCCACGGTGGGCGTGATGTACATGAAGGGGGCGTAGCCGAAGGGCAGCAGGGCGGCCACCACCGTGGTGACGGCGGCGCCCAGGCCGCACAGCAGGTAGAAACGCGCAAACGGCTCGGTGCCCCACAGGCGCTCGATCTCGACGCCGAACATCCACAGCATCAGCATGTTCAGCAGCAGGTGCGTCAGCGACGCGTGCAGGAACATGTACGTGAAGGGCTGCCATAGCCAGAGGCCCTCGACGACCGCCGCGGGCGTGAGCCCCAGGTAGGCCGTGAGCATCGGGACGACCAGGCCGACGAGAAACACCGCGACGTTTGCCGCGATGAGGGCCTTGACGGCCGGCGTCAGGGGGCCTGGGCCGATGCGGTACGACACCTGGGAGTAGGGGGAGCGGGCCACGTCCACAGTGTATCGGGAACGCCGCCCCGACACGACCGACGGCCGCTGCGCGCCGGTGGCACTGCCGCGGCGGGGGGCGCGCGCCTGTCAGCGATCGGCCGCAGGGTCGATGGCCGGCACGTTGGCCTCGACCATCTCGACGTGCAGCGGGAGCGGTGGAGCCAGCGGCAGCAGCAGCGAGAGCCCCGCGCCGACGACAGGCACCATGGCCAACATCGTCAGCGTGAACGGCAGGCCGAAGAGATCGGCGAGTTTGCCCGTGGCGGGCACGAGCATGCCGCCAGAACCCCACGCCACGCCCATCATCAGCGACGACACCGTGGCGGCGCTGTGCGGCGCCAGCGCCTGGCCGAAGCTGACGTTGACGGGCAGGGTCGACTGCAGGAACAGCCCGCCGATTGACAGCAGGCACGCAAAGGTCCAGCCCGAGAACTGCGGTGCGGCGATGAGGAAGGGCGCGGCCAGCAGCAGCGATCCCGTGATCACGTGGCGGGGACCGAATCTGTCGGCGAGGGTGCCGCCCCAGAACCCGCCGATGCCGCTTGCAAAGAGGTAGAGCGCCATCGCGGCACCCGCCGCGCTGACGCTCATGCCCTGGCGCGTCAGCAACACGGGCACGAAGGTGGCAAACGACAGCGAGACCACCGTGCGCAGCACCACCAGCGCATAGAGGACGAAGAGCGGCCGCATCTGCGGTCGAAGGGCACGCAAGCCCCCGCCCGTGCGATGGGGTGCCACCGGCAGCCTCGGCACCATGCGCGCGAACAGGGCCGCCGCCAGCAGCCCGGGCACGAGGAACCACCCGGTGGAGGACAGCCCGTACCGGTCGGCGGTGAACGCCACGACCAGCGGCGCGGCGGCAAACCCGAGCGTGCCGCTCGTGATGAAGACGCTCATCGCCGTGCCCGGACGCTCGCGGCCTGTCGTGTGGGCCACCATCGCACCAGGCGGATGGAACGCCGCGATGCCGAGGCCGCCGATGACGAGGACGGCGGCGAGCATGCCTCGCGAGTCCACGAAGCCGAGCAGGCTGAGCGTGGCGGCGGCCACCGCCGGCCCCGCCATCAGCAGCAGGCGGGCATGGCCGCGATCGGCCAGGCGCCCGAAGAGCAGCTGCGACAGCGACGAGGCCGCCTGGAACACCATCATGAGCGTGCCCGCTCCCTGAAAGCCCAGGCCGAGCCTTGGCATCAGCAGCGGCAGCAGCGGGGCATACATGTTGGAGTAGGCATCCACCATGAAGTGCGCGGCCGACACCACGCCCAGCGCCCGCCGCGACGACGCAGCCCGATCAGCCACGTGCGCCTGCCGCCGGTGACGGGCGCAGTCGCCGCAGCAGCTTGCCGAGGGCCTCGTCGAACTCGTCGATGTGCAGAAGGCGCGACATCCCCACGAGCACGACGAGCGATCCCCCGATCGCGGTGCCCACCCGCACGGCCTGCACGACGAAGGTGCTCGACGGCATGACGTCACTGAGCCATGCGTGAAGACCCCACGCGGCGAGGGCCATCGCGCTGCTCGCCAGGGTCATGCGGAGGACGGCCGACGTGATGCGGCGCCCGTCGATTCCTCCCAGCCGGCGACGCAGCAGCCACAGCAGCAGGCCGGCATTCACGAGCGACGCCAGCGCCGTCCCGACACCGAGACCGACATACCCGTACACGCGCACCAGCGCGACGTTCAGACCCGCGTTGACCAGCACCGAGACGATGCTGATGGTCACCGGCGTTCGTGCGTCGCGCATCGCATAGAACGTCGGCGACAGCACCTTGACGAGCGAATACCCGAGCAGTCCCGGCGAGTACGCGACCAGGGCCGCGGCCACGGCCACCGTGTCGCTGGCGCGGAACTCGCCCCGTTCGAAGATCAGGCGCACGATCGGGTGGGCCAGTACGACGAGGCCGAACGTGGCCGGAATGTTCAGCATCAGCATCAGCCGTGAGGCGTGGCTCACCGTCTGGCGCAGCGCCACCGTGTCGTGCGCCGCTGCCTGCCGTGACAGGAGGGGCAGGGCGGCCGTCGCCACCGAGACGCCGAAGATCCCGACCGGCAGGTACAGGATGCGGAACGCGTAGTTCAGCCACGAGACCGCTCCCGATTCCTGCGACGTGGCAAGTACCGTGTTCACGTAGACGTTGAACTGCGTCGCGGCGAGTCCGACCGTGCCGGGCCCCATCATCACGAGAATCTCGCGCAGCGCCGGGTCGCG
>JAEZDP010000282.1 GCA_023418055.1 Acidobacteriota bacterium
GCGGCGTCGGCATGTTCATCGCCATGCGATATGGCCTGGCGCGTGGCATGTACGCAAACGAAGCCGGCTACGGCACGGCGTCGGTCGCCTACGGCACCGCCCGCAGCACACGCCCCGAACGCCAGGGCCTGCACGCGGTGATGGAGGTCTTCATCGTCTCCTTCGTGACCTCGACCATCAGCGCCCTCACCATCCTCCTGACGGGCGTGTGGCAGTCGGGTCTCACGAGCACCGCCGCGGTGGCCTCGGCCTTCGACTTGGCGCTGCCAGGGGTCGGCGGATACATCGTGGCGCTCTGCGCGTTCCTCTTCGGCTACACCACACTCATCGGCTGGGCGTTCTACGGCGAGCAGTTCTTCGAGTACCTGCTCGGCGTTCGCGTCACCGTTCCCTATCGCTGGCTGTACTGCCTGCTCATCCCCTTCGGGGCCATGGCCCGCGTCGACGTCGTCTGGGCCTGGGGCGACTTGATGAACGCCCTCCAGATCTTCCCCAACATCGTCGGCATCATCGGCCTGAGCGGCTTTGCCGCGCGTGTGGCCACCGGCCGTGGCGTGACGACGGAGTCGGCTCGCAGTTCAAGATAGGTTCAGGATCGCGGATCGCGGATCGCGGATCGCGGATCGCAGGTCGCCGACAAGTGGGGATCGTGACCGACGACCGAGGACTGTGGACTGTGGACTAGCGAAGCGTATACAGCGTCAGGCCGTCTGCCGACATGACGTGCTCGAGTTGCAGCAGGTCGATCGCAAACGCGCGCAGGGCTGGTGACGCCTGGCGATCGTCCACAATCACGTAGCCGAGGTTCGCGCGTTCGAGGAAGCGGTCGCGCGAGGCGCGGGCGCGCTGCTCGACGTCGGGCTCGAGCGTCCGGCCCTCGCTGAGCGTGATGAGCGCGTGCAGCACCGGCATGTTCAGGTGAAACGCCTTCTGCTGCGTGGTCAGCCGCGAGAGATAGCCGCCCACCAGGCGCTTGCGGTGCAGCGTCTGGTAGTACTGCGTCAGCGGATCGAAGTTGCCGAGCGACGACGTGCCGTCGCGCAGGCCGAAGGGCAACACCAGCACGCGACGGTCGTCACGCGGATCGGCGGCGGCATGCGCCACGACCGCTGGCGCCTGGCCGCTGTAGAGCGTTCGCGGGGCCGGTGAGAGCTCGAAGAGCAGCACGAGGGTCACGGTCACGAGCAGGGTGCGCCGCGCGGCCGGCCAGCGCCGACCAAGGGCCGTCAGGGCCAGGCCGAACAGCACGGCCACCAGCAGGCTGACGATTACGGTGAACCTCGACGGCGACCGTGCCAGCCCGATGATGGGCGCGTAGCGCAGCAGTGCCCACGGACCGGGCACGTGGGTGTTGACGCCGCCCACCATCACGAAGGGTCCGAGCGCACAGGCGGCAAACAGCAAGGGCATCCAGACCCACCGCCGCTTGGGACGCCATCCCGTGGCTCGCCACGCTACGCCGATGGTGACGAGCGCCACCAGGGAAATCGAACCGGTCAACTCGGCGAAGCCGTCGGCACGGCGCGCCACGATCCAGTCGTGGAACGGACGCCCGAAGAGCGGGTGGTTGGGGTTGGGCATCACGAAGGCGAGCAGATCCACGCCCGGCGGGCTGCTGCGCCAGTAGATGTCGGGGCTCACCATGGTGCCGTCGAGCAACCGCTCGCCGTAGGCCAGCAACACTGGGCCCATCCCGACCGTCATCGTGAGCGCCCCCGCCACCAGCACGCCGATCGTCGACCACGACGGACGATGGACGAGCGTGAAGCGCGGCTGCCATGCCAGCAGCACGCGGAGGAGGAGGAGCAGCGTGAGCAGCAGCATGGGCGTGTACAAGGTGCGCATGCTGACGCGGATGCCCGCAATCTCGACGAGTCCTCCCTGCAAGGCGATGACCGTCACGAACACCCCGGTCACCACGATGAGGCCGTCGGTGACACGCGTGAACCACAGCAGCCGCCGTGCGCGCGACTCGCCGCGCGTGACCACGATGGTGCGCGCCGCCGTCCAGCACGCCACGAGCAGCACGCCGTAGACCGCGTAGTAGACATCGCAGAACACGGCCCACGCGAGCGTCGCGCCGATGCCCACGGCGTACCGAAAGCCCACGGTGCCCTCTGCGCGCACGAGCAGGTAGAGCAGCACCGGCAGGGGCGCCGCCGCCAGCATGCTGAAGTGCGCGGTGCTCCGGGCCACGAGCACCGGCGACCAGGCGAAGGCCACGCCGGCGAGCCACGCCTCCCAGGCGCCCGCCCCAGCGCGTCGAGCGAGCAGCGCGGTGCACCAGGCCGTGAAGGCGATGAGGCCCAGATAGATCAGGTTGAACGTGGTGAGCAGCGGCAGCACCTGCAGCAGCGGCACGGCGAGGAGGTTGGCGAAGACCGTGTAGTTGTGCAGCGTGAGATCCACGGCCGGGGCCAGCGACATGACGGTGTCGGGCGCCATCGGCGTGCCGTGCTCCACCACCAGCTCGTGTTGAAAGACCCACAGGTTCCAGACGTACACGCCGGTGTCGCCCGAAGGCGGGCCCGTCAGGTGGGTCGAGAGGTGCCGCGGCAGCGGCCAGGCCAGCGCGAGGCTGAGCAGCAGATAGGTGGCTGCCCAGACGAGGGAGAGACGCAGAGGACGCACGGGACGCTCGGGTGTCGGCGCGCGATGCTACCACGGATGGGTTGACATTCTTGACGTCGTTTTTGCGTTCTTAACATCAGCTGGGGTTCGCCACTTGATCGCCCCCGCCGGCGTTGTTAGCATCGACTGGCCATGACCCGCACCCTGGCGCGCTTTCCGGCAGACAAGGACTCGGCGCTCCAGGAGGCGCTGCAGCGGTTCGTGCCGACGGCACGGCTGCTCGGCGATGCCCTCGAGGATCACGCCGCCTTACTGGCTGGCCTTCATGACGAGACACCCGCAGAGCAGCACGTCACGGCGGTGCGCCACATCGACGCCCAGGCGGCTCGGTACGCCCCGTTTCCCGAGGCCCTCGATCCTCACCTCGTCGCCGCGCTCGCCACCCGGGGGATTACGCAGCCCTACACCCATCAGGCCCAGGCGATGCGTCATGCGCTCGACGGGCAACACGTGGTGGTGGTCACGCCGACGGCCTCGGGCAAGACGCTCTGCTACAACGGTCCCGTCCTCAGCACGATCGTGCAGGACCCGGGCGCGCGGGCGCTCTACCTGTTTCCGACCAAGGCCCTTGCGCAGGACCAGCTCGCCGAGTTGCAGGCGCTGGTGCAGCCGCTTGGCGAGGCGGCCGGACGTGAGATCGGCGTCTTCACCTACGATGGCGACACGCCCCAGGACGCCAGGCGTGCGATCCGCGCGCGTGGCAACGTGGTGCTGACCAATCCCGACATGCTGCACGCCGGGGTGTTGCCGCACCACCCGCGGTGGGCCCGGCTCTTCGAGCATCTCCGCTACATCGTCATCGACGAACTCCACGCGTATCGCGGCGTGTTTGGCAGCCATCTGGCCAACGTCCTGCGGCGGCTGCATCGCATCTGCCGTCACTACGGGTCGAACCCCACGTTCATCTGCACGTCGGCGACGATCGCCAACCCGCGCGCACTGGCCGAGCAACTCACCGAGCAGCCCTTCGAACTGGTCGAGGAGAACGGCGCGCCGCGCGGCGAGAAGTTCTTCCTGTTCGTGAATCCGCCGGTCGTCAACCAGGCGCTGGGCATCCGGCGCTCGTACCTGGCCGAAACCCGCCGCGTCGCCCTCGAGTTCCTGCAGCGGCACCTGCAGCTCATCGTGTTTGCACAGAGCCGGCTGGCCACCGAGATCCTGACGACGTATCTCAAGGACGCCTTTCAGGGCCCGCCGGGCGCGACGGAAGCCATCCGCGGGTATCGCGGTGGCTATCTGCCGCTGCGACGTCGCGAGATCGAACGTGGGCTGCGTGCCGGCGAGGTCCGGGCCGTCGTGTCCACCAACGCGCTGGAACTCGGCATCGACATCGGCGCCCTCGACGTCTGCGTGCTTGCGGGTTACCCCGGCACCATCGCCTCCACGTGGCAGCGTGCCGGACGCGCTGGACGCCGGTCGGGCCGGTCGGCCGTGGTGCTCGTGGCCTCGAGCGCGCCGCTCGATCAGTTCATCGTGAGGCACCCCGCCTATTTCTTCGAGGCCTCGCCCGAACATGCGTTGATCAACGCCGACAACCTGCAGATCCTCTTCAACCACGTCAAGTGCGCCGCCTTCGAGCTGCCGTTTGCCGAAGGCGAACGCTTCGGGCAGACCACCGTGGACACGGCCGACGTGCTGCAGGTGCTGTCCGAGGAGGGCTTCGTGCATCTCGCCGACGCTCACTGGAACTGGACCCACGAGTCGTATCCCGCCGATGCCGTCAGCCTGCGCGCCGTCACGTCCGACAACTTCGTCATCGTCGATCTGACGCACGACTCGCGTGTCATCGGCGAGACCGACTACACGAGCGCGCTGTCCACCCTGCACGAGAAGGCCATCTACATCCTCGAAGGCGCGCTCTACCAGGTGGAGCGTCTGGACGTGGAGGGACGGAAGGCGTTTGTCCGCAGCGTGGACTGCGACTACTACACCGACGCCATCACCTACACGAAGGTGAACGTGCTCGACGTGTTCGAGTCGAGCCTCGGCGAGCGCGTGCAGGCCGAGAGGCCGGCGCTGCCCGCCGGATCGCCGCCCGACCCGGACGGCCCCGCGGCGCACGAGCACGTCCCCGAGCCAAACCGGTCGGGACGTTCACACGGCGACGTGCACGTGGTCTCGCGCGTGGTCGGCTTCAAGAAGATCCGTTTCTACACCAACGAGAACGTGGGGTCTGGCGACCTCGACCTGCCCGAGCAGCAGATGCACACGACCGCGTACTGGCTGACCGTGCCACGCGACGTGCTGCTCGAGGTGCCGTTCAGTCCCGACGACCGCCGCGACGGCGTGAGCGGCTTGGCGTACGCGATGAAGTCGGTGGCGCAGCTGCTGCTGATGTGCGACCAGCGCGACGTCGGTGTGTCGATCGACACCGGCAGCGGTGGCGGCGAGGGCCCATCGTCATCGGCTCCGCTCACGGGCACCGCCGATGCGCACGTGTTCCTGTACGACGCGTATCCGGGCGGCATCGGCTTCAGCGCCCCGTTGTTCCGCGTGCACGACGAGTTGTTGCGCCGCACGCAGACGCTCATCAGCTCGTGCCCATGCGAGGTGGGCTGTCCCTCATGTGTGGGGCCGGTCGGCGAGATCGGCCCGCGGGCCAAGCAGGTGGCCCTGGCCATGCTCGAGCGATTGCAGGCCTCATCGCCTGCCGACGAGGTGCCGTTCTGAGCAGCGCCCGTCATCTCGACCGGCTGCGAGACATCGCCCGTCATGGCGGAGCTACGCAACCCGCCGCCCCGCGCACGCTCATCTACGTGCCGGTGGACGACGAGGGGCTGCCGCTCGACGACCGGATGCACGACGCGACGGTGGACGGTGCACAGGTCTGCGAGACGACCTCGGGCACCTGCCTCCGCATCGACACGCGCTTCGACGCCGACCTCGCGCACGGCAGGATGCGCGTAGCCGAGTGCCGCGTCGTCGTCGACAGCCGGCTCGACGTGCTGGCCGGTCGGCCTGTCACGACAGGTGCCGTCGGCGAGCGCATCGTCTACGTCGACCTCGAGACGACGGGGCTCAGCGGCGGCGCCGGCACCGTGCCGTTCCTGGTCGGTGTAGGCGAGTGGACCGAGGACGGGTTCGTCACGGCGCAGTTCCTGCTGCAGGGATACGCTGCGGAGCGCGCCATGCTCGAGGCCGTCAACCGGTACCTGGCCGATGCCGCGGTGGTCGTGACCTTCAACGGCCGCACGTTCGACGTCCCGGTCATGGAGATGCGCGGCGAGCTGCACCGCATCCCGCAGGACGTCTGCCTGCTGCCGCACCTCGACCTGCTGCCGGCCGCCCGGCGGCTCTGGCGCCTCGGCGACCAGGGGGAACGCAGCTGCCGCCTGACGCATCTCGAGGAGTCGGTGCTGGGCTTCGGCCGCATCGGCGACGTCCCCGGGTTCGAAATACCCGGACGCTACTTCGGCTTTGTCCGGGGCGGGGGTGGCCACCTGCTCGAGCCGGTGCTGCTGCACAACCGGCTCGACCTCATCTCGTTGGCCGCCTTGACGGCGCGTGCGCAGGGTCTGCTGGAGACGGGGCGCGAAGCCCCGCCGTGTACGTCCGAGGCCTGGGGCCTGGGCACGCTGTTCGAACGCGATGGGCAGGTGGAGGCGGCGCTACGCTGCTACCGTCAGGTGGTGGGCGACCGCTATCAGCCGCTGGAGGCGCGCCGCACGGCGGCCAGGGCCCTGGCGCGGTTGCTACGCCGGCAGCGACGGTTCGACGAGGCCGCCGACGCGTGGCGCGAGGTGTTACGGTTGGGCGGACACCCGCCGCAGATGCGGGAAGCGCGGGAGGCGCTGGCCATTCATCACGAGCACCGCCGCCGCGACCTCGCCGAGGCGAGGCGATGGGCTGAAGCAGGTGCGGCGCAGGCCATCGGGTCGATCGAGCGTGCGGCCTTCGATCGGCGGCTCGCACGCATCGCCAGGAAGGCGGCCGCGCGTGTCACCGAGCCGCCGCTGTGGGCGGGGATGGCCGGTGTCCCTGGAGACACCGACCCCTGAGATCAGCTCGCGGCGCTGCCCTTGCGCGCCTTGTCGGCCGCAGCCTTCCGGCCCGCCACCGTCTGCGCGCCGAACTTCCGCGTGAACCGCTCGACACGGCCCTCGGTGTCGATGAGCTTCTGACGGCCCGTGAAGAACGGGTGACAGGCGCTGCAAATCTCGAGGTGCAGTTCCTTCTTGGTCGAGCTCGACTTCCACGTCGCCCCGCAGGCGCAGCGGACGTCCACTTCGTAGTAGTCAGGATGAATGGCAGCCTTCACTGTGTCGCTCCTTCAGTCGCCGGACAAACCGTAAGTATACCACGCGCGAGCTCACCACCTGACGACCGTGACGGGCAGGTCGCGGCGCGCGACCGCCAGGTTTCCGGCGATGTCTGCGGCGTGGATGCGCACCGTGTAATCCCCGGGCGCCAGCGTCGTCGTGTCCCAGGTGTCGTGCGTCGCGATGCCCCCCTCGAGGCGGTTCGTGACGACATAGAGGAAGCGCGTCCGCTGGTTGCCGTAGGCGGGAATGCCGCTGCCTGGGGCATAGACGACCTGCGCCGCGTCCCGATCGGCGCCGAGCCGGTCGTAGCGCTGGGTGATGCGGGGATGGTCGAACCCGGGGGTGGGCGTGCCGTCGGCGTGCAGCACCTGATAGCCCAGTTCGTACAGCCCCAGACGGCGCCAGGGAACGTTGCCGTCGGCCTGGTCCCAGGCGTCCACCACGATCTGCACCTGTCCGCCCACCACCAGCCGTCCGCCCGTCCGGCTTTCGAGCGGCGCGCCGTCGGCGCCGACCACCCGGATGCCGCCGGCCGCGATGGTCGGAGGGATGGAGTCGGCAAACTGCAGCAGCCGCAGGTGCAGCGGGTTGTGGTCGTCGCCGGGCCAGCCGACGCTGAGGTGCACGTGGTTGAAGGCGTTGACCGACCCGACGCGGTCGCCCGTGGCAAAACGGGCACCCCGCTTCAGGCGCAGGCGGCGCAGCGTGCCGTCGGCATCGTAGGTCGGGACGAAACGCCCCGTATCCAGCAGACGTCCCGCGCGGGTGCGCCCTGCGCGGATGTGCACGTACGAGACCTCGCCCACCCGCACCCACTCGTTGATGGTGTCGAAGGCGCCGCTGCTCACCGGACTGGACACGACGCCCGGCCGCACGATGTGCACGGCGGTGTCCTGGGGCACGCGTACGTCGATGCCAAGGTGAAAGCGCTCGGCGCCGTCGCCGCCCCTGCGCTCGCCATGGGTGCCGGCCACCTCGTGCGGTCCGTCGAAGGGCGGGACGGGCCAGAGCAGGGGCACGCGAGCGAAATCGTCTGCGTCGAAGGCGGGCAGGAAGCTCGGCGACACCGGCGGTCGACGGTCCGGCGTGGCAGGGTCGGTGAGCAGGCGGAGCAGGCCGTTGCCGCTGTCTGCCACCACGGCCTCACGCCGGCCCGTCACGACCACGCCCGCAGGACGACGGAACTGCGCCGTGGGTCCCAGGCCGTCGGCAAACCCCGTGCGACCGCCTGCCAGGACGCGGGTGGCGCCGCCTGCCTCTCTCAGTAGCACCTGTCCAGCCTCGTCGGTCACGAGCAAGGCGCCATCTGACGTCGCGGCGACATCGAGCGGCCGCGCCAGGTCGACCCCCGCCGTGCGCAGGGTCGTCACCGTGCCGTCGGGACGTATCGTGCGGACCATGCCGTTGCCCGTATCCGCCACCACGACGCCGCCCTGGGGCAGCACGGCCACGCCGCTCGGCGTGTCGAAACGCGCCTCGTGGCCAGGGCCGTCCTGCCACCCGGGGTGGGCGCCACCGGCGACCGTGCGTACCTCACCCCCGGGCGTGAAGACCCGCACGCGGTCGTTGTAGGTGTCGGCCACGACGACGTCGCCGCGCGCGTCGAGCGCCACGCCGATCGGGCCGTGGAAGAGCGCCGTGGCGACAGGACCATCGCGAAACCCGGCACCGCCGCCGCCGGCCAGCGTCGTCACCTCGCCCGAGGGTGACACCCTCCGTATGGCGTTGTTGCCCGTGTCGGCGACGACGAGCGCTCCATCCTCGGCCAGCGCCAGGGCTGATGGACTGGCAAAGCGCGCCGCCTGCCCGCGCCCATCGGCGAAGCCGTGGGTGCCGCCAGCCAGCGGCCTCACCTCTCCGCCCGGCGACACGACGACGATGCGCGGAGAGAGCCCGCCCAGTGACACGTACGCCGTGCCGTCAGCGGCCGCGACTACGCCGAAGGGCTCGACGAGCGGGTGCCGGTCGCCCGCCAGCACGCGCACCCTGGCGGTCCAGGGCACCTCAGGTCGCGGCGCACGGGCCGACCACCACCACCACAAGGCCGCGCCCACGCCCAGGGCTGTGACCACGCCCAACACCACTGCCGCTGCCGCTCGCTTCACCGGAGCAGTCTGACGGCGGGGCGCCGCGTGCGGCAAGCCGCTACCGACTCAGCCGTGGCGTGAACCTTGCATTCGCAGCACGTGCGAGCTCGGACCAGACGTTCGTTTGCCCGCAATTCGGCGCCAGAACGCCGCCGGCCGATCACGGAACCGTGATCACGCTGACGCTTTCGTGGCACCAGGAGATTCCCGTGGTCAAGCACCTCGTACGCACCGCCCTCCTCGTCAGCCTCGTCGCGGGGACGGCGCACGCCGGACCCATCGGCGTGCAGCAGCCGTATTTCACCTACTCGCCGGGCGCCGTCGACTTCGAGGACATCCAGTGGACGCCGCTCGAGTTCGCGGCCTTCTCGGCTTACGGCGGCTATTTCGCGAATGTACGCCGTCCGCGCTTCGAGACGCCCCTGCCCGCGTTTTTCTTCCCAGAGTCCGACTTGGGCATCGAAGACGAAGTCGTGATCGCGCCGTTTTCGTCGATCGTGCCGACCTTTGCTCCTGGCCAGGTGAACTTCGCGGCCATGAGCCTGGCCGCGAGCGAGCCCGAGGACGAAGGGGGCGCGCCTGTGCCGGAACCGGGAGCGCTCGCGCTCGTGGGCGCGGGCCTGCTCGCTGCGTCGCGGACGCTGCGCAAGCGCTTCGCCCGCTGAGCCGCGGCGTCTCCACGCCACGGCCTGCCGACACCGGCAGCGGCCAAGTTCTTGTTCCCACCGGCCAAGATCTTGACCGGTCAGGGCCGCTCCTGCGGGCTCGCCCTTCGACGCCAGTCCGATCCGGGCTAGCATGCGGCATGCGCACGCGACGATTCGGACGGCTCGGATGGCAGGTCTCGGAGGTGGGGTACGGCATGTGGGGCATGGCCGGGTGGAGCGGCAGCGACGATGCCGAGTCGCTCGCCTCGCTCGACGAGGCCGTGGCCCATGGCGTGACGTTCTTCGACACGGCGTTCGCCTACGGTGACGGGCGCAGTGAGGGGTTGCTGGCGCAGACCCTGCAGCGTCATCCCGACCGGCGCCTGTACGTCGCCACGAAGGTGCCGCCGAAGAATCGTGTCTGGCCGGGTACGGCCGACACGCCCGTCTCAGAGGTCTTCCCCTACGACTACATCGTCGAGATGACCGACCGCAGCCTGCGCAATCTTGGCGTGGAGCGGCTGGACCTGCAGCAATTGCACGTGTGGAGCGACGCGTGGGCGTCCGATGAGGGCTGGCGGCGGGCCGCGGAAGATCTCAAGCGGCAGGGCAAGATCGAGGGTTTCGGCATCAGCGTCAATCGCTGGGAGCCGGCCAACGTGCTGCAGGCGCTCGACACCGACCTCGTCGACGCCGTGCAGGTGGTCTACAACATCTTCGACCAGGCCCCGGAGGACGCATTGTTCCCGGCCGCCGAGCGCCGGGACGTCGCCATCATCGCGCGTGTGCCGTTCGACGAGGGCAGTCTCACGGGCACCATGACGGCCGACATGACGTGGCCCGAAGGCGACTGGCGCAATCTCTACTTCACGCCCGAGAATCTCGCCGACACGCTCGCGCGCGTGGACGCGCTCCGTCCCGTGGTCCCCGAGGGCATGTCACTGCCGGAGCTTGCACTCCGCTTCATCCTCGAGCACCCGCAGGTGGCCACGACGATTCCCGGCATGCGCAAGCTGCACCACGTGGCGCAGAACACGGCGGTGTCAGACGGCGTGCGCCTGACGCCCGCAACGCTGCAGGCGCTTCGTGCGCACCGCTGGGACCGGACGCACGTCATTCCCTGACGCCATACGCCATACGCCATACGCCGCACGCCTTACGCCTTACGCCTTACGCCTTACGCCCGACCGACAGGTAGACCGCGTCTCGCCGAGACGCGGCGACCATCGCGTCATGACGCATGACGCATGACGCATGACCTCGCGTCCGCCTACCGCCCGCCCGACATCGACCCCAGGAACTCGGCGTTGTTCTTGGTCTTGGCCATCTTGCTGAGGAGCAGTTCCATCGCCTCGGTGGGGGAGAGCGGGTTGATGACCTTGCGGAGCACCCAGACGCGCTGCAGGTCTTCCTTCGGGATGAGCAGTTCTTCCTTCCGCGTGCCGCTCTTCTGGATGTCGATGGCGGGGAAGACGCGGCGATCGGCCAGCTTGCGATCCAGGTGGATCTCCATGTTGCCGGTGCCCTTGAACTCTTCGAAGATCACCTCGTCCATGCGCGAGCCGGTGTCGATGAGCGCCGTCGCGATGATCGTGAGCGACCCGCCTTCTTCGATGTTGCGGGCCGCACCGAAGAACCGCTTCGGCCGCTGCAGCGCGTTGCTGTCCACGCCGCCCGAGAGCACCTTGCCCGACGGGGGCACGACGGTGTTGTAGGCGCGCGCCAGGCGCGTGATCGAGTCGAGGAGGATGACCACGTCCTTCTTGTGCTCGACCAACCGCTTGGCCTTCTCGATCACCATCTCCGCCACCTGGACGTGGCGTTGCGCCGGCTCGTCGAAGGTGGAGCTGATCACCTCGCCGCGCACCGAACGCTGCATGTCGGTGACCTCTTCGGGGCGCTCGTCGATGAGCAGCACGATGAGGTACACCTCGGGGTGGTTGGCGGTGATGCTGTTGGCAATGTTCTGCATCAGCACCGTCTTGCCGGTGCGGGGCGGCGCCACGATGAGGCCGCGCTGGCCCTTGCCGATGGGCGTCATCAGGTCGAGCACGCGAGCCGAGAGGTTGTCGGCCGCGGTCTCGAGGGTGAGCCGCTGTTCGGGGTAGAGCGGCGTGAGGTTCTCGAAGAAGATCTTCTCGCGCGTCCGCTCGGGCGGCTCGAAGTTGACCGCTTCGACCTTGATCAGCGCGAAGTACCGTTCGCCTTCCTTGGGCGGCCGGATCTGGCCGCTGACGGTGTCGCCGGTATGCAGGTCGAACTTGCGGATCTGCGACGGCGACACGTAGACGTCGTCGGGGCCGGCGAGGTAGTTGTAGTCGGGCGCCCTGAGGAACCCGTAGCCATCGGGCAACACCTCGAGCACGCCCTCCGAGAACAGCAGCCCGCTCTTCTCCGTGCGCGCACGGAGAATCTCGAAGATCATCTCCTGCTTGCGCAGACCCGTGGCGCCCGGGACGTCGAGGTCCTGGGCAATCTGGGTCAACTCGGCCACGCTCATCTCCTTGAGCGTGTGCAGGTTGATCAGCTCGGCCCGCCCTTCGGCGGGGCCGTCCTGGACGGCAGTGTCTGGGCTGGAGTCGGCGGGGGGCTGGGGGGGCGCGGCGAGGACGGGCGACTTGTCAGCAGCTCCACGATTACCGTCCACAGGCTTTCCAGTCCGTCGCCGGTGGCCGCCGACACGGGCGTCACCGGAGCGTTCAGCGATGTTTCCCATACATGTAGGGCGCGCATTCGCTCCGCGCGCGAGAGCTTGTCTACTTTGGCCGCCACGACGGCGACGGCGATCGACTGTTGTGACAGCCATGCCCAGGCGTTGAGGTCCTGGGGGAGTCCGGGGTGACGCGCGTCCACGATGAGCAGCGCGCCCGAAGGGCCGTAACCCGCGCCGTCCCCCGGCACCTGCGGCCCGGGGGCGGGACGGCCGAAATACATGCTCGTGAGGCCGGCAAACGCGCTGGCCGAGGCGTCGCCTCCGCGGGCATACCCGTACCCTGGCAGGTCGACCAGGTACAGCCGGCGGAGATCGCGGTGGCCAAGCTCCACCGCATACAGATTCAGCTCGCGGGTCTTTCCGGCGGCCGCGGCCGTCCGCGCCACGCGTGACCGCGTGAGCGCATTGATCAAACTCGACTTGCCGACGTTCGACCGCCCGACCAGTGCCAGTTGGGGCACCGGCTCGCGGGGCAGGTCCGACGGGCCCACGGCACTGCGGACAAACGCCACCGAGCGCGGCTTCACGGTGCGCAGCCCGGGCCCTGGCGGCTAGTGGGTGATGGCGTCGTCACTGACCTTCGGGTCGACCGCGTCGGCTCCGAGGGCCGGCACCGGCACCGGCCCCTCGAGCGCCTGCTTCAGCACTTCGTCCATGCTCTCGACCATGAACACGTTCAGGGTGTCGAGCACGTTCTTCGGGATGTCTGCCAGGTCCTTCTCGTTGTCCTTGGGCAGCACGATGTTCTTGACGCCCGCGCGATGGGCCGCCAGCAGCTTCTCCTTGACGCCGCCAATCGGCAGCACCTTGCCGCGCAGCGTGATCTCGCCGGTCATGGCGACGTCGCGCCGCACGGGCACGCGCGCCAGCGCCGAGATCATCGCCGTGGCCATCGTGATGCCGGCAGACGGACCGTCCTTCGGAATGGCGCCTTCGGGCACGTGCACGTGCACGTCCATCGTCTTGTAGAACTCGGGCGGCAGGCCGTACTCGGCCTGCTTCGAACGCACGAAGCTCATGGCCGCCTGCGCCGACTCCTGCATCACGTCGCCAAGCTTGCCCGTGAGTGTGAGCTTGCCCTTGCCGGGCATCAGCGTGGCCTCGGTCACGAGCAACTCGCCGCCGACTTCCGTCCACGCCAGGCCGGTGGCCAGGCCGACCTCGCTCTTCTCCTCGGCCATCGTGGCGCGGTAGCGTGGCACGCCGAGCAGGTCGGTGACCTTCTCGGGCACGATCTCCTCGCGGTGGTTCGGACCGTCCACCACCACTCGCCGGGCCACCTTGCGGCAGATCGACGAGATCTCGCGTTCGAGGTTCCGCACCCCCGCCTCACGCGTGTACCGCTGAATGACCGTACGCAGCGCGTCCTCGGTGAACGAGATGTTCTTGTCGGTCAGGCCCGAGTTCTCGATGGCCTTGGGCGCCAGGAACTTGCGCGCGATCTCCACCTTCTCCTGCTCGGTGTAGCCGGCCAGCTGCAGTACTTCCATGCGGTCGCGTAGCGCCTGCGGAATGGTGTGCAGCACGTTGGCCGTGCAGATGAACATCACGTGCGACAGGTCGTACTCGACGTCGAGATAGTGGTCGAGGAAGGCGTTGTTCTGCTCCGGGTCGAGCACTTCGAGCAGCGCGGCCGACGGGTCGCCGCGGAAGTCCATCGACATCTTGTCGACTTCGTCGAGCAGGAAGACCGGGTTCATCGTGCCGGCCTTCTTCATCATCTGGATGATCTGGCCGGGGAAGGCACCGATGTAGGTCCGCCGATGGCCGCGGATTTCGGCTTCGTCACGCACGCCGCCGAGCGACAGCCGCACGAACTTGCGGTTGGTGGCGCGGGCAATCGACTTGGCGAGCGACGTCTTGCCCACGCCCGGAGGTCCGGCGAAGGTGAGGATCGTGCTCTTCGGCTTCTTGACCAGGGTGCGTACCGCGAGGAACTCGAGGATGCGGTCCTTGATCTTGTCGAGCCCGTGGTGGTCCTCGTTGAGCACGGCCTCGGCGCGCTTCAGGTCGCGGCTCTCCTTGCTCTTCTTGTGCCACGGCACGGCGATGAGCCAGTCGAGATAGTTGCGCGAGACGGTGGCCTCAGCCGACATCGGCGGCATGGCCTCGAGCCGGCGCAGTTCCTGGACGGCCTTCTCTTCGACGTCCTTCGGCATCCGGGCGTCGTCGATCTTCTTCTTCAGGTCGTCGACCTCGTTGCCCTTCTCGTCCTTGCGACCCAGTTCCTTCTGGATCGCCTTCATCTTCTCGTTGAGGTAGTACTCCTTCTGCGCCTTCTCCATCTGCTTCTTGACGCGAGACTGGATGCGGCGATCCACCTGCAACTTGTCCACCTCGCCCTCGAGCACGGAGGCGATGCGGTTGAGCCGCTCGAGCGGCGAGACGATCTCGAGCAGGTTCTGCTTCTCTTCGATGCCGACGAGCATGTGCGCGGCAATCGTGTCGGCCAGGCGCGCCGGGTCGTCCACCCGCACGGCCGCGATCATGGCGTCGTAGTGCAGGTTGTTCGACAGCTTGACGTACTGCTCGAACAGCGACACCACGCGCGTCATGGTGGCGTCCACCTCGCCGGCGGCTTCACGCTGTCGGTCGAGCACCTTCACCACCACGCGGAAGAACCCCTTGTCTTCCTTCCACTCCACGGCACGTCCGCGGTCCACGCCCTCGACCAGCACCTTGATGTTGCCGTCGGGCAGCTTGAGGCTCTGCACGATGTTGGCCACGCAGCCCATCGTGTAGATGTCGGCCGGCTGCGGGTCGTCGGTCGAGGCGTCGTGCTGCGCCGCCAGGAAGATCCGCTTGTCCTGTCCCAGCGCGTGCTCGAGCGCCCGGATGGACGACGGGCGCCCGATGACAAACGGCATCATCATGTGTGGAAACACGACGACGTCGCGCAGCGGGACGATGGGGAGCGTTTCGTAGACTTCCATGAATTCAGTTGTGGGATATCGGCAATGACTTGTCAATACGCCGGCCGATGCGGCGGAGGCGGCGGGGGACCCACCCGGGGTGTCAGCCCGCCTTCTCCATGACGGTAATCGGCTTTTCCTTCGATTCCACGACTTCGCGCGTGATCACGCACTCGCGCACCTTCTTCTGGCCGGGCACGGTGTACATCACGTCGAGCATCAGGTCTTCGATGATCATCCGCAGGCCACGCGCGCCGATCTTGCGCTGCAGGGCCAGTTCGGCGATGGCCTCGAGGGCGTCGTCGGTGAAGCGGAGCTTGACGTTCTCGTACTCGAGCAGCCGCTGATACTGCTTGGTGATGGCGTTGCGCGGCTGGGTCAGAATCTGGATGAGCGCCGGCCGATCGAGTTCGTGCAGCGTGGCCACCACCGGCAGCCGCCCGACGAACTCGGGAATCAACCCGAACTTGATGAGATCCTGGGGCTCGATCTTCTCGAGCGTCGTGCCCACGTCTTTGGACGTGAACTGCGTGCCCTCGGACTTGAAGCCGAGGGTCTTGCGGCCCACGCGCCGCTCGATCACCTTGTCGAGACCCACGAAGGCGCCACCCACGATGAAGAGGATGTTGGTGGTGTCGACCTGGAAGAACTCCTGGTGGGGATGCTTCCGGCCGCCTTGTGGCGGCACGTTGGCGACCGTGCCCTCGAGAATCTTCAGCAGCGCCTGCTGGACGCCCTCGCCGCTGACGTCGCGCGTGATCGAGGGGTTCTCGTCCTTGCGGCAGATCTTGTCGACTTCGTCGATGTAGATGATGCCCTGCTGCGCCTTCTCGATGTCGCCACCGGCGGCCTGCAACAGCTTCAGGATGATGTTCTCGACGTCTTCGCCGACATACCCCGCTTCGGTCAGCGTCGTGGCATCGACGATCGTGAAGGGCACCGAGAGCAGCCGAGCGAGCGTCTGCGCGAGCAGCGTCTTGCCGGTGCCGGTCGGGCCGATGAGCAGGATGTTGGCCTTCTGCAACTCGACATCGTTGCGGCCCCGCGACTGCTTCTGGATCTCGATGCGCTTGTAGTGGTTGTACACCGCAACGGCCAGCCGCTTCTTGGTGCCCTCCTGGCCGATCACGTACTCGTCGAGGAACTTCTTGATCTCGGGCGGCGTAGGCAGCGTCGAGCGGACGCCCTTCGACTCGAACTTGTTGTCATCGGCGATGATGTCGTTGCAGACCTCGACGCACTCGTCGCAGATGAAGACGGTTGGGCCTGCAATCAGCTTGCGGACGTCGTTCTGATCCTTGTTGCAGAACGAGCACCGCAACACTTCGGACTCGCCGTTCTTCTTCACCATGCATTCATTCCTGAGACGAAGGAGCCCGTCCCGACCGCTCTAGCTCCGCTTGGCGAGGACATCATCGATGATACCGTAGTCGCGCGCCTGCTCGGACGAGAGGATGTAATCGCGGTCGGTGTCGGTCTGGATGCGGTCGAAGCTCTGTCCGGTGTGCTCGACCAGGATCTCGTTGAGCCGCTGGCGCATGCGCAGGATCTCCTTGGCGGCGATGTCGATGTCGCTGGCCTGCCCGGCGAGCCCCGACATCAACGGCTGGTGGATGAGGATTCGGGAGTTCGGCAGACCGAACCGCTTGCCCTTCTTGCCCCCGGCCAACAGCACCGCCGCCATCGACGCACACTGCCCGACGCAGTAGGTGGACACGTCGGGGCGGATGTACTGCATCGTGTCGTAGATCGCCATGCCCGCGGTGATGGAGCCGCCTGGGCTGTTCAGGTACAGCAGGATGTCGCGCTCCGGATCCTCCGCCTCCAGAAACAGCATCTGCGCGATGACCAGGTTGGCCACCGTGTCGTCAATCGGCGTGCCGATGAAGATGATGCTGTCTTTGAGCAGTCGCGAAAAGATGTCGTACGCGCGTTCGCCCCGGCTGGTCTGTTCGACCACCATGGGCACCAGTTGCATCCGGGGTTCGTTCATGGACATCTCGTGAGACAGAGTCAGTAGGGCCAGCGCGTCCTCTCAATGGGACGCGGCCAGCTGGTTCCAGGTTGTCGGGGAGCGGTCGTCGCCAGGCGGCGGGCTACACGTCTTCCATCGTAGCACGCGACATGGCCAGGTCGACGGCCTTCTCCCGGAGCAGACCCGTCCGGATCTGTTCCAGTTGGTCGTGCCGCGCGAGTTCGAGCCGCACCTCGTCGAGCGTCCGCCCCATCCGCGTGGCATATCCCTGGATATCGGCATCGAGTTCCTCGTCCGATACCTCGAGGCCCTCGCGCTCCGCAATCGTGTCGAGCACCAGCACGCTCTTGACCGTCGCGACGGCCGGCTCCTGCTGCTGCGTGCGGAACTCGTCCCAGTTCACGGCGGCCTGTCGAGGGTCGACGCCCTGTTCCATCAGCCGGCGCATGAACTCCTCGACGCGGCGGTCGACCTCGCGGGCCACCATGCCCTCGGGCACCTCACCGGTGACCCGGGCGGCCAGCTGCTCGAGCAACTGCTGGCGCGCGCGCCGGCGCTGCTCGCGGCGTCCGTCCTCCTCGAGGTCTTCGCGGATGCGGGTGCGCAGGTCGTCAAGGGTGGCAAATTCGCCGAGGTCCTTGGCAAAGTCGTCGTCCAGATCAGGCAGGACGCGGCGGCGCAGGGCCTTGGCCTGCACGGCGTACTCGACACGCGCCCCGGCCAGGTCCTCGACCTCATAGTCGGCGGGGAAGGTCACCTCGAAGGTGCGAGCTGCGTCGGCGGTCAGGCCGAGCAGCCCCTCGTCGAACCCCGGGGGGTTGCCCGCCGCGCCGATTTCGGCCGACACGTCGGTGTGCGCCTCGGGCTCCTCGTCGGATATCTCCGCGCCCTGCGGCCCCGTGAGCCGGCGGCGGGTGAGGTCCATGACCACCGTGTCGCCGTGCTGGGCCTCACGGTCGCTCACCGGCTCGACGCGCGCCAGACGCTCGCGCAGCCGCGAGAGTGCTTGATCGACCTCCTCTTCGGTCACCACGACGGCCTTCTGCCGCACGGTGACCGTCGACAGGTCGCCGGGGTCCACCGGGGGCGCCGTCTCGACCGCCGCGCTGAAGACCAGCGGCTGTCCTTCCTCGAGGTTCAGGTCGCGCACCCGAGGGGTGTCCACCGGCGCCACGCCACGCTCGCGCAACGCGTCCCCGACGATGCGCGGGACCAGGTCGTGGGCCACGTCATGCAGGATCTGGTCCTTGAAGCGCTGCTTGACGACCGACAGGGGGGCCTTGCCGGGGCGGAAGCCCGGCAGCCGGGCCGAACGCGCGTACCGCTTGGTGATGCGGCCGATCTCGGCGTCGACCGTCTCCTGCGGCACCTCGACGTTGAGGGTCTTCTTCGTCTCGCTGACGTCGATCAGTTCTACTTTCATCGTTGGGCAGTTCGATTGGAGGTCTGGGGGTGACGCGGCCGGCGGACGTCTGGTGCGAAAGGGGGGACTCGAACCCCCACGGCCTCTCGGCCACCGGATCCTAAGTCCGGCGCGTCTGCCAGTTCCGCCACTTTCGCCCGTCGGGTCGCTCGAGGCCGGCTGCCGGGACGTGCGCCACAGTCACTGTCGGCGCCCGGTACGTGATGCCGGAGTGAGACGCGGCCGATTGCGCGGCGCATCGCAAACAGCCCACGGTACCACCGCACTCCGGCCGCCGCAAGTCCGCCCGCTGCACTCGCTCCGGCAGGCCGGGGTGCGGCCCCGGATCGGGCACGGCCCCGGTGGTACGATGCACCTGACTGATGACCTCCTGGGACGAAGACTTCCGCAACCTGCAAGTGGAGTTTCTGCGGGCCGGCTCTCAGCGCCTGTCCGACATCGACGCGGTGCTGGGGCGTCTCGAAGCCGGCGAGGCCGGGGCCCTGGAGGAGCTGAAGCGATACACGCACCGGCTGGCGGGGTCGGGGGCGACCTACGACCGCCCCGCCATCAGCGCAGCCGCCCGTGAGGGCGAACGCCGCTGCGACGAGCTGGCGCGCGATGGGCGTGCGCCCTCCGACGCCGACCTGAGCGCCTGGCGTCGCATGCGCTCGGCTCTGGCCGACGCGTTTGCCGAGCCGCTGCCGCCGATGCGTGCCGGCCCGGTGACCACGCCCCAGCCGGCTGACGGGCCCGTGCGTGTGGACCCGGAACTGCGTGTCCTGCTGGTCGACGCCTCGTCCGAATACCAGGAGCTGCTCACAGGCGCGCTCGTCCGCGAAGCGCTGGCCGTCACCGTGGTGGGCACGGTGGCCGACGCCCAGCTCGCCATCGATCACCACCTGCCCGACGGCATGATCGTCGACCGGCGGCTCCCCGACGGCACCGGCTACGACGTCATCCAGTACCTCCGTCGCCAGCCGGGCGGCGATCAGCCGGCCGCCCTGATGCTCGGCGCCGCCGGGGACATGCTCGACCAGGTCGAGGCCATCCACACGGGAGCGGACGCGGTCTACAGCAAGCCCGGCGAAGTGGACATGGCCATTCGCAAGCTCGTGCAGCTGCTCGAGCGCCTGCGGGCCGAGGCGCCGCGCATCCTCGTGGTCGAGGACGACGAATATCACGCGAAGTTCGCCCGCACGGTCCTCGAGCCAGCGGGTTACACCGTGGAGGTGTGCCCCAACCCTCGGGCGTTCAACGAGCGCATGGCCGACTTCCATCCCGAGCTGATCCTGATGGACGTCAACCTCCCCGAGGTGTCGGGCTATGACCTCGCCCGGCTGGTCCGCCAGCAGGAACAGCACGCCGCCTTGCCCATCATCTTCCTGACCTCCGAAGGCGAGATGGCCTCGCGCATCGAGGCCGCCGAAGCGGGGGGAGACGAACACCTCACCAAGCCCGTGCATCCGGCGCTGCTCGCGTCGGCGGTCGGGGCCCGCATCGAGCGGGCGCGGCTGTTGCGCACGCTGCTGTATCGCGACGGGCTCACCCGCCTGCTGACGCACGCCTCCTTCATGGAGCAGGTGCAGATGGCCATCGACCGACGGAAGCGCGGCCAACCGGGGCCCGCCACCCTGGTCATGCTCGACGTGGACCATTTCAAGCTGGTGAACGACACCCACGGGCATCAGGCGGGCGACCGCGTGCTCGTGGCGCTGGCCAGCCTCCTGCGACGGCACCTCAGGCGCACCGACGTCATCGGGCGGTACGGCGGCGAGGAGTTCGGGATTCTTCTCGACCTGCTCGACGAGGAGGCCACCGCCAGGCTCGTCGGGCGGCTGCTCGACGAGTTCTCGGCGCTCGCTCACACCAGCCCCGGCGGCGACGTCTTCACCGCGACCTTCAGTGCGGGGGTGGCCACCCTCGACGCGTCGATGGGGCGGCACGAGTGGATCGATGCGGCCGATGGCGCGCTCTACCGCGCCAAACACACCGGGCGTGCCCGGGTCGTCCGCGCCAGCGACGTGCCCCAGGCCTGACGAACCCAGACGTGACCGGCCCCGACCCGACCGGCCCCGACCCGACCGGTCCAGACCTGCCCGGACTAGACCCAGGCCTGCCCGGACTAAGCCTGCCCGGTCCAGGCCTGCCCGCTCCCGACCTGACAGGAGCGGGCGTCGGCGTCAGCGCCGCGCCAGTGGGGGAGGGGCCGCGCCGTCGCCGGTGCGCAGCACCTGCATCGCCGTGGCGAGCATCCCCGAGATGTCCGAGGTGTTGGCCGGGATGATGAGAGTGTTGCTGGCCTTGGCGAGCTTGCCGAACTCGGTGATGTACTGCTCGGCCACCCGCAACTGCACCGCTTCGGCGCCGCCCGGCATGCCGATGGCCGTCGCCACCTCGCGAATGCCCTCGGCCGTCGCGCGCGCCACCGCCAGGATGGCCGCCGCCTCGCCTTCGGCCTCGTTGATCTGCTGCTGCCGGCGCGCCTCGGACGCCTTGATGACTTCCTGCTTGGCGCCCTCCGCCGTGTTGATCGCGGCGTCGCGCTGGCCTTCCGACGTGAGAATCACCGCGCGCTTCTCGCGCTCGGCGCGCATCTGCTTCTCCATCGCGGCGAGCACGTCGGACGGCGGCGTGATGTTCTTGATCTCGTAACGCAACACCTTCACGCCCCACGGGTCGGTGGCCTTGTCGAGTTCGCTGACGACCGCCGTGTTGATGTTGGTGCGCTCCTCGAAGGTCTTGTCGAGATCGATCTTGCCCACCTCGCTGCGCAGCGTGGTCTGGGCCAGCTGCGAGATGGCGAAGTGGTAGTCGGAGATGCCGTACGAGGCACGTTCTGCGTTGAGCACCTTCAGGTACAGCACGCCGTCGACGCCCACCTGCACGTTGTCGCGCGTGATGCACACCTGTGCCGGTATGTCGATGGCCGTCTCCTTCAGCGAGTGCTTGTAGCGGATGACGTCGATGAAGGGCACCAGGATGTGAAAGCCCGCGTCGAGCGTCGCCGAATACCGGCCGAGCCGCTCGACGACGTAGGCGCTCTGCTGCGGCACCACGATGGCCGTCTTGGCAAGGACCACGAGCAGCAGCAGGGCGACGACCACAAAGACAATCAGTCCTTCCACGTCAGTGCACTCCTTCGCGGCGGATGGTGAGGGTCAGGCCGTCGACCGCCTCGACGGTGCACCGGTCTCCAGGGGCGATGTCGGCCGGGCCGGCGTTGCGCGCGGACCAGACCGTCCCGCGCAGTTGCGCGCGTCCGATCGCGCCGACGCCGATGCCGTCCATGGCCACCGCCACCTCGCCCTGCAGCGAGTCGATGGCGCGGTTCGAGGCCGTGCCCCGCTCCATGTAACGCACGAGCGGGTTGCGGAAGAACGCCACGCAGACGACGGCGAAGACGGAGAAGAGGAACCACTGCATCCAGAGCGGACCTGCCAGGTGCAGGCCGGCCAGGACGCCGACGAAGATGGCGGCGACGCCGAAGAACAGCAGGAAGAAGCCGCCCGGCGTCAGGATCTCGAGCCCCGCGAGCACGAGCCCGAAGACCACCCAGTACCACCAGATCATGTCGGCTGCGCTCCGGTCACGAGGGCCGCATTATACGGCCGAGCCAGCGAGAGACGACACGACCCGGCACGGTGGGGGGG
>JAEZDP010000219.1 GCA_023418055.1 Acidobacteriota bacterium
GCTGTGCGGCGCGCGGCACACGGCGCGCCGCGGCCGGACCGCTGACACCGGCGACACGGCGGCGCGGTCGCCAGCGGGCCGTGGGATCGGCTAGAGTCCGCGCACGGCATGGCCCGCGCCTCGTCCACCCTGCTCGGTGCGATGTTCCTGATGGCCACATCGGCCATCGGCCCGGGGTTCATCACCCAGACCACCACCTTCACCGTCCAACTGGGCGCGGCGTTCGCGTTCGCCATTGCGATCTCGCTCGTGGTGGACGTCGCGCTGCAGCTGAACGTGTGGCGGGTGATTGGCGTGACGGGGCGGCGCGCGCAGGAGCTCGGCAACCTCGTGGCGCCGGGGCTTGGCGGAGCGATGGCGGCGCTGCTGCTGGCGGGCGGCCTCGTCTTCAACGTCGGCAACGTCAGCGGCGCGGGGCTTGGTGCGGCGACCATGGTCGGCGTGGATCCGCGCGTGGGCGGGGCCGTGTCAGCCGCGCTGGCCGTGGGGGTGTTCCTCAACCGCCGTGCGGGGGTCGCCATGGACCGCAGCGTGGTGGTGCTCGGCGTCGCCATGGTCGTCCTGACGACGGGCATCGCGATGACGTCGCAGCCGCCCGTGGGGCGCGCCTTGCGCAACGTGGTAACGCCCGAGCAGGTGGACGTCCTGGCCATCACGACGCTCATCGGCGGCACCATCGGCGGGTACATCGTCTACGCGGGCGCGCATCGACTGCTGGACGCGGGTGTCAGCGGCGCCGCGCGGGTCCGCGAGATCACGGTGGCGTCGGTCACCGGCATCCTCGTGACGGGGCTCATGCGCACCATCCTGTTCCTGGCCATACTGGGCGTGGTGCAGAGCGGTGCGGTGCTCGACGTCCAGCACGCGGCGGCCTCGGCGTTCGAACAGGCGGCGGGATGGTGGGGGCGCCGCGTCTTCGGCGTGGTGTTCTGGGCAGCGTCGATGACGAGCATCATCGGAGCGTCCTACACGACGGTGTCGTTCCTGACGTCGCGGCGCACGTCGGAGCGGGTACGGGGCGGCCTGGTGTGCGCGTTCATCCTGGCGAGCGCGCTGGTGTTCGTGGCGGCCGGGACGGCGCCCGTCGCCCTGCTGGTGTTTGCCGGCGCCTTCAACGGCGTGCTGTTGCCGGTCGGCATCGGCGTCCTGCTCTGGGTGGCGACGCGGCGGCGCGACCTGCTGGGTGGGTACACCTATCCGCGGGGGTTGCTCGTCGCGGGATGGTCCGCGTGGCTGGTCACGCTGTATCTCGCCGCGCAGTCCGTGGGTCCGGCGCTGCGGCTGGTGTGGCCGGGCGGCACGTGAGAGGCCGGGAGCTGAGTCGGAGCTGAGGACGCGGCAGGTCTGCCCCCCGGACGACGCGCCGCAGGTCTGCCCCCCGGATGACAAGCCACAGGTCTGACCCCGAACGATCGCGGCGGAGGTCTGACCCCACTTGACCCCACTTGACAGGGGACACGCACGGGCGTACACACGCAGATGTGCGGCAGTCGCCGCGCCGGAAAGGGGGTCGTCATGCGCGCCCATCTTCCCCGGATCAACGCGACCGTCCTGTCGGTCTTCCTGCTCGTCAGCCTGCCCGTGTTGGCCGGCGGCGTGCTGTTGGTCCTGCTCACCGCCCGCGCGACCCTGCGCGACACCTACGGCGTGCACCTCTCGCACGTCGCGCAGCAGACCGCGGCCGGCGTCGACGCCTACGTCTACCGCAAGGTCCTCGACGTCTCGATCCTCGGCCGCGCGCCGTACATCCGCGATGCGGTGCTCGGAGCGCCACCCACCGACGGCGACCGGCTCACCGACAACGCCGCCTCCCGCGCCCTCGCCGATCTGGTCGCTCACGACCAGGTCTACCGCGAGGTCCTCGTCACCAACCGCGACGGGCGGATCGTCGCGTCGTCGCGCGCCACGGCACCAGCCGACGCCTCGGGCGACGATTGGTGGAAGGCCACCGTCGAGGATGGCGAGGTGGGCCGGGTGTTCGTCACTCAATTGCGCTGGGACCAGGCCCAGGACGTCTCGGTGATGCAGGTGTCGGCGCCCGTGTCCGCGGCCGAGGGCGACCGGCTCATCGGCGTGGTCCGTGTGGTCTTCGATGCCCGCGAGCTGCTGGCGCCCGTCGCCGGCGTGCAGCTCGGCGCCACCGGCATGGCCACGCTCGTCCGCGACAACGGGACGGTCGTCTTCAGCCGGACGTCGAACGACCCCTCGGCCCGCTACTTCGCCACGCGTGAGCTGACCGACGGCCTGGCGCGGCTGCCTGCCGCCGAAGGCGTGCGCGAGTCCTGGATGCACTTCCGGGCCGACGGCGTGGACGGCGCCCCCTACATCGTCGGCGTCGCCCAGAGCCAGCTGAGCCGGACCTTCCCGAACCTGTCGTGGCTCGTGGCCGTCTCGCAGGCCGAGTCGGAGCTGATAGGACCGGTGCGCTCGGTCGGCTGGTACCTGCTGCTGGTGTTCGTGGTCACCGCGATCCTCGTGCTCGCGCTCGCGCTCTACTTCTCGATGCGCCTGCATGCGCCGCCCATCGACGTGGACATGGAGCTGATGGAACACCGTCCTGTCTCGCGGATGCCCGACACGGGCGAAGACGAGGAGGGCCTCGAGCGCCCGGCGATGCGGCCGGTGCGATAGCGGGCCCCACGTCGAGGGCACCTCAGTAGGCGTCGAACGCGATGTCGTTGTCGCGCACGCCGATGTCGTGGACGAGCATGTCGCGCGTGGCCTCCACCATCACCGGCGGTCCGCACAGGTAGTAGGCCAGCGCACGGGGGTCGGGGTGACCGTTCAAGTGGGCCTGGCGCACGACGTCGTGCACGAAGCCGACGTGGCCGGTCCAGCGGTCCTCTGGCAGGGGCGCCGACAGCACCACGTGGAAGCTGAAGTTGTCGAACCGCGCCGCCAGCGCCTCGAAGTAGTCGGCGTAGAACACCTCCTGCCGTGAGCGGGCGCCATACCAGAACGACACCCGACGACGGGTGTGCAGCGTCTCGAACAGGTGTGACAGATGCGCGCGCATCGGCGCCATCCCTGCGCCTCCACCGACGTACACCATCTCGCGATCGTCGTCGCGGATGAGGAAGTCGCCGAACGGACCGCTGGCCTTCACCGTGTCGCCCGGCCTGAGCGCCCAGACGTACGACGACCCTGCCCCCGCGTCGCAGGCCTGTCCTGGCGGCGGCGTCGCGATGCGCACGTTCAGTCGCAGACCGCTGCCAGCGTCGGCCGGACGAATGGCCAGCGAGTAGTTGCGCCGTACGTCCACCGGGTTGCTGGCGGTGACGTCGTACAACCCGTGCGCCCGCCACACCGACGCATACGGCTCGCACACATCGAAGTCGCGAAAACGAACTCGTGCGTAGGCGGGCACGTGCAGCTGCAGGTATTGCCCGGGGCGGAAGTGGATGGCGGGGCTCCCTGGCATGGGCTCGAGCACCAGTTCCTTGATGAAGGTCGCCACATTGCGATTGCTCACCACCCGCAGCGTGTACGCCGCGGCGGTTGAGGAATCCGCGCGGTCGGTTCCCGGCAACCGGAGCCGCACGCGCCCGGCGTCATCGCGCACGTCGTGCGTCCGCAGCGCCACGCACGCAGGCAGACGGCGCGCCTCGCCCGTGGTCACGTCGAAGCGTCCGTTGTGTTTGGGGCACTCGACGACGACGCCCGACACGAACCCGTCGGCCAGATGTGTGTTGCCGTGCGTGCACATGCCGTCGGTGGCATATACCCGGCCGTCGTGCGTTCGGTAGATCGCGTAGGTGCGGCGGTCGTGGTCGAAGCGCACCACGTCGTTCGCGGCTATCCGGCCGGAGGCACACACGTCGATCCAACCGTCCACCGCGGGCCGCCCGTCGGCCGTGATCGCAGGAGCCGTCGGACGCGTGCCCACCGGACGCGCCGTCGCCGGCAGCGCACGCCGCACGTAGTAGCCCGGCTCACGAATCTGCCGCAGCACGGCCGGGATCATCTCGCGGTAGGCCGCCCACAGGCTCGGATACGGGGCCGGGCAGTCGTCCTTGACGATCGCGTGCAGCCGCGGCAGTTGGTGGTACGGCACCATCGGGAACATGTGGTGCTCGAGGTGGTAGTTCATGTTCCAGTACAGGAACCGGTGCACCACGTTCATGTGGATGGTGCGGCAGTTGAGACGGTGGTCGAGCACGTCTTCGGCCAGCCCCGTGTGCTGCGTCCACCCGTAGACGGCCATGAGCCAGGCGCCGTACACGTTCGGGCCGAGCACGAACACCAGCGGCAGCCACGTCTGGTAGACAAGGCAGAGCGCCGCGATGCCGGCATGAATCGCCAGGTAGATGCGGGCGCGCAGGAAGACGCCAGGATGGGCGGACCGCGGAATGAACGTCGCCTCTTCGGCGGTCACGCGGCCCACGGCGTGCAGCGGGATATTGCGGACGTACCGCTTCCACGCGCCCCAGTTGACGCACTTGAGCAGCATCGCGCGGAGATCGGGCGGCCGCGGCACGGCAATCTCCGGATCGCGGCCGACGATGATCGTGTCGCTGTGGTGGCGCGCGTGGCTCCAGCGCCAGGGCACCGATTCGCGCAGCACCATGAACGACGCCACTTCGTAGAGCGCGTTGTTCATCCAGTCGGTCTTGAAGGCCGTGCCGTGCCCCGCTTCGTGCCAGCGCGCGTCGGACGCCGACGCATACAGCACGCCATAGACCATCATCGGGGCGACCGCCCACCAACTGCCCCAGAGCGCCCACGTGGCCACGCCGCTGGCGGCGATGAGGCCGAAGTACAGGATCGTGTCACGCAGCGCCGGGCCGTCGCGACGCGCCAGGAGGTCGCGCATCACGGCCTTCGGCACGGGCGACTGATACCAGTCGGCCTCGGCGAGGCCGCGCTCGATGGCCAGTTGCGTGTCCGGCCCGATGAGGCTGTAGTCCTTGCGCCGGCCCTCGTCGGACGGCGGGCGGTCGAGGGAAACGGTGGCGGTGTGCATGAACCTGTCGGTTCAGGGTACCGCCACCGTCTGTGGCACGGCTCGCCCTGGCGGGCGCTGCACCAATTGGCGGACTGACGATGCTAGGACGTCAGGATGTCGTCCCAGCCCTTCCGGTACGACGGGCGCTTGATGTAGGGTGCCGCCTCGGACGCGTTGCTCGCGCGCAGGTTGGCGTGATCCCACTCGATTTTCCGACCCGTGCGGTAGGCAACGTTGCCGAGGTGATTGGCCTCGGTCGTCCACGCCGCGTACTGGAAGTTCGAGCCAGGCACCGGGCCGTCGCCCTTCGCGTAGTTCACCCACTCCACCCAGTGGCCAGGTGACCGCGGAAGGGTCGCGGGCGGCGGCGTGAAGTCCACGAAGCGGTCCTCGGGCAGCAGCTTGCCGTTGCCGAGCAGCATGCCCTTTTCACCCATGAAGACCACCGAGCGACGCCCCCACGACTCTTCCCAGCCTGGCGGCTTGCTCTCGCCCTGGTGCCACACCAGCGTGAGGGCCGGTTGTGCGCCGACCGCGGCGTACTCATAGGTGGCCCGCAGCGTGGCCGGCGCCAACTCCGGATGCGGCTGAGGGACGTTGTGCGAAACGGACTCGATGCTGAGAGGCGCCAGCCGACGTCCGCCCTGCCCATCGTCCTGCCACAGGTCGAGCACGGTGTAGGGCACGTCGTTGTCGTGGCTGCCCAGGTCACTCATCGTGCCGTTGCCGAAATCCCACCAGCGATACCAGCGGGGTCCCGGGAAGTAGGTGTCGTGGTAGGGCCGCTCCGGCGCCGGGCCGATCCACAGGTCCCAATGCAGATGGGGCGGCACGGGCATCGTCTCCTTGAAGCGGTCGACGATCTGGATGCCGTTCCAGAAGCCGT
>JAEZDP010000329.1 GCA_023418055.1 Acidobacteriota bacterium
TACCGGTGAAGACGGTCGTGTCCACGCTCGCGTTGCCGCCGAGACGGGCGCGGTGCCCGAGTTCCACCTGCGTCAGTTGCTCGGCGCGGAAGCGCTCGTCGCCGAGTGCGGTGAGCAACAGCGGCAATCCCGCCTCTTCGACGACGGCGAGCACCAACGCGACGTCCCGTTCGCTGACGGCGGGCGTTCGCCGCGCGCGCGAGAGCGAGGCCCACACCCGCTGTCGGTCCAGGCCGTCCCAGATGACGCGGGCCGACGGCAGCAGCCCCCATCCGCCGAAGGTGTCGTGTTCCAGCTTCGAGCCGAGCGTGACGGCGACGTCCTGCCCGAGATCGATCTCGTCCTGGACGAACGCGCTGACCGTGCGCAGGTCGGCGTCGCCGAGGCGCAGGGTCATCGAGCCCGTACCGGACAGGCCGACGCGTCGGAACCCTCCGCCGAACACCAGGCCGTGCCGAGCGCCCAGACGTGTCTCGTACTGCGCGTCGATGTCGGTCGAGTGCTCCGAGAACTCGATGACGGGCTCGTCGCGCCGCGCCGCCGTGTGGTAGGCCTGCACCTGGACGACGGTGCCGTCGGTACGTGTGCGCGTCCACCGCCCCAGCGCCGCAATCTCACGAGCCTCGGATCGTCCGTCCATGGACAGCGCCACCTGGGGCACGACGCTGGTGAGCGCCGGCCCTCCCGGCTGCCCCCGCAACGCGGTGACGTGCCCTTGCGCCAGCCAGTGATCCTGCCCGCGCGCGACGTCGGTGCGCACCCCGGTCGTGAGGGTGTGCCACCGGTCGGAGAAGGACGTCGGCCCGCTGGGCCCACTGTCACTGAAGCCAGACCACTGCGAATAGACGCGGTACGCCGCAGGCCCGAACGTGCCGCCGTAGCGGATGCCGGCACGCTCGCGCAGGAGCGTCCCGCGGCTCACGTCGACGGCCAGCCCCGGCGTCTCGGCCGACGATCGCGTGATGACGTTGATGACCCCGTTGACGGCGTTGGCGCCCCACGAGGCCCCGCCGGGCCCGCGAATCACCTCGATGCGCTCGATGTCCGAGAGCATCAGGTCCTGCATGTCCCAGAAGACCCCCGAGAACGTGCGCGTGTACACCGAGCGGCCATCCACCAGCACGAGGAGCTTGTTCGAGTAGAGGTCGTTGAAGCCACGCATCGAGATGGCCCATTTGCTGGCACTCACCTGCGCCACCTGGACGCCCGGCGCCATGCGCAGCACCTCGGGCAGCGTGGCGTGGCCCGACCGGCGGATGTCGTCGCGGGTGATGACGAAGATCGCCGCGGCGACGTCTTCGGCGCGCTGGCTCTTGCGTGCCGCCGACGTCACACGGATGTCCATCAGTTCCTCGAGCGTGGCCTGCCCCAGGCTGAGCGTCGGCGACACTTGTGCGCTGGCCGAGTCCGCGACGCCGCCGGCGAGGGCCACCGCCACGACGGCGCGGCTCACGAGTCGCAGGAGCAAGGCGAGGTCCGTCGCGCGCGGGGAGGGGCCGGTCCTCATGCCCCGTCAATCGGCGCGGGCACGAGCGGCTTGAGTGCCGGGCCGGGCGAGGCGTGATGTCTGGGCGCAGCGTGCCCGTCAGCGGTAGCCCATCCACACCGCCGCCACCAATGCCACGGCCGACGCGGCCCAGATCTTGAGCAGCAGCGGCACGACGAACCGCAGCCACCGGTCGTACGGCACACGCGCCATGGCCAGCATCCCAATCAGGATGGCGTTGGTCGGGACGATGATGTTGGTGAAGCCGTCGCCGAACTGGAAGGCCAGCACCGCCACCTGGCGGCTCACCCCCACGAGGTCGGCCAGCGGTGCCATCAGCGGCATCGTGACGTACGCCTGCCCGCTGCCGGAGGGAATGAACAGGTTCGTCAGCGACTGGAAGACGAACATCCCCACCGCCGCGGGCCCCGCGCCGAGTCCCTGCAGGGGCAGCGACAGGCCGTGGACGATGGTGTCGATGACGCCGCCCTGGTCGAGCACCACCTGGATGGTCCGTGCGAAGCCGATGAGCAACGCCGTGGTCGAGAGCTCGGCGGCGCCCTCGCAGAAGGTCCGCGCCGTGACGTCCGGCGTGAGGCCGCCCACGGCACTGAGCACGACGGTCAGGCCGAGAAACAGCGCGCCCATCTCGACGAGGTACCAGTGCCAGCGCGTCAGCCCCACCACCATGAGCACCAGCGTCGCCGCCAGGATGGCCAGGGCGACCCAGTGCCGCCGCGTCATGACCGTGGCCTCGTCGGAGGTGCCGGGAGGCGGGGTGATGCCGGCCACATGGCTGCGCGCCGGATCGGCGGCCACCAGCCGCGCGTAGCGCCAGACGTGGTGGATGCCGATGGGCAGGAACACGGCGGTGAGCGCGAGGCGGTACCCGACGCCGGATGCCGGGGCGACCCCGGCCACGTCCTGGGCGACGAGCACCGTGAACGGGTTGGTGGCCGCGACGCCGAAGCCGATGCCGTAGCCCACGCAGATCATGCCGACGCCGACGAGCGCGTCGAAGCGCAGCGCCAGCGCCAGCGCCACGAGCATGGGCACGAACGGCACGTATTCTTCGCCCATGCCGATGGTGCTCGATCCGATCGCAAAGACCGAGACGCTGCCAGCCACGAGCCAGAACGGCCGTCGGGCAAATCGCCGCAGCAGCATCGCGATGAGCGCGTCCACGGCGCCCGTCGTGCGCAGCACGGCAAAGGCGCCGCCGACGATGAGCACGAAGAAGATGATGTCCTGTGCGGCCGAGAGCCCGGCTGGCACCGAGGTCAGCGCGGTGAGCGGAGGCAGGGGCGCGACGTCCGGCGTCACGGTGTACGTGCCGGCGATCACCTGCGACCGGCCACCCGGCAGCGCCTGCCGCTCGAACTGGCCCTTCGGCAGCACGTAGGTGAGCAACTGGGCCGCGACGATCATGGCCGACAGCAACACGAGCGTGTGGGGAATGGCAAACCGCAGGCGCACGCAGCTCTCCGATGTGAAAGGCCGTCCGGTGTGAAAGCATAGAGTGCCATGTTCACGACGGCCACCGATCTGTGGGCCTGCCCTGCCTGCCGTGCCGCGCTGACGGCGGCCGCCGACACCCTCACGTGCACGCGCTGTACCGCCACGTACCCTGTGGTCGATGGCGTGCCGGTCTTTGTGCCTGGCGCGGCCGACGGGCGCGTGCGCCACGAACGCGACCTCGGCACGTACCACGGGTACACGCCGTGGATACCGCGCGTCGCGCTGCAGTCACTGCTCGACTCGCACGTCGCGCTCGAACTCGGGTGTGGCAATCAAACGCTCGACGACCCGAACATCGTGCGCACCGACGTGCTGCTGCACCCGTTTGCCGATGCGGTGGCCGACGTGCACACCCTGCCGCTGCGTGACGCGTCGGTCGACTTCGTCTTCAGCGGCGCGGTCTTCGAACACCTGCGCGACCCGTTCCTCGCGGCACGCGAGATCCGGCGCGTGCTGAAGCCGGGCGGCTACGTGTATGCCGACTGGAATTTCGTGTTCGCCTACCACGGCTACCCGCACCACTACTTCAATGCGTCGCTGCAGGGCATCCGCCAGGCCTTTGGCGCGTTCGTCGAACTGCGCGGCGGCGTGGCGCCGTTCCAGGGGCCGGCGTACGCGCTGCGGCAGGTGCTCGAGACCTACCTGGAGGGGCTGCCAGCCGATTCGCCTCGGGACGAGGCCTTGCGGCAGGCCATCGGGCGCGTGCTCGGCTTTCCCCTGGTCGAATACGACACGCGCATGACCACGTCCGCCGTCGAGCGGACCGCCGCCGGGGTGTATTTCTTCGGCATGAAGCAGGATGCTCCCGACGACACCATCCTCCCGCGCGCGGTGATGGACGTCTATCGCGGATCGGCCGAACTGCAGGCGCGGTTCCCTTTGCCCTGGGACATCGGCCGGCCCGACAACCTGCTGCGCTGGGCGCAGGAAGAGGGCCGTCGGACAGTGTCCGCCGTCGCCGCTGCCCTCGACGCCGCGCCACGCTTCGTCAAACACGGCGACGCGACACGTGCGGGCCGCCACGAGGTGCGGGGCTGGGAGGTGAGCCTGATGTCCGCGCCCCACTTCACCGACAACGACCGCGCCGTGCTGGAGATGCTGCGGCGGCGCGAGCGGGGCCTGGGCACGAAAGTGCGCGACGCGCTGCGCGACAACCCCTTGTCACTGCCGCTGAAGGCCGCGCGCTACGTGCAGTGGCGCCTCGGACAGCGGCGCGGACAGAGCGTCTGACATGGACCTGCAGGCCGAGTTCGGCAACATCGACATCTACCTCTTCGATCACCTGCTGCGCGGCACCATCACGCCAGGGATGCGCGTGTTCGACGCGGGGTGCGGACAGGGCCGCAATCTCGTGTACCTGCTGCGGCAGGGCTACGAGGTGTGCGGCAACGACACGAATGCCGAGGCGGTGGCCGCGGTGCGAGCCCTTGCGGTCGGACTCGCGCCGGGCGCCACCTGCGACTTCAGGGTCGAGCGTATCGAGGCCACGTCCTTTCCCGATGGCCACGCCCACGTCGTGATCGCGAGCGCCGTCCTGCACTTTGCCGAGAGTCACGGGCACTTCGACGCCATGCTCGCCGCGCTGTGGCGTGTGTTGCGTCCGGGCGGCGTGTTGCTGGCCCGCCTCGCCTCGTCCATCGGCATCGAGACGCTGGTGCGGCCCGTCGGCGTCGAGGGGCGCCACCACCTGCCGGACGGCTCGCGGCGCTATCTCGTCGACGCGTCGCGGTTGCTCGAGGCCACGTCGGCACTCGGCGGGTCGCTCGTCGATCCCCTCAAGACCACCGTCGTGCACGGCCAGCGGGCGATGACCACGTGGGTGGTGCGAAAGGCACCCGACGGGTCCGGTCGGGACGCGCGGTAGACTGCCGCCATGTCGCGCGTGATCTTCGTGCTGCTGCTGGCGGTGGCGGCGATGCAGTCGCCCGAACTGACGCCGCGTCCCTGGGACGGCTATCGCGGCATCTGGTACATGAACCAGCCGACCGGCGACGCGTACGGCTACAAGTATTCAGGCGGCTTCGCCACCTATCCACAGTGGCACCTGCCGATGGCCGTCCATGCGCCAGCGGCGCAGAAGACGTTCTTCGTGCTCGGAGGGTCGGGCGGGCGCGGTCCAGGGCCGGGCGACACGCTCGTGCACCTCGTCGGGTTCTTCGATCACCGGACCGGTGAGGTGTCGCGTCCGGTGCGCCTGCTCGACAAGCAGACCGACGACGCGCACGACAACCCTGTGCTGTCGATCGACGAGGACGGGCACCTGTGGGTGTTCTCTGCCGCGCACGGCCGTGCTCGGCCAGCGTACGTGCATCGGTCCGTCAAGCCGTACGCCATCGACGCCTGGGAACTGGTGCAGACCACCAACTTCTCGTACCCGCAGCCGTGGTATCTGGCGGACCGGGGCGAGTTCCTCTTCCTGCACACGCTCTACCGCGGCAACCAGCGGTCGCTGCACCAGAGCCGGTCGGTGGACGGCCGCACGTGGAGCACGCCTGAGTTGCTGGCGCACATCGAGCTTGGCGACTACCAGATCTCGTGGCCGCACGAGGGCCGGGTGGCCACGGTGTTCGACATGCACCCGTCGAAGGGCCGCGCCGGCACGGGGCTGAACTACCGGTCGAACATCTACTATCTCGAGACGAGCGACGCCGGGCGTCAGTGGACGACGGTGGCGGGCACGCCGGTGGCGCTGCCGATCACCGCCGCCGACTCGCCGGCCCTGGTGCTCGACTCGGTGTCGCTCGACCGCAGCGTGTACCTGAAAGACCTGGCGTTCGATGCGGACGGGCGTCCGGTCGTCCTGTATCTCACCTCGAAGGGCTTCGAGCCGGGGCCGGACAACGGGCCGTACGCCTGGGCGACGGCGCGGTGGACGGGCACCACGTGGGAGCACCGCACCTTCACGACCTCGGACCACAACTACGACCACGGGGCACTCTACGTGGAAGCCGACGGCGGGTGGCGAGTCGTGGCGCCAACCGACGCCGGGCCCCAACCCTGGGGCACCGGCGGCGAGATGGTGATGTGGACGAGCGGCGACCAGGGCGCGACGTGGACGCGTGTGCGGACGCTGACGAGCGGCAGCGCGCGCAACCACTCGTACGCGCGGAGGCCCCTGCATGCACATCCCGGATTCTATGCCATCTGGGCCGACGGCAACGCCCGCGAGCCCTCGGCGTCGCGGGTGTACTTCGCGACGCGGGAGGGGGACGTCTACGTGGTGCCGGACCGGATGACGGGCGAGCGTGCGCGGCCGGAGTTGGTGAATGCAG
>JAEZDP010000339.1 GCA_023418055.1 Acidobacteriota bacterium
ACGGCAACCGAGAGGCTCGCCAGTTCGCCGCGCGCGCGGACGGTGTGCCGGGTGACCTTCCCCACTTCGTAATTCGTCACTTCGGAGCTGCGCGTGAGTCCGGCGGCCGAGGTCGTCGTGGTGGCCGTCGTGACGGGCGGGCCGGGCTCGCCATCGGGCTGCACGGTGGGCGGCAGGTTCGCGCGTGCGCCGGCGACGCCCGCCGTACGCTGACCCTCTGACGACTCGGTCGTGATCTGGCGGCTGCGAACGACGGTGTTCGGGTCCCAGCGCTCTTCGGACATCTCCTCGGAGTCGCCATGGAGCCGGGCCGACACGTTGACGCGCACGCGGTCGACGCCCACGACGGGCTCGAGCAGGGCCACCACGCGGGCGCTGAGGTCGCGCTCGTACTTCTGCTGGTACTCGAGGTCGGCGCCGGCCAGCGGGTCGTTCTCGGCGGCGGCGCCGCGGGTGAGCGCGCGCCCGTAGCTGTCGAGCACCACCACCTGCTCGGGCCGAAGGCCTTCGACGCTGGCTGCCACGAGCGACGAGATGGCCTGCGAGGCGGCCGGGGCCAGCTTGCGCGTGCCCTTGAGCGTCAGCACGACCGAGGCCTTGGCCGGCTGCTCCTTGGCGCCGAAGAGCGAGTCCTTGGCCATCGTGATGTGCACGCGGGCCGACTGCACCTCGGTGATGGTCTCGATGGTGCGCGCGAGTTCGCCCTCGAGCGCGCGCCCGTAGTTGACGTGCTCGAGGAACTCGGTCTGGCCGAACGCGGTGCGGTCGAACAGTTCGAAGCCCATCCGGCCCGAGACCGGCAGCCCGTCACCGGCAAACTGCAACCGGAGCGTGTCGAGCTGCTCTTCGGGCACGAGCACCGTGCGTCCGCCGTCGGCCAGCCGGTACTCCACATTCGCCGTGGTGAGGCGGTCGACGACCTGCGAGGCCGACTCGGCGCTCAGGTCGCTGTAGAGCACCCGGTAGTCGGAGGCATTCAGGTACCAGGTCGAGCCGATGACCAGGCCCACCACGCCCACGAAGGTGACGCCGAGGGTCACCAGTTGCGAGGTGCTGAGCGAGCCTCGCATGGCCTGCATCTTCTGCAGGTAGGGCTGCCACTGTGCTGGAAGTAGAGACACGGTTGGTCTGGAGAGAAGAGGTCAGTCGGACGGCGCCCTAGACGGGCATCCGCATGATTTCCTGGTACGCGTTCATCAGCTTGTTGCGCACCTGCACGCTGAACTGCAGGGCGTGGTCGGCGCGCTGGATGGCGATCATCGCGTCGTGCACGTCGGTCTTGCCGGCCAGCATGCCGTCCACGGCCTGGTTGGCCGACGCGTTGGTCTCGTTCACGCTGCTCACCAGGCGCTCGAGCGAGGCGCCGAACGACGCGCCGCCGGCCGTCTCCGGCGAAACCGGTGCGACCGAGGCCGCCGAGGTCGAGGCGCGGGTGATGACACGTGCGGCAATGGGATCGAGAGCCATGAACTACGCCCTTCCGAGTTCGAGCGCCCTCGAGACGAGGTCGCGAATGAGGTTGATGGCCGTCAGGTTGGCCTGGTACGCGCGGGCGGCGCTCACCATGTCCACCATTTCTTCTGCGGCGTTCACGTTGGGGACGGCGACGTAACCTTCGCCGTCCGCGTCGGGATGTGAGGGGTCGAAGCGACGCGTGGCGGGCGCCGTGTCCTCGGCAATGGCGGCCACCCGCACGCCGACCGCAGAGGCACGGCCGAGCGCCGAGTCGAAGGTGGTGTCGCCGTCGGCCTGCAGCACCACGTCACGGCGGCGGTACGGCTGGCCGTCGGGGCCACGCGTCGAATCGGCATTGGCCAGGTTCGAGACGGCGACTTCGATGCGCGTGCGTTCGGCGGCCAGGGCGCTGGCGGCGGCGGAGACGGCGGAGTTGAGAGTCGACATGACGCGTCAGCGGCTTTCGTTGATGGCGTAGCGTACGAGCCGGAACTTGGCGGCCAGCGCCGTCTGCGCCCGGGAGAACTCGCCCGACGCGCGCGTCATGTTCAGGAGTTCCCGGTCGACCTGCACCGTGTTGCCGTCGCGGCGCGCCGCCTGGTCTTCGGTCTCGCGCACCGTCACCCCCGATGACAGGTCGGGCGTCGGTGCGATGTGGCGCCCGTCGGTGCCGGCGAGCCGCACCCCGGTGAGTTGCCGGTCGAGCGTCTCGCGGAAGTCCACCTCGCGGGCCTTGAAGCCGGGGGTGCTCGCATTGGCGAGGTTGCCGGCCGAGACCACCTGCTTGGCCGAGGCCAGACTGAGCGTCCGCCGAAGGCTCGACATCAACTGGGCATCGCTGATTTCGCTCACGCGCTCATGCTCCTTGCGCCGCTGCCGATTACCGTTCGGCAGGCATGCGCATAGCCCTGAAGCAAGAGTGATGCCCGGTCGTGTCGCGTTCGGCAGGGCCGCGAGAAGGGCCGATTTCCGTGAAGGCTGTCGGGATCGAAGAAGGGAGCGACGGAAGGCCGACGCCCTGGGCGGCCGGCCGTCGCGTCAGATGCGCGGCCGCAGCGCGGCCTCGATGCGGGTGAGGCGGTTCTCGATCGCCTCGAGACGCAGCAGGAACGCCTGGCGGAGGTCGAGGCCGTCTTTCTGGGCGACGAGGCGCGCCAGTCGCTGATTTTCGGCGTGCAGGTCCGCATGCTCGCCAATCCGCCGCAGCACCACGTCAATCTGCCCCAGCGAGAACGGCTTGGTCAGGTAGTCGTACGCGCCCAGGCGCACCGCCTGGATCGCCGAGTCGAGCGACGCAAAGCCGGTGACGATCACCACGTAGATGGACGGGTGCAGCCGACGCGCGGCGGCCAGGACGCCCAGGCCGTCGATGCCAGGCAGCTGCAGGTCGGTGAGCACCAGGTCGAAGGCCTGTCGTTCGAGCGCCAGCACCGCCGCCCGCCCGTCCTCGGCGCCGGTCACCTCGTGCCCACGCGTGCGGAAGTACTCGACGAGCAGTTCGCGCACATCGACTTCGTCCTCGACGACCAGCACCCGCCTCGTCTTCCCCGCCTCGTTCGACATGCCTCTCCGTGGGCGACCCGGTCACCCTAAAGCTCACGTGTCGGCGAACCGACAAGTGCTGTTGACAAGCGACGGCCGGCCGCCCATAGTTTGAAGCGCGTCGGTACGGCGTCACTCAGGAAAACGTTCCGGAGCGTTCCACCGGACGTGCTGCGCCAGGGGAAGCCCATGACTGCCCGCATGCAACCTTCGGTCCTCATTGTCGAGGATGAAGAGGATCTTCGCCAGACGGTCGCCGAATCCCTTGAAGCCGAAGGGTTTCAGGTGGCGCAGAGCGGCGATGCCGCCGGGGCGCTCGACCGCCTGAAGGGGTTTGCCTTCGACGCGATCGTCATCGATCTCCGCCTGCCCGACGCCGACGGCATGGAGGTGCTCGACGCCGCGCTCGACCGCTATCCCGACATTCTTGCGGTCGTGGTGACGGGTTTCGGCGGTGTCGCCGAAGCGGTGACGGCGATGCGTCGCGGTGCGCTCGACTTCCTCATCAAGCCCTTCCAGCTCGCACAGCTCGCTCGCATCCTGTCCACGGCCCTCGACCAGCGCCGCCTGCAGGAAGAGAACGCCGACCTGCGCGCCCAACTCCGCGACCGCTACCGCTTCGACAGCATCGTCGGGCAGAGTGCGCCGATGCGCCAGGTGTTCCAGACGCTCGAACTGGTGGCGCCGATGAACAGCACGGTGCTCATCCAGGGCGAAACCGGGACGGGCAAGGAGCTCGTGGCCCGCACCATCCATCACAACAGCCCGCGCGCGGAACATCGCTTCGTGGCCTTCAATGCGGCCGCCATCCCAGAGGCGCTGGCCGAAGCGGAGTTGTTCGGGCACGCGAAGGGCGCCTTCACCGGCGCCGTGCAGGCGCGCATCGGCCGCTTCGAACTCGCCCACCGCGGCACGCTGTTCATCGACGAAGTCGCGTTGATGACCATGCCCATGCAGGCCAAGCTGCTGCGCGC
>JAEZDP010000349.1 GCA_023418055.1 Acidobacteriota bacterium
TTCGCCTCGGCCAAGCAGGACGCGATGGCGGTGCAGGCGGGCCGGGTGCACGCGCGGCTGTTCACGGCATTTCCGTCCCGGCGCTACGTGTGCTTCTACCCGATGGACAAGCGGCGCGGCGAGGTGAAGAACTGGTACACGGTGCCCTTCGAGCAGCGCACCAGGATGATGCGCGAGCACGGGATGATCGGGCGACAGTATGCCGGCACGGTCACGCAGATCATCTCCGGGTCCATCGGCTTCGACGACTGGGAGTGGGGCGTCGACCTCTTCGCGGACGATCCCGTGGTCTTCAAGAAGCTGATCTACGAAATGCGTTTCGACGAGGCGAGTGCGGACTATGGGGAGTTCGGGCCGTTCTACGTCGGGATGCAGTTCTCGCCGGCGGAATCGGGTGCCTGGCTGTCGGGTCGGGTGCCTGCCCTCCTCGGGGCCGGCGACGGGGATGGCGGCGAGCGGCGGGGGTCTGAGGCGGGCTGAGCGGGCGCACCGGGTACGCGCGGCAGGTCTGACCCCGTGGCCACACGCCGCAGGTCTGACCCCGCGATCGCGCACCGCAGGTCTGACCCCACGCGATCACGCGGCAGGTCTGACCCCAACTCCTGCTCAGTAGCCGCCGCCACCTCCGGGCGCCACCGCGCCACCGGATGATTCCTGGACGATGCGCACGCCGGCACTCGCGCCGATGCGCGTCGCCCCGGCCGCCACCATCGCCTGCGCTCCTGACAGGTCGCGCACGCCGCCAGCGGCTTTTACCCCCATCGACGCCCCCACGACCCGGCGCATCAGCGCCACGTCGGCGGCCGTCGCACCGCCCTTGGCAAACCCGGTGGACGTCTTCACGAAATCCGCGCCCGCCGCCTTGGCGAGCGTGCACGCCGTCACCTTCTCGTCCTCGGTGAGCAGCGCCGCCTCGATGATGACCTTGCTCACCACGCCGCACGGACGACACACGTCCACCACCGCCTCGATGTCCTTCTGCACGAGCCGGACGTCCCCCGATTTCAGTGCGCCGACGTTGATGACCATGTCCACTTCGGTCGCGCCGTCGAAGATCACGCGCCGCGTCTCGTAGGCCTTCACGTCGCTGGTCGTCGCGCCGAGCGGAAAGCCGGTCACCGTGCAGGTGCCGACCCCCGTGCCGCGCAGCAGCCTGGCGGCCAGCGACACCCAGACGGGGTTGATGCACACGGTCGCGAATCGGAACTCGGCGGCCTCGCGGCACAACGTCTCGATGTCGGCCTGGGTCGCGTCGGGCTTCAGCAGTGTGTGGTCGATGAGGCCGGCCACCTCACCTGCCGACGCCCCGGACACCTGGAGGCCGAGCCGCGACGCGCCGGCATCGATCACGCTGCGCACCCGCGTCGGACAGCACTCGGCGTGCACCGCATGGCAGCGACACGTGTTCCCGCCGGGAGCCACGGCGGTGGCACCCGTGGCCCGCAGTACCTCGTCGGTGACCATGGCCACGAGACGTTCGACGTCGAAAGGCGTCAGGGACATGCTTGCCGCCGTTCCAGTTGATCGAGCTTCACGAGTCGGCGCAGGTAGCGCGGTTCGGTCATCGGCGTGTCGAGGAACGCGACGACGATGGCCTCGGCATCGGGTGCGCTCAGCAGCGACGCGCCGAGCGACAGCACGTGCGCGCCGTTGTGCTGCCGCGCATACCGCGCCAGCGTGGGTGTCAGGCAGAGCGCCGCCCTGATGCCGCGGACCTTGTTGGCGGCCATCGCGGAACCGAGACCGGCGCCGTCGATCACGATGCCCGCATCGGCCTGGCCGCGCGCAACGGCCATGGCCACCTGTTCGGCGATGTCCGGATAGTCGGCGGGCGCCGGTGTCGGCGCGGAGGGCCCCACCTGGTCCGCCCGACGCCCGGTGCGCCGCAAGAACGACACGAGATGGTCGCGCAGGGCGACGCCGGTGTGGTCGGCCCCGACCATCACGGCGCGCACATCGGCCACGGGCGCCAACGCCAGGTCGTCGGGGTCGGCGAGACCGTCGAGGCGGACCACAGTGATACGGCGATCACGCAGGGTGTCGGCAGCGAGCGGAGTGATGTGCCCGCGCGGCAGCAGCTCGACGTGGCTGCCCTCCGGGAGCACGCGCGCATCGGCTTCGGTGATCATCGAGAAACGTGGCATGTATGTTAGGCTGCGCCCGGTCCGCCCCATCATCGCATGCCGACTTCGCCACCGATGCCGCCGACCCTGCTGTCTCGCGACGCCATCAGCGCGCGAGTGACGGCACTCGCCGCGGAGATTCGCGCCGATTATGCCAGCAGCGACGGACCGGTGCACTTCGTCTGCGTCCTGAAGGGCGCGTTCGTCTTCTTCGCCGACCTCGTGCGCGAGTTGGCGCTGCCCGGCTGTACGCTCGACTTCATCGTCGTGTCGAGTTACCAGAAGGCCAAGCGGTCGTCGGGCGAGGTGCGGCTCATCAAGGATCTCGATTCCGGGATCGAAGGCCGGCACGTCGTCATCGTCGAGGACATCGTGGACACGGGGCTCACGCTGACGTACCTGCGCGACGTGCTGCAGGCTCGACGGCCGGCATCGCTGCGCACGGCGTGCCTGCTGAGCAAGCCCTCGCGGCGCGAGGTCGAGGTGCCGGTGGAGTATGTCGGCTTCGTTGTCGAAGACCGCTTCGTGGTGGGATACGGACTGGACCACGCGGAGCGCTACCGCGACCTGCCGTACATCGGCGTGCTGGACGGATAGCTCGCGCAGGCTTGGGGTCAGACCTGCGCGGCGATCGAGGCGGGGTCAGACCTGCGGGACGTCGTCGGGGGGGCTGACC
>JAEZDP010000450.1 GCA_023418055.1 Acidobacteriota bacterium
GGAGCGGACGCCTCGAGCAGCCCGCCACGGGCGAGGTCGCCTTCGTGCAGCGCGGACCGTGGCTCGCCGGGCACATCCACGTCGATGGCCGTACCTTCGTGCTGCAGTCGCACGCCGACGGCACGCACACCCTGGACGAAATGGATCCCGCGAGCCAGACGCGCTGCGGCGGCGGACGCCATCCCGCACTCGCCGACGCGCAGCCGTCCGCGCCATCCGCCGTCGGGTCGCTGTGGCCTCGCCTGTCGTCCCCACCCACCGGGGCGGATACGCATCCGGCTGCCCTCGACCTCCTGGTGGTCTACACGCCGGCGGCCCGCGCAGGCGCCGGTGGCAGCGACGCCCTGCGCACGAACATCGCACTCGGCGTGCTGCAGATGAACGAGGCCCTCGCCAACAGCCAGGTGGCGGGCCAGGCGCGCCTCGTCGGAGCCTACGAGGTGGCCTACGCCGAGTCGGGCTCGCTCGACACCGACCTGAACCGGCTCACCGCCACCGCTGACACGTTCATGGACGACGTCCACACGCTGCGCGACCAGTTGGGCGCCGATCTCGTGGTGCTGGTCGTGGACGCGAGCCTCGATGGATGGGCCGGGCTGGCCTGGATCATGACGCGTGTCGGCAGCGACTTCGCCCCCTACGGCTTCTCGGTCGTCCGGCGCCTCGACCTGAACACCTACACCCTGGCACACGAGGTGGGGCACAACCTCGGCCTGGCGCACAACCGCGAGGACGCCCCGATAGCCGGGGTCTTCCCCGACGCCTACGGCTACCGCGCCCCGCCGTATTTCCGCGACCTCATGTCGTATGCCTGCGCCAACTCGTTCTGCCCGCGCATCGCGCACTTCTCGAACCCGCAGGTGACCTATCAGGGCCGCCCCACGGGACAGGTCAACAGCGAGGACGCGGCCCGCGCGTTGCGTGTGACCCTGCCGCTGGCGGCCGGGTTCCGGCAGCCGCCCGCCCCGGTGCTGACGGGCGTGACCCCCGCCAGTGCCCCCACGCTCGGCGGCGAGCGGGTCACACTCGCGGGCACCGGCCTCGGCGCCGTGTCACGGGTGCGCTTCGGGCCCTATGACGCCACGGGCCTGACGCCGCTCTCGTCCGGCGAGTTGTCGGTCGTTGTCCCGCCCCACCCTGCGGGGCGCGTCGCGGTGCGCGTCGAGGATGCGCCCGGGCGCGCGTCCACCCTGCCTGATGTCTTCGCATACCAGGCGGGCGCCAACGACAGCGACGGCGATGCGCTGCCCGACGACTGGGAGCGCACCATGGGCCTCGACCCGGGCAGCGCGACGGGCGACACGGGCGCGGCAGGCGATCCCGACGGCGATGGCATCACGAACTTCGAAGCCTGGCGCACGCATCGGCATCCTCGCGCGTTCCATCGGCGCTACTTCGCGGAAGGGGCGACCAGTACGTTCTTCGACACCCGTCTCGCGCTGGTCAACCCTGGCACCGCCGGGGGCGGCGCCGTGCTGCGCTATCAACTCGGTGACGGACAGGTGCGCGGCAGTTGGCTGGCCATGCCGGCTCGCACCCGACGGACGGTGAGGGTCGGTGACGTGCCCGGCATGCGCGGCGCGGAGTTCTCGACCGTCGTTGAAAGCGACGTGCCCATCGTGGCCGACCGGACGATGAGCTGGGATGGCGTCACGCGGTACGGCTCACATGCCGAGACATCGATCGCGGCCCCAGCCACGACCTGGTATCTCGCCGAAGGCGCGACCCACAGCGGCTTCGAACTCTTCTACCTGCTCCAGAATCCCGCCGAGACACCGACGACCGTGCGCGTCAGGTACCTGCGACAGGAGGGCGCGCCGCTCGAGAAGACCTACACACTGGCGCCGACGTCGCGCACCAACATCTGGGTGAACGTCGAGAGCTTCGGCACGTCGGGCCGCGCCCTGGCCTCCGCCGAACTGAGCGCCGTCATCGAATCGCTCGACGACACGCCGATCATCGTGGAACGTGCGATGTACCTCTCGAGGGGAGGCCGGACGTACGAGGCCGGACACGCGAGTGCGGGCATCACCACCCCGTCCACCGAGTGGTTCCTCGCGGAAGGGGCCACGGGCTCCTTCTTCGACCTCTTCGTGCTGATTGCCAATCCGGGCCAGACCGATGCCGACGTGCTCGTCGAGTACCTGCTCGACGACGGCACGAGCTATTCGCGGCCGCTCATGGCTGCCGCCCAATCGCGCACGACCATCGCCGTGGATCATGAGCAGTTCGAAGGGGTGGCGGGCTTTCCCCTCGCCGACACGGCGGTGGCCACACGCATCACCTCGACCAACGACGTGCCCGTCATCGTCGAGCGGGCCATGTGGTGGCCGGGGCCCTTTGCCTCGTGGTACGAGGCGCACAACTCGGCCGGCAGCACCGAGGCAGGGACGCAGTGGGTGGTGGCCGACGGCGAGCTGGGAGGACCAGACGACACGCGGACGTTCCTGCTGCTGGCCAACACCTCCGCCTTTGCGGGACAGGCGACCGTGACGTTGTGGTTCGAGGACGGCTCGTCGGCGAGCAGGACGTACGACCTGCCGGCGACCTCGCGCACGAACGTGCCCGTGTACACCGATTTCGAGGTCGCGCGCGGGCGGCGCTTCAGCGCGCTCGTGCAGTCGGACGGCGCGTCACCGGCGCTGCTCGTCGTGGAGCGTGCGATGTATGCCAGTGCAGGCGGCGTGTTCTGGTCGTCGGGCAGCAACGCGCTCGCCACGCGTATCGAGTAAGTGGCGACTACCGCTTCTGCTTGAGTGCGGCCCACCCCTCGAGTCGGCGCTTGATCTCCTTCTCGAAGCCGCGATCGGTCGGCTGGTAGTAACGGCGTCCTTGCAGGGCCGGCGGCAGGCAGTTCATGCCGGTGACGGCCTCGGGTGCATCGTGGGCGTACTGGTAGCCCTTGCCGTGGCCGAGATCCTTCATCAGGCGCGTCGGCGCGTTGCGCAGGTGCAGCGGCACCGGCTCGGCCTCGTCGCGTCTGGCATCGTCGGCGGCGCGGTTGTAGGCCGTGTAGACCGCGTTGCTCTTCGGGGCGGTGGCCAGGTACAGGGCGGCCTGTGCCAGCGCCGTGTTCGCCTCGGGCAGGCCCAGCATGTGAGCGGCATCACGCGCGGCCACCGCCACCTGCAGCGCCTGCGGGTCGGCGTTGCCCACGTCTTCGGAGGCGAAGCGGATGAGGCGCCGCGCCACGTACATCACGTCTTCACCGGCCTCGAGCATGCGCGCGAGCCAGTAGACGGCGGCGTCGGCATCGCTGTTGCGCAATGACTTGTGCAGCGCCGAGATGACATTGAAGTGCTCGTCGCCCGACTTGTCGTAGAGCAGCGCGCGGCGCTCGACAAGCGCGGCGAGGTGGGCCAGGTCGAGCCGGTGCGTGCCGTCCTCGGCCGCCGGGGCGATGCTGGCCGCCAGTTCGAGCAGGTTCAGTGCGCCGCGGGCATCGCCGTTGGCATGCCGGGCGATGGCCTCGAGCACGCCGTCCTCCACCACGAGCGCCTGCCCGCCAAGGCCGACCTCCGTGTCGGCCACGGCACGCCGCAGGACGTTGACGATGGCGTCGGTGGAGAGCGGCGCCAGGACGAACACCTTCGACCGTGACAGGAGGGCGGCGTTGACCTCGAAGGACGGGTTCTCGGTGGTGGCCCCGATGAGCACGATGTCGCCCGCCTCGACATGGGGCAGGAACGCGTCCTGCTGCGCGCGGTTGAAGCGGTGGATCTCGTCGACGAACACCACCGTGCGCTGACCGTGGCGCCGCCGTGTGTCGGCCGCCTCCTGCATCACGAGCTTGACGTCCTTCACGCCCGACAGCACGGCGCTGAAGGCGACGTAGCGTGCCGAGGTGGCAGTGGCGATGAGGCGGGCGATGGTCGTCTTGCCGGTCCCCGGCGGTCCCCAGAGCACGATGGACTGCAGCACGTCGCGGTCGATGGCCTCGCGCAGGGGGCGCCCGGGGGCCAGCAGATGGTCCTGGCCGATCACGTCGTCGAGGTGACGAGGCCGCATGCGGTCGGCGAGCGGCGCGCGCGCGCCATCCCCCCCTCCTGTCCTCCCGTCCTCCTGTCCTGCCGTCCTCCCGTCCTCCCGTCCTCCGAAGAGCGACGACTGATTGGCGGTCATGGCAGCACTCCTGGTCCGCCTCGGCGTCGTCGGATCTCGAAGACGAGCAGGGCGGCGGCGATGGCCACGTTCAGCGACTCGACGGCCGGTGCCACGGGGATGCGGACGGACGCGTCCGCCGCATGGATCAGCGCCTGAGGCAGCCCACGGCCCTCCGCGCCAACGGCCAGGGCGAGTGGTGCCGACACGTCGGGCGTCGTCGCCGGTGTGCCTGGTCCGCTCTCGGCGGCCACCAGCGTGAGCCCGGCGGTCGCGAGGGTGGCCAGCACCGCCGCGTCGTCGTCGGCCCTGTGGAGGGGCAGGCGCAGCGCACTGCCCATCGAGCCGCGCAGGGCTTTCCACCCCAGGGGGTCGGCGGTGTGTTCGAGCAGCACGACGCCGGTGACGCCGCCGGCTTCGGCCGCCCGGATGATGGTGCCGACGTTGCCAGGGTCCTGCACGCCGGCCAGGATCAGCACGAAGGCCGCGCGCCCCGACGCGTCGTGGGTGGCGAGGACGGCCTCGAGCGGCCGCAGCGGCACCGAGGCGAGCGCCACGACGCCCGAAGGTGTACGCGTGGGGCTGATCGCGTCGGCCAGCGCATCGGGCACCAGATGGACCTCGATGCCCCGCGCCGTCGCGTCGTCGCAGAGCGCTTCGATGTCGGGGCGGGCGAGGGCCGAATGGGTCACCACTACCAGGTGCAGCGTGCACGGGCCATCCGGCGCCGCGGTGTCGTGCCGGAGGGCTTCGGCCAGCAGGTGGGGGCCATCGAGCAGCACGTCGGGGCCCTCACGCCTGGCGGCCGCGCGCAGGCGTGCCACGAGGGGATGGCGACGGCTCGTGATGCGTGCGTCGGCGGACATGCCCGTCCATGGTCGCATGATCGGTCTCACGGTCCTCCGGTCCTCGTGCTCAGTGCCGGGTCCTCCGGCCGGGTCGCGCGGGGCGGCATGGTAAGATGCCCCGGTCGCTGGCCCAGCACCTCGGCCACGTGGACGCGCGAGGCGTCTGCGGGGGCCTCTTTTTTTTGATGGGAGGCCAGCCGGTGGACCTGCTGTGAAAGACCGCCTGCTCAAGAAGTTCGAAGACGAAATCAACGAGCTGGAGCGGGAGCTGAAGTCGGAGCTGCCCAAGGAGATTCAGCGCGCGCGCGAGCTCGGGGACCTGCGTGAGAACGCCGAGTACCAGGCCGCGAAGGAGCGCCAGTCGTATCTGCAGGCGCGCATCGGCATGCTCCGCAAGCGCGTGGGCGACATCGCCCTGATGAACGTCGACAAGATCCCGCACGACCGGGCGGCCCTCGGGTCGACGGTGACGCTCAACGAAGAGGGCGGCCAGACGCTCGTGTACCAGTTGGTCATGCCCGAGGACGCCGATGCCGAGCGCGGCAACATCTCGACGGCCTCGCCCATCGGCCGCGCGCTGCTCGGCAAGTCCGAGGGCGACGAAGTGATTGTGCCCACGCCCAATGGCCAACGCGTCTTCGAGCTCGTCAAGCTCGTCACGATTCACGACTAGCCACGTGCCGGCCTCGCCGCAGGCAGACAGCTCCACCTACGCGCCCCGGTTGCGCACCGCCGTGGTGTTCACGGGGACGGGGACGGCTGGCGCGTATCACGCGGGGGTCTTGAAGGCCCTGGCCGAGGCCGGTGTGAAGGTCGACCTCGTGGCCGGCCGCGGCGTCGGTGCGGCCAGCGCGCTGCTCGGCGCGCTCGACGCCGGCACCCGCCTGTGGCAGCCGTCTGGCGCCTGGCACCTGCCCACGGTGGCGCGTCTCTATCGATGGCGGCTGCCGTGGGCCGTGTGCGGCTATGCGCTGCTCGTGTGCGCGCTCGTGCTGAGCGTGCCCGTCCTCGTACAGGTGGCCGCGGTGCTGCTCTATCCGCTGGCCTATGCCGCCGCGCTCACCGGCCTCGACGGGGAGGGACGTCTGGCCGCGTGGTTCCTGCGCCTCATCGAGAGCACGTTCAGCCAGTCGCTCTTTGCCGTGGTGATTCCGCGGGTCGCGGTGCTGTCGCTGCTGGCGGCCCTGCTGTTTCTCGTCCTCGAGTACGTGACGCGCCGTGTGACCCGGCATCGGCGCAGCATGCAGGGACGCCCATGGTGGGTCGCGCTCGGTGCGCCCGTGGATGCCAGTGCGGCCTACGTGCACTTTGCCGGTGCGTTCTGGCAGAGCCCGGGCCGCAGCGGACACGCCTCGCGCGTCCGTGCCGAGGCCAGCCGCCGCTACGTCGAGATGCTGGCCGATGGGCTCGGCCAGCCCGGATCGGCCGAACTGCTGCTCACCGTTCACGACCTGGACACGCGGCGGGATCTGGTCTTTGCCGTGCTGCAGGAGCCCTGGCGCCGCCGCTTCTTCCAGACGAGCGGCACGAGCCGCGACGGGGAAGTGATCGACGTCCTCGAGCAGGGCCGCGGCCTGGTGATGGACGGCCTGGCCGCCGCGCTCACCGTGCCGCTCGTGTCCGAACCGCACCCGCTCACCTTTCCCGTCGACAGCCACTGGCGAGGCGAGACCCATGTGCTGACCGACCGCCCCGAGTCGCTGGTCCGCGTGCTCGAGGAGGTCTCGGCCGCGGGTGCCGAACAGGTCATCGTCGTCAGTGCCGCCGCACCGGTGATGGCGCCGCACGGGCTCAGCAGCCGGCAGGCGGATCCGCGGGCGTGGCTGGGCCAGAATCTCGCCTCGCAGGACAGCGCCGCCGTCCGCGACGCGATGACGGTCTTGTTCGATCGCTTCACGGGCCTCTACCTGATCCAGCCCACGCACAACCCGATCGGACCGCTCGACTTCGGCGGCGCCCGCGACCACCGCTCCGACCGGGACGTGCCGCTCGGCGAGCTGATCGCGCTGGGGTACCAGGACGCCTACGCGCAGTTCATCGAGCCGGTCGTCGGCGGATCGGCCGAGGGCGTCGAGCGGCCATCCGAGCCGCGGCCTCCGGCAGTGGACACCGACCTTCCGCTCACATGACCACCCGACGTCTCGCCACGCGACTCATTCACACGGCCGAGGGCGCTGCGCCTCGGGCGCGCCCCCTGACCACGCCCATCTACGAGACGACCACGTTCGTGTTCGACTCGGTGGCCGACATCGAGGCGCACCTCGACGCGGCCGACGGCACCTATCTCTACTCGCGGTACGCCAACCCCACGTTGACCTCCCTCGAGGCCAAGCTCGCCGAGGCCGAAGGGGCCGAGGCGGCCATGGTCTTCGGGTCGGGCATGGGGGCCATCTCGACGTCGCTGCTGGGGCTGCTCTCGGCAGGCGACGAGGTGGTCTGCAGCGCCTCGATTTACGGCGGCACGCTGCACCTGCTCCAGTCGCTGCTGCCGCGCTTCGGCGTCCGCGCCACCTTCGTGGACCACGAGGCGAGCCGCGATCCACGGCCGGCATTCACCGACCGCACGAAAGTGTTCTGGTTCGAGTCGCCGACCAACCCGACCCTGCGATGTGTGGACATCGCACGGGTGGCCGAGGCCTGCCGCGCTGCCGGCGTGACGTCCATCATCGACAACACGTTTGCGTCGCCGTTCAACCAGCAGCCGCTTGCGCTCGGCGTCGATCTGGTGATGCACAGCGCCACCAAGTACCTCAACGGCCACTCGGACGTGACGGCAGGCGCCCTCATGGGGTCGCGCGCGCACATCGAGACGCTGCAGCCTGCGCGCAAGCTGCTCGGCACGATGCTCGACCCGGCGGCCGGCTATGCGGTGAGTCGCGGACTGAAGACGCTCGACGTACGGATGGCCCGGCACAACGCCACGGGTCTGGCCGTGGCCGAGGCGCTGCAGGGCCTGCCCGGCGTGGCCGGCGTGCACTACCCGGGCCTTCGTGCGCATCCCGACCACGCCATTGCCGCCCGGCAGATGCGTGGGTTCGGCGGGATGGTCACCGTGGACCTGGCCGGGGGCTTCGACGCGGCCACCCGCGCCTTCGACCGGCTGCAGGTCTTCCAGCGCGCGGCGAGCCTCGGTGGGGTCGAAAGCCTCTGCTCGCTGCCGGTCCTCACCTCGCAGCATGGGTGGAGCGACGCCCAGTTGGCCAACGCGGGCGTGACCCGCGGCATGATGCGGCTCTCGGTGGGTCTCGAGGACGCGGCCGACCTCATCGACGACCTGCGTCAGGCGCTGGCCTGACGCGACTCAGCCGACCTGGGCCTTGACGCCGACCGGCGGCGGTTCGACGTCGCGGGACTCGTCCTTGCGCCGCTCGTTCTCGCGCATGAACTGGGCGGCCAATTCCGCCAGCGCACGGTTGATGCGTGACGGCTGGAGGCCGCCGAACCGCTTGGCGAAGGCCTCGACCGGAACGACGGCCTTGGCCATGGCGCGATGGCCGCCGGCGCTGCCCATGTCGCCGAAGAACCGGCGCACGAACTCGCCGGCGTTGCGCGAGTAGCCCAGGTTCCGGATCGACACCACCAGCTGGTCCTGCACGATGCCCGTCACGAACGTCCACCGGGTGTCTTCGAGTTGCAGGAAGAAGTCGGCCGCATAGGTAATCAGATCCTCACGCGGCACGGTGCCGAGGCTGGCAAAGAACATCTCGCGGTCGAGCACGCTGTCCTCGAGCGCCCGTACGACGACGCTCAGGCGCTCGACGGTGATGCCCGCGCCCTCCATCTTGCGGATGAGGGCGGCGTCGGCCAGCGGGTACAGGTGCGTGAAGGCCTCGAGATCCTGCCGGTTGGTGTGGCGCGCGAAGAACAGCGTGTCCGACTTGATCGCGTAGAGCATGGCCGTGGCCGTCCGCTCCGACACGTTGATGTCGACGGCCCGGAGGTGCTCCGTGAGGATGGTGCACGTCGATCCGTAGTCGGCACGGATGTCCTTGAACACCGCGTGGTAGCCGGGCTGCTCGGGGTGGTGGTCGATGACGAGCGCCACGTGCGGCAGTTGCCCGTTGAAGTAGTGGGGCTGCACGTCCACCGTGGCGATGCGGTCGAAGGTGCCGAACTGGTCCGGGGTCACCGGCTCGACATGGATGTCGAGCATGTTGGCCATGCGGACGTTTTCGGGCCGGCTCACGCCCTGCACCGCACCGATGATCGCGGTCGTCTTGGTGCGGCGCAGGAGGTTACGCAGGGCCAGCCCGCTGGCCATGGCGTCCGGATCGGGCTCGTTGTGCAGCAGGATGAGCACGCGGTCCGCGTCGGCGAAGTAGCGTTGGTACTGCTGCACGCGGGCGCGCGTCACCGACCGCTCGAGTTCGGCGTGCAGTTGCGGCGACACCAGTTCGGCCAGCGTGAGGCCGCTCAGGTCGGGGTAGAGAGCACGCACTTCGTCGGCACGGCGGGTCGAGGGACCGGTCGAGAGCAGGTAGGTGAGCGTGCCGCCGGCATCGCGCACCGCTTCCACCACGCGCCGCAGGCTGCGGCGCCCCGTGTCTTCGATGATCACGCACGTGCTCGGCGTCACGTCGGCACGGACGTAGGAATCGCAGCGGCCGAGGTTGGCCACCGTGACCCGGAGCCCGGCGTCGTTCAGCCGGCGCGCGACCATCCGGTTCTCGACCAGGAACTCGACGTCGAAGCCGGGAGCCAGCACCTGGTGCAGGGTGCGCATCACCAGCTCGTTGTGACAGACGGCCAGGCACTTCATCATGTGACGGTCCTGCGCGGGAGGCCACGCTGAGGACCAATCTCCGAGTATACGCCTCCCTGCGGCGGGGGCAATGCGGGGCCCCCGTGCCGCCCGGTTTGGAGTATGCTCTGCGTATTCCCGAGGAGTGGTTGCCGTGATGCGCCTTCTTGTTCCGGCGATGGGTGTGCTGCTGCTTGGCGTACTGCCGGTCTCTGGCCAGCAGTTCACCTCGAGCGTCGACATGGTGAGCCTCGGCGTGACCGTCGCCGACCGGCGCGGCGGCCTCATCACGGGCCTCAGCCCCGACGACTTCGCCGTGTTCGAAGACGGCGTGCGTCAGGACGTGCGCTGGTTCGTCGATGGCAAGACGGCCGAAGGTGAGCGGCCCCCGCTGCACATCGGCCTCCTCTTCGACACCTCCGGGAGCATGGAGGCCGACCTCGGTATGGCTCGAACGGCGGCCATCCGGCTCTGCAACGTGCTGTCGCGTGCGGAGGACATCACCCTCGTGGACTTCGACACCGAGGTCCGCGTGGCTCGCTTCGGGCAGAACGACTTTCCCCGGTTCGTCGAGCGCCTGCGCAACCGCCGCCCCGACGGCTGGACGGCGCTCTACGACGCCCTCGGGGTGTACCTGGATGGCGCGGCCTTCCAGAGCGGCGAGAAAGTGGTGGTCGTCTACACCGATGGCGGCGACACCCGCAGCGTGATGAGCTACCGCGACGCCCTGACGGGGCTGCGCGCCGCCGACGTCACGCTCTACGTCATCGGCTTCCTCTCGCATCCCGGGCGCCATCGCGTGGAGCAGCGCATGCGCCTGTCGCAACTGGCCGAAGCCACCGGCGGCATGGCGTTCTTCCCGTCGAGCCAGCAGGAGATCGACAAGGCCTATGCGCAGGTCCTCGACGAGGTGAACGCCCGCTACACCCTGGGGTACGTGTCGACAAACGCCCGCGAGGACGGCGCGTGGCGGAAGGTGGACATCCGGCTGCTGCGGCCCGACCTCACCAAGGCCGAGATTCGGGCGCGGCGCGGCTACTACTCCGTGCTGCGCCTGGCCAAGGACGGCTCCGAACCGTAGGGCGGGGCTGCAAGCGGTGCTACGCGACCCGGGATGGTACGATCACGGGTCAACCGCCCCCGCGCTGCCCCATGCCGTCTGCCCACGATCGCTTTCAGCTCGTTTCCGACTTCGACCTGCGCGGCGACCAGCCGGCAGCCATCGAGGAACTGGTCGCCGGGCTCGAGCGCGGCGACCCCTGCCAGACGCTGCTCGGCGTCACGGGCTCGGGCAAGACCTTCACGATGGCGCACACCATCGCGCGCGTGAACCGGCCGACGCTCGTGATGGCGCACAACAAGACCCTCGCGGCGCAGTTGTACCAGGAGTTCCAGCGTTTCTTCCCGCACAACGCCGTCGAGTACTTCGTGTCGTACTACGACTACTACCAGCCCGAGGCGTACGTCCCCTCCACCGACAGCTACATCGAGAAGGAAGCGATCATCAACGCCGAGATCGACCGCATGCGGCTGTCGGCGACCCGATCGCTCTTCGAACGGCGCGACGTGCTCATCGTCTCGAGCGTGTCGTGCATCTACGGCCTCGGCTCGCCGGAGGCCTACTACGGCCTGATGCTGTCGCTCGAGCGGGGGCAGGAGATCGGCCGCGACGCCATCCTCCGCAAGCTCGTGGAAATCCAGTACGAGCGCAACGACGTGGAATTCGGGCGCGGCACGTTCCGGGTCCGCGGCGACGTCATCGAAGTGTTTCCCTCGTACGAGGAAACGGCCGTGCGCCTCGAGCTGTTCGGCGACGAGGTCGACGCCATCAGCACGATCGACGCCATCACCGGCGAGACGCTCACGCGCCGCGACAAGGTGGCCATCTACCCGAAGAGCCACTTCGTCACCTCGCGCGACCGCAGCAAGCTGGCCGTCGAGACCATCAAGGCCGAACTGGTGGAGCGGCGTACCGAACTCGAACGCGAGGGACGCCTGCTCGAGGCCCAGCGGCTGCACCAGCGGACGATGTTCGACCTCGCGATGATGCAGGAGATCGGCTACTGCCACGGCATCGAGAACTACGCCCGGCACCTCACCGGCCGCGCGCCCGGCGAACCGCCGCCCACGCTGCTCGACTATCTGCCGGCCGACGCGCTGCTCGTCATCGACGAGAGCCACCAGACCATCCCCCAGATCCGCGGGATGTACGCCGGCGACCGGTCGCGCAAGCAGGTGCTGGTCGAGTACGGCTTCCGCCTGCCATCGGCGCTCGACAACCGGCCCTTGAACTTCGACGAGTGGCGCGCGCGCGCCGGCCAGCAGGTCTTCGTGAGCGCCACGCCGGGGCCCTACGAACTTGCCGAGTCCGGCGGCGTCGTCGTGGAGCAGATCGTGCGGCCCACGGGCCTGCTCGATCCGGAGATCGAGGTGCGCCCGGTGCGCGGGCAGGTCGATGACCTGCTCGGCGAGATTCGCCTGCGCGTCGCCGCCGGCGAACGTGTGCTCGTGACGACCTTGACCAAACGCATGGCCGAGGACCTGACGCAGTACTACCAGGAGTTCGGCGTGAAGGTGCGCTACCTGCACAGCGACATCGACACGCTGGAGCGCATCGAGATCCTGCGCGATCTCCGTCGCGGTGCCTTCGACGTGCTCGTGGGCATCAACCTGCTGCGCGAGGGTCTCGACCTGCCCGAGGTGTCGCTCGTCGCCGTGCTCGACGCCGACAAGGAAGGGTTCCTGCGGTCGGCCGGCGCGCTCATCCAGACCGTCGGACGCGCGGCCCGCAACGTCAATGGCCGCGCCATGTTCTATGCCGACGTCGTCACGCGTTCGATGCAGCAGGCCATCGACGAGACCGCGCGGCGTCGCGAGGTGCAGCAGGCCTACAACGAGGCCCACGGCATCACGCCGACCACGGTGCGCCGCGCCATCGATGACGGGATGGCCGTGGAGGACCGCGACTACCTCACCGTGCCGGCGGCGCCCGACGATGGGCCGGTCTTCAAGACCGACGCCGACCGCCTGGCCTACCTGACCACCCTCGAGGCCGAGATGCGTGCCGCGGCCGCCAACCTCGAGTTCGAACGTGCGGCCTCGTTGCGCGATCGCCTGAAGCGCCTCCGCGAGCCCAGTCCCGTAGGAGCGGGCGCCCGCTGAGGCGGCAGACAGACGATGGCCCTCGTGATCGACTTCATCAAGAGTGCACTCCTCGAACTGCAGGAGTACGTCAAGCTGGTCGGGCAGGTGGGACGTTCCCTCGTGACCCCTCCGATCTACGTCCGCGACATCGTCGAGCAGTTCGACGCGATAGGCGTCGGGTCGCTCACCGTGGTGTTGCTGACGGGCCTCTTCACGGGCGCCGTGCTCGCGCTGCAGTCGGGCATGACGCTCGACCAGTTCGGCGCGCGGTCGGTGGTGGGCCGTCTCGTCAGCGCCTCGATGGTGAAGGAACTCGGGCCCGTGCTCACGGCGTTGATCGTGACCGGCCGGGTCGGGTCCGGGATCGCCGCCGAGCTCGGCTCGATGACGGTGACCGACCAGATCAGCGCGCTGCGGGCGCTCGGCACCGATCCGATACGGAAGCTGGTCGTGCCACGTGTCCTTGCCGGCGTCGTGATGATGCCCGTGCTGACGGTCATCTCCGACTTCGTCGGCATCGTCGGGGCGTGGGTCATCACCGTGACGCAGCTGCGCGTGGCCTCGAGCGTGTACTGGACGTCGGTGGTGGACGGGCTCTACATCCAGGACGTGTGGATGGGCCTCATCAAACCCGTGTTTCTCGGGTTCGCCATCGTCAGCATCGCGTGTTACGTGGGCATGAAGACGTCGGGCGGCACCCAGGGTGTCGGACGTGCGACCACGCAGGCCGTGGTGGCCGGGTCGGTGGCGGTGCTGGCCGTCGACTTCTTCATCACGAAGTTCTTGATTTCGGTGATGTACTGATGGGCACGCCGACGCCGGTTCCCAATCGGTTGATGAGTGGCTCCGGCATGACCCGCGTCGTGCCGGGCGGGCCGGTCATCGTCTTCGAGAAGGTGGCGCTGGCCTTCGACGACAAGGTCATCCTGCGCGACGTCAGCTTCGACCTGAAGCCCGGGAACCTCAAGGTGGTGCTCGGGGCGAGCGGCGCAGGCAAGTCCACCATCCTGAAGCTGGCCCTCGGGCTGCTCAAGCCCGATGCCGGCCGCATCTGGGTGAACGGCCAGCGCGTGGACAAGCTGAGCGAGCAGGAGCTGATGCGCGTCCGCGACGACGTCGGGATGGTGTTCCAGGAGGGCGCCCTGTTCGACTCGCTCACCGTGCGTGAGAACGTCGGCTACAAGCTGTACGAGGAAACACAGACGCCGCTCGACGAGGTGCATCGGCGCGTGGAGGAAGTGCTCGGCTGGGTCGAGTTGTCCGAGCACATCGAGAAGATTCCGTCACAGTTGTCGGGCGGGCAGCGTCGGCGCGTCGCCATCGCGCGGGCCATGACGGCGGCGCCCGGCATCATTCTCTACGACGAGCCGACCACAGGCCTCGACCCCATCACGTCGATCACGATCGACGAAGAGATCATCAAGCTGCGCGACCTCGAGGGCGTCTCGTCGATCGTCGTCACGCACCAACTGCGTGACGCGTTCTTCGTGGCCGAGAAGATGGCCGTCGAACATCCCGACGGGCGCGTCGAAATCGTCACGGCGTCACCCGAGAAGCTGGACCAGACACACTTTCTGATGTTGAAGGACGGCGAGGTGTGGTTCGAAGGCACGGCACCGGAACTGCGGGCCACGACCGACGACTACCTGCGCCTGTTCCTCAGCTGACAGAGGTTTGCATGCCACGTACCCGATCCCTTGCCTGGTCGCAGCTGAAGGTGGGCATTGCCGCCGTCGTTGCGATCGTCCTGGCCACGATGCTGGTGTTTGCCGTCGGCGGCGACAGCGGCCTGTTCGCCTCTCGCTACCACCTCAAGACGCGCTTCACCAACGTGACGGGCCTGAAGTCTGGCGCGGTCGTGCGCCTGGCGGGCGTCGAGGTCGGGCAGGTGGACGACGTGCAGTTTGCCGAGGCCGACGTGGAGGTGGTGCTCCGCATCCGCGAGGACGTGCGCGACAAGATCACCGAGCGGTCACGAGCGCAGATCGGATCGGTGAGCCTGCTCGGCGAAGGCGCCGTGGACATCAGTGCCGCCCCGGGCGCGCGGCCGCTGGGCGATTGGGAGTACATCGTCTCGGAGCGGACGCCAGGTCAGATTGCCGACGTGGCCGAGAACGCGTCGCAGACGCTGGCGCAGGCCAATGCGCTCATCGGCGACGTCCGCGAAGGCAAGGGCACGGTGGGCAAGCTGTTCTCCGACGAGCAGCTGTATCGCGACCTGGCGTCGATCGTCGCCTCGGCGGACGCGGTCGTGAAGTCGGTGAACCAGGGCCGCGGGCCGCTCGGCAAGCTCGTGAACGACCCGGCCTCGGCCGCCGCGCTCGAGACGTCGATCCGCAACCTCGAGACCATCACCTCCCGCATTTCCCGGGGAGAGGGGTCCATCGGGCAGTTGCTGAGCGATGACGCGCTGGCGCGCTCGCTGACGGCGACCACTGCCAACCTGCAGGACCTCACCGAGCGCATCACCAAGGGCGATGGCACGGCCGCGCGTCTCATCAACGACCCGGCGCTCTACAACCGGCTCGACGCGCTGACGACGCGGCTCGATCAGCTCGTCACCGGGCTCAATCGGGGCGACGGCACCGCCGGCAAGCTGCTGCGCGACCAGGAGCTCTACGACAACATGACCGGGGCGGTGACCGAACTCCGAGCGCTGCTGGCCGACGTCCGCCAGGATCCGAAGAAGTTCCTCAACGTGAAGGTCAGCATTTTCTAGCACATCCCACGCAGCCCGTCGGTATAATCGGACGCATCAAGGAGAGGGGACGCTGTGAGCGACTGGACCAACGTGTGGCTGGGCATCATTGCCGTCGCCGTGTTGACGATGGCGCTCATCCAGGTGGGGGTGCTGGTGGCTGGCGCGGTGATCTTCCGTCGGGTGACGGCGCTCCAGGCGCGCCTCGAGCGTGAACTGCAGCCCCTGATGGACCGGGTCAACACGATCGGCGCCGACGCCGCGCGCATCTCGGCGCTGGCGACTCAGCAGGCCGAGCGTGTGGACACCTTGATGGCCGACGTGACGCGACGGGTGGATACGACGTTGGCCGTGGTGCAGAATGCCGT
>JAEZDP010000430.1 GCA_023418055.1 Acidobacteriota bacterium
ACGCGACCGGCTACGGCAGCTCCGGCGAGACGGCGGCCGTCTCGGCCCGCACGACCTGGTACTTCGCCGAGGGCGCGACAGGCGGCACGTTCAACACCTTCTACCTGCTGCTCAATCCCGGTACGACCACCGCCGAGGTGACCATCACCTACATGCGCGCGGTGGGGGCGCCACGCACGCGGACACACCTGGTCAAGCCCGGTGAGCGCGTCACGGTGTGGGTGGACATGGAACGGTGGCCCGACGGCGACACCCTGGCCAATGCCGAGGTCTCGGCACGCATCGAGGCGACCGTGCCCATCATTGCCGAGCGGGCGATGTATCTCGATCGCGGTACGCAGTTGTTCACCGCCGGCCACGCGAGCCTGGGCCTCGAGGCCCCCTCCACGCGCTGGTCGTTTGCCGAAGGCGCCACGGGCGACTACTTCGACCTGTTCCTGCTGCTGGCCAACCCGTCGCCGGTCGATGCCGTCGTGCGCATCCGCTTCCTGCTCGACGGGGAAGTCATCGAACACCCCCACGTCGTGCCGGCCTGGCAGCGCTCGACCGTGTGGGTGGACGCGCTGGGGCTCGACGCGGCGCTCGTCGCGCAGAACCCGGCCTACGCACGGCTGGCCAACACCGCGGTCTCGTCGGAGGTCGTCGTGGACAACGGCGTGGGCATCCTCGCCGAGCGCAGCATGTGGTGGCCGGGCAAGGTGGCCACCTGGGCCGAAGCCCACAACAGCGCAGGCGTCACCGCACCCGCCACGAGGTGGGCGCTGGCGGAAGGAGAAGTGGGCGGCGCCCGCAGGCAGGCCACCTACATCCTCGTCGCCAACGCCGACCCACAGGACGCCACCATTCGCGTGACCCTGCTCTCCGAAGACCGCGCCGCCGAGGTGCAGACCTACACGGTGGCCGGCAACAGCCGCTTCACCATCCCGCTCGGCGCCACCGGCTTCTTCCCGAGCGCGGTGGGTCGTCGCGTCGGCGCGCTGGTCGAGAGCGTGGGCAGCACGCCGGTGCCCATCACCGTCGAGCGGGCGATGTACTCGGACGTGCAGGGACAGGCGTGGGCCGCGGGGCACAACGCCGTGGGGACGAAGGTGGAGTAGGAACGAAGGAACGGAGGAACGAAGGAACGAAGGAGGGAAGGAACGGAGGAGCGAAGGAACGAAGGAACGGAGGAGCGAGGGAGGAACGGGAGATTACGAGGCGACGAGGCTGCGGGCGAGCGTGAGCAGCATCTGAATGGCGACGTCGTTGTGGCCGCCTTGCGGGAGGATGATGTCGGCGTAACGTTTGCTGGGTTCGACGAACTCGAGGTGCATGGGGCGCACGGTGCCCATGTACTGCTCGATGACCGCACGCACGGTGCGGCCGCGCTCGGCCACGTCGCGTTCGAGGCGCCGGATGAACCGGGTGTCGGCATCGGCGTCCACGAAGACCTTCACGTCCATGAGCGCGCGGAGTGGCGCGTCGGCGAAGATCAGGATCCCTTCGACGATGATTGCGCGGCGAGGCTCGACGCGCTGTCGCGTGGCGAGCCGGTTGTGGCGCGCGAAGTCGTAAGCGGGCACCTCCACGGGCTGCATCTGCTTGAGCGCGCGGACGTGCTCGACCAGCAGGTCCGTCTCGAGCGCGTCGGGATGGTCGTAGTTCAGGAGCGCCCGTTCCTCGAGGCGCAGATCGCTGCGGTCCCGGTAGTAGCGGTCGTGTTCCAGGAGGGTGACGGCCTCGTCGCCCAGCGCATCAATCAGACGCCGGACGACGGTGGTCTTGCCCGAGCCGGTGCCGCCCGCGATGCCGATGACGACAGGACCGTCAGGATGCATCGTCACGCCTCACGCCGTACGCCATACGCCATACGCCTCACGCCATACGCCTCACGCCATACGCCGCACGAGTCGCGCCGCCCATCATGCACGACGCATGAGGCATCAATGAAACCGCTCGCGGCCCGTCTGCATCCGGTCGGCCAGATCGGCGCAGAGCGCGTGGATGTCCGACGCGTCGAGCGACAGCCGAGCCAGGGCCTCGCGTTCGATGGGGCCATCGAGTTCGGCGATGAGCGGCCCGAACCCCGCCAGCTTCGCGAGGCCGTTGGCCAGGTGCACGGTATCGCCCGTGGGCGTGGGGTCGTCCGACGGGGTGTGGTGATGCCGCACCGCGCGAGCCACCGTGGCCGGGAGCCCCCAGTGTTCGACGACGAGGCTGCCGAGCGTCGCGTGATCGATCCCGATGACGTCGCGCTCGGCCTCAAGTCGGGGCTGTGCCTGTCGGAGCCATGCCTCGCGCAGCGTGGCGAGGCGGGGCCCATCGAGGGCTTCGTCGAGCAGTACCTTGCCTACGTCGTGCAGCAGTGCGGCAGTCACCGCCTCGGGGCGCACCTCGACCGGCACGCGGCGCATCACGAGTTCCGCTGCGAGCGCGCTCGCGACCGCATGCTGCCAGAGGCGTCCCGGCTGGAGGTCGAACGCGGGCAGCGCGGTCATCAGCTTGGGGCGCACGCCTTCGGCCACCGCCAGCGACAGCACGGTGCCGACGCCCAGCCGCAGGATGGCGTCACGCACGGTGCCGACCGTCGGCAGGTGCGCCGACCACGCCGAGTTGGCGTACCGCAGCACGCGCGACGTCAGGCCGAGATCGCCGCGCACGACGTCCTCGACGTCGCGGATCATCCACTCGTCCTGGTTCAGCAACGCGGCCAGGGCCGCCGCCGATGCCGGCAGCGGCTCGAGCGTCCGCGACCGCTCCAGCAGGCGCGCCGGGTCTGGACGCGCGGGCGGCGTGGCGTGTCCGTCGGTCTGGGCGGGTTCCGCAGCCATACGGTAGAGACATCGGCAGCGCAGCGGCCCGTCTGTAGAGGCGAGACCGCGCCAGGGACATGCCGGCAGGTTCTCGGGAGGGGCGGGAGCGGCGCGTAGACGAGCGGGAGGCGCGCGCCGTCAGAACGTCGCGACGATGGAGGCCGAGGCCACCGTGTCGGCCCGCGTGAAGCCCGGCACCGGCTCGTTGCGGTAGTTCAACTCGTGCGAGACCTTGAGCGACAGAATCGAGTTGAGTCCCGCCTGGATGGCCGCGACGTGGTTCAGGCGCCAGTCGCTCGTCCGCTCGATGTCGGCTTTCCACGCGGCGTCGTTGATGAAGCGGTTGCGCCGCGAGAACTCCCACAGGTAGCGCACGCCGAAGTCCACCGACGTCAGGTCGCGTCCCAGGCCGAGGGTGCGGTCTTCGGTGAGATACCCGAAGCCCGAGTCGAAGGCCAGTCGCTGCGGGTCGTTCTGAAAGACGATGGCGGTGAGGCCGGCTGCCGCGTCCCAGCTGTTGTTGATGCCGGCAAAGGTGTTGCGCAGGTACTGGGCGCGCCCGAACATCTCGGCGCGGTCGCCGAACTTCCGCGCGCTGCGAAACTGTCCATTCAGACGCCGCGCCCGGACCTCATCGTCCACGCGGTTGCGGAGGTAGGCCACCTTCGCTTCGATGCGCCAGTTGCGGGGCGTCACGAGCAGTTCCGCACCGGCGCCGATGGTCTGGGTCTCGGCGGTGCCGCCGGTCGACACATACGACAGCTCGCTCTTGCCGCGCACGATGCGCGTGGGCGCAGCGGCGGCGGGGGGCGCCGGCGCTGGCGGCGTCGCGGCGGCGACGACAACGGGCGGCGTCGGCATGGGTGGCAGCGACGCGGGCATCTCCACGCCGGGGGGGAGGGCACTGCGCACGAGTTCGGCGGGCATGCCAATCGTCACCGGCAGCGGGGGCGGCGGCTGCAGGAGGGTCAGGACAATCCAGAGGGAGTCGAACATGGTGCGGCGGGCGGCCCGGGACGAGAGCCGCGTTCATCTTAACGCACCCGTCCACGCGCGCGCGGAGGGTGCACGGGCCCAGCCTCATACGCAGGTGGCACTTGCCGATGGGCTGACGCGCCCGAGGCGTCTGCCCGTTCAGCGCGGCATCTGCCCGTTCGGACGGGCCTCCTGCCCACCTGCTGCTTTTCTTCGCCCCCTGGACAGGCGCCGCCGCATAATCGACCATTCCGACGACCGCGTGCCACCGTTGTGCGCCGGCTGTCGTGGTGGAAGCCAGTACAGAGGAGCACCATGCACAAACCCGTCAAGTACGTCGAGAAGGGCCTGACCTACGTCGCCCGTGGCGCGTGGACCGTGTTCGATACCCTGAACGCCATCAAGCCCAATCCCGGCTTCGTCCCGAAGTGGTCCGACAAACCGCTCCAGAAGTCGTGGGAGAAGGTGAAGCCGACCCTGGGCTGGCCACGCGAGACCGACTCGCTGTGCCCGGTCTGCGTCCGGGAAGCGCGTCAGGAGATCATCGACGGCAAGCGCGACGTGTCTGTCCTGCTCACCGAGAAGGTTGGCGAGATCAAGGCCACCATCCTCGAGAAGGACGGCAAGATCATGATGGTGAAGGACTGCCCGATCCATGGCCACTTCGAGGACGTCATGGCCATCGATCCGGCGTTCTTCAAGCACCTCGAAGAGTCGTACCCGGGCAGCGACATCCGCTCGCACAACGACGAGAAGCTGCACAACCACGGCAGCAGCACGATCAAGTACGGCCGTGGCGCGGTGCTGACGATCGACCTCACCAACCGCTGCAACATGATGTGCGACCCGTGCTTCATGGACGCCAACCAGGTGGGGTTCGTCCACGAGCTGAGCTGGGAAGACATCAAGACGCTGCTCGACAACGCCATCTCGCTCAAGCCGCGCCGCCAGATGTCGGTGCAGTTCTCGGGGGGCGAGCCGACGCTGTCGCCGTACTTCCTCGACGCGGTGCGCTACGCCAAGAAGGTGGGCTACAACTCGGTGCAGGCGGCGACCAACGGCATCGAGTTCGCCAAGAGCCCGGAGTTCGCGCGGGCCGCGGCCGAGGCGGGGCTGCGCTACGCCTACCTGCAGTTCGACGGCATCGGCAACGCCGCCAACTCGCATCGGCTCGTCGGCAACCTGTTCGACGTCAAGCTGCGCGCCATCGAGAACCTCTGGAGCAACGGCGTCGACATCGTGCCGGTGACGACCATCGTCAACGGCGTGAACAACGAGCAGGTAGGGCGCATCATCAAGTTCGCGCTCGACAACCCGCGCAAGATCAGCTTCCTGTCGTTCCAGCCGGTGTCCTTCACGGGACGCGACGAGGAGATCACCAACGAGCGTCGTGAGGCGCAGCGGTACACGCTGTCGCACCTCGCGCACGACGTGAAGTCGCAGGTGCAGATGGGCGAGCCGCTCCGCGATTGGTTCCCGATCTCGTTCCTCGGCACGTTCACCGACTGGGCCGACCTCGTGAAGGGCCCGACGCAGGACTGGGGCAACCTGGCGTGCGGCTGCCACCCCAACTGCGGCGTGGGCATGGCGGTGATGGTCGACAAGGAGACGAAGGAAGCGGTGCCGGTGACGGCGTTCCTCAACGGCCTGCAGTTGTCGAAGGACGTGGCACGCGTCAACGACGCGGCGCGCGGCAAGACGCTATCGGTCATCGGGATGGCGCTCGCGCTGATGAAGAACTACGACCCCTTCAAGGCGCCGACGCACTTCAAGCTCGTCGACCTGATGAAGAAGTTCGACAAGACCTTCGGCGCTTCCGGCAAGGACTACGGGCGCGTCGATGGCCAGCGGACGCTGGCCGACGTCGAGAAGCGGCGGGCCGACCGCTGGAACTTCCTGTTCATCGCCGGCATGTGGTTCCAGGACCTGTTCAACTACGACTTCCGCCGCACGGAGCGCTGCATCATTCCGTATGCGACGCAGGAAGGTGAGATCAGCTTCTGCGCCTACAACACGGGCATCGGCTGGCGGAACATCATCGAGAAGATGCACATGACGGCCACCCTCACCAAGTGGTACGAGGAGCACGGA
>JAEZDP010000221.1 GCA_023418055.1 Acidobacteriota bacterium
AATCAGGCCGCGCGGCGGTACGCCACGGGCGCCGGCGTCGAGGTCTCTGGCACCAAGGGCGAGGTGTCCCCGTTGCCCGAGCCGACGAGCGCCGACAGCCGCGTCACGATTTCCATCGCGATGGCCGCCTGCGCGTTGAGTTCCTCGCTGGCCGCGGCACTTTCCTCGGCAGTGGCCGCGGTGCCCTGCGTGACGCGCTCCATGCTGGTGATGGCCTGCGACACCTGGTCGATGCCCTGCGTCTGCTGCCGGCTCGCCTCGCTCACCTGGTCGATGAGCCGCTTCACCTTGTCGGTGCTGCCGGTGATCGACTCGATGGCGCCGCTGACGAGGGTCACCTTCTGCTGGCCCTCGGTCGAGCGCTCGATGGACTCTTCGATGAGCGTGGCGGTGTCGCGTGCCGCCTGCGCCGACCGCTGCGCGAGCGCCCGCACCTCGTCGGCGACGACGGCAAAGCCCATGCCTGCCTCGCCGGCGCGTGCGGCCTCCACGGCGGCGTTGAGTGCCAGGATGTTGGTCTGGAAGGCGATCTCGTCGATGGTCTTGATGATGCGCGACACCTTGTCGCTCGACTCCTTGATGGCCGTCATCGAGGCCACCATCTCGCCGAGTGCGCCGTTGGCGTCGACGACCAGGCGCTCGGTGTCGCTCATCAGCGAGGCCGCCTGCTGGGTGTTGCCGGCGTTCTGTCGCGTCATCGACGCCATCTCCTCCATCGAGGCCGAGGTCTCCTCGAGCGAGGCCGCCTGCGTGGTGGCGCCCTGGGCCAGGGTCTGCGACGAGGAGGCCACCTGATCGGAGGCGGCGGCCACCTGCGAGAAGGTCTGGCGGAGTTCGCTGGCGGCCACCGAGAGCGTCCGCGTCATGTAGCGGACCATGGCGATGGCGACGCCGCCACCGAAGAGCACGAGCAGCCCGAGCAGCACGAGAAACACGTAGCTGCGGCCGACGTAGGTGTCCACCGCGGCCTTGGTCCGCGCGTCGAGCATCTGGTCGAACTCCGCCAGCGGCGCCAGGATGACGGCCTTGTCGGCGTGGTACTTGTCGTCGTTCATGATGCGGCGTGCCAGGTCGAGGTCGGGCGCCGCCTCGCGGGTATAGCCGCCGCGCCCATCGTCGTACCGGCCCTTCACGGCATTCATCGCCACCGTTTCGGTCGTGACGAGGCCGTTCGAGTTGCGCTCCGACTCGCGCAGCTTCTCGAACTCCGCTTCGGTGATGCCGGCGTCCTTCATCAGCTGCTGCAGCGACACGGTACGGCCGTCGGGCCGGGGCGTCTTGCCATTGCGCACGTCGAGGACGGCCCAGTACTGGTCCTCGAACCGGCTGTCGCCGGTGGCCACGTACGTGCGGGCGAGGCGCGTGAGGTCGTCGGAGCTCTGGCGGAGCTCGTCTGCCAGCAGGTAGGAGAGGAAGCGGGTCTCCTGCGCCGAGGTCAACGCCCGTTGGTTCTGGACGAGCAGCACGGTGACGAGGATGAGGCCGGCCAGCGCGAAGGCGCCGGCCGAGTAGAGAAACTTCATCATCTTGCGGATGGACATTGCAGCCTCAGAACAGGAGTTGGAGTTGAAGGCGGACGCGGCGATCGTCGACGCGGGTGGCGTCTGCACGGCGGTGGCGGACCACACCGGCGTCACCCTGAAGCTTCACGTGATGGCCGTGCAGGTAGCGGTTCAGGCCGACTTCGTACTCGCGCGTCTCGCTGAAGATGCCTGGGGCGCGAACGATGTCGAAGTCGACGGCAGAGACCCGGGCAGCGACTTCCCAGGTGGGGGGAACCACGTACAGGCCGCCTTGCAGGTAGCCGCCACGGTCGGTCAGGTCGCCGGAGCCGGTGCGGTTGTGTCGCTGATAGCCGGCCGCCTGTAAGGTCAGCCGTCCGTCTCGGTAGCCGCCATCCACCGTGACGCCGGTGGTGCGGTCGCCGGGCAGGACGTTCTGCATCACGGAGGCCTCGGCGATGGGGTTGTAGGCCAGCGCCACGCCCACCGAGAGCTGCCGGGGCACTCGTGCACCGGGCGCGCTCTCGAGGTAGCCGTAGGGGCCAAGAATTGCGGCTTCCGCACGGGCCATCGTCGCCAGCGCTCCGGTGCGGTTCTGCTGGCCGCCCGCGTCGAGGGCACGCACGCTGTTGGCAATCGCGGCGTCGAAGCCGAAGCGCCCGCGCGAGCTGCCCACCTGTACGCCGATGGCACGGGGCAGGTGGAACGCGTAATCGGCACCTGACAAATCTGTGAACAGGAGATTGCCGGGGTGTGTCAGGAACTGGCGGCTGTAGGGCAGCAACAGACGCCCGGCCTTGACGGTGGTGTTCGGCCGCATGGCGTACTGCATCCAGCCGTCGAGCAGCGACAGCCGGTTGGTGTCGCCGAACGTGCTCGCCTCGAGTTGGAAGAAGTACGAGACCTTCTCGTCGAAGGCACCGCCGCCGAGCGCGAGCCGCGCGAGGGCGACGTCGAAGTTCTGCGACGAGTCGCCCTGTCGGCGCGACTGCCCGGTGTAGCGGGCCTGCACGAAGCCGTTCATCGTGAGGCTGAAGTGGTCTGGCCCCGTGGCCAGACGGAACCCTTCATCGTAGGTGCGGGGCTCGGCCGCTGCCGTCTCCTCCTCTTCGGGTGCTGTGATCGCCGCTGGCGTCTCCGTCAGGGCAGGTTGTGCCATCGCGGTGGCGGCACAGAGCAGCCAGAGGGCGAGGGCGAAAGAAGTGCGTGGTGCGAACATCTGGCTATGAATGACTCCTGTGGGGCCAATCGGCAGGGCGCTGGAGTTCTGCAACCCGTACACGCAGGGCGCGGACGCCTTGGGATGTGGCCGGATTCGCGGGGGCGGAGGGCGCTGGACGCGCGAAGAGCGGCGAATCGGGAGGCCGGCGAGGACCGACGGGGAGGGCGCCTGCGCACACCCCGCAACGCGGGTTTTGACGATGGGCGTCGAGGTCGCTATACTCGAACGGTTGTGTGGGAGGGCCTGTAGCGCAGTTGGGAGCGCGCCTGAATGGCATTCAGGAGGTCACCGGTTCGATCCCGGTCAGGTCC
>JAEZDP010000059.1 GCA_023418055.1 Acidobacteriota bacterium
CTCGCCGTCGGCCTCCTGCACGCCAGCCGCGTTGGTGAGCGACACGTCGTCGCCGATGTGGGCGTTCTTGTCCACGATCACGCGATCGAGTTCGACGTTGCGCCCGATGCCAATCGGCACGTCCGCATCGGCACCGTCGTGCTGGTAGTAGTCGGCGCCGAGCAGCACTGAGTTACGGATGCGTGCGCCTTCGCGGACCTGCGTCCGGATGCCGACGACAGAGGACGCCACCTCGCACTGATCGAGCACACACCCTTCGGACACGAGCGCGCGATCGAGGCGGCTGCCGCTCATCATCGACCCCGACAGGAAGCGCGGGTGGGTGTAGATCGGCCGGTGGGGGTCGTGGAACGAGAAGGCCGCGCCGCGTTGAGTGAGTTGCAGGTTGGCGTCGTAGAACGAACCGATGGTGCCCACATCGGCCCAGTAGCCATCGTAGAGATAGGCACGCACACGGTGCGTGTCGAGCGCAGCGGGAATGATCTGCTTGCCGAAGTCGATGACGTCGGGGTGCTGGTCGAGCGCGTCGAGCAGGACGTCGCGCGAGAACACGTAGATGCCCATCGACGCGATGAACGGCTTGTCGTTGCTGATCTCGGCGGCCATCGAGCTGTCGGGCGGCACGCTCTGTCCGATCTCGGCGAGCCGGGTGCGGTTGGGCTTCTCCTCGAACGCCCGGATACGCCCGTCGCCGTCGAAGAGGAAGATGCCCATCTGGGTGGACGTCTCGGGGTCGCAGGGCTGCGCGGCAATCGTCACGTCGGCCTTCTGCCTCACGTGTGCGTCGATGAGCTCGTGCAGGTCCATCCGATAGAGGTGGTCGCCGGCGAGGATGAGGTAGTAGTCGGCGTCGTACGACCGGAAGTGGCGCGACGCCTGACGGACCGCGTCGGCGGTGCCCTGAAACCACTCCATGCTGTCTGGCGTCTGTTCGGCCGCCAGGATGTCCACATAGCCCTGCGAGAACAGGTCGAGCCGGTAGGTCTGCGCGATGTGGCGATTGAGCGAGGCCGAGTTGAACTGGGTGAGCACGAAGATGCGGCGCAGGTCGGCGTGCAGGCAGTTGCTGATGGGCACGTCGATCAACCGGTAGCGCCCGCCGATGGGCACGGCCGGTTTCGAGCGCGTGCGCGTGAGGGGGAACAGGCGGTTGCCCCGGCCTCCGCCGAGGATCAGCGTCAGGACGTCGTGCATGGGGAAGTCACCTCGGACGGGCGTAAGGGCATGGTCATCGTGAAGGACGATCGTATCGCAGACGCCTTGCGGCAGGCACGTGACGTCGCTGGTCGCCGTGCCGCCCGTGACCGCATGTGACGTCAGTGTTACGCGAAATTAACACGGGGCCGCCCGTCGGCGGGCGTATGATCCGTGGGCTGTGTTCCCTCCGGTGGAGATCTAACGCGTGGCGCGATTCAGCCTCATCCCCAAAGACGGCCGGTTCTTCGACGACTTCATTGCCATCGCCCAGGAAGTGCAGACCGGGTCGCGCGTGCTGGTGGACATGCTCAGCACCGAGCCGCCCAAGTGGGCCCTGGCCGACGAACTGAAGCGACTCGAGCATCACTGTGACAGCCTGGCGCACGACTCACTGCGTCGGCTCAACCAGACGTTCGTGACGCCGCTCGACCGCGAGGACATTCACGCCCTTGCGCTGTCGCTCGACGACGTGATGGACATGATCGATGCGGCCGGCGGATGTGTGCGGCTGTATGAAGTGCAGCACATGCGTGCGGGGGCCCGCGACCTGGCTGACAACCTCGCGCTGTGCTCCGAGCAGTTGCTGCTGGCGATGCGCAAGCTCGAAGGACGCAAGGGACTCGACGAGCACGTCGTCGAGATCAACCGCCTCGAGAACGAGGCCGATCAGATTCATCGCGAGGCCATCAGCAGCCTCTTCCGCGAAGAGCCGAACCCCATCGAGGTCATGAAGTGGAAGGAGATTCTCGATCTCCTCGAGCGGGCCACCGACGATTGCGAGGACGTGGCCAACCTCGTGGAATCGGTGCTCGTCAAGTACGCCTGAGTCGTCATGGACCACGTCCTGCTGGTCGTCATCGGGCTCATCGCCCTGGCACTCGTCTTCGACTACATCAACGGCTTCCACGACGCCGCCAACTCGATCGCCACGGTCGTCTCGACCCGCGTGCTCTCGCCGGGCACGGCCGTCATCTGGGCCGCGTTCTTCAACTTCGTGGCGGCCTTCGGATTCGGCACGGCAGTGGCCCGCACGGTCGGCGCCGGCATGGTCGATCTCGACATCGTCAGCTTCGCCGTCATTGGCGCGGGGCTGACGGGCGCCATCGTCTGGAACCTGATCACGTGGTACTTCGGCCTGCCCACCAGTTCGTCACACGCCCTGTTCGGGGGCTACGGTGGAGCAGCGCTCGCGAAGGCCGGGTTCGTCGGCATCATCTGGTCGGGGTGGACCAAGACGCTCATCTTCATCGTCGTCGCGCCCGTGGTGGGGCTCATCATCGGGCTCTCGACGATGACGGCGACGCTGTGGGCGTTCCAGCGCTCAGCGCCCGGGCGCGTGGATGCGCTCTTCAGACGGCTCCAGTTGCTGTCGGCCGCCATGTTCAGCCTCATGCACGGCGCCAACGACGCGCAGAAGACCATGGGGATCATCACTGGCGTGCTGGTCACGGCCGGGTATCTCGACACGTTCGAGGTGCCTTTCTGGGTGGTGCTCGCCGCGCACGTCGCCATCGGGCTCGGCACGCTGTCGGGCGGGTGGCGCATCGTGAAGACCATGGGCAGCAAGATCACAAGGCTGTCGCCGGTGGGTGGGTTCGCCGCGGAAACCGGCGCCGCCTCCGCGATCCTCATCGCCACGGTGATGGGTGTGGGCATCAGCACCACGCACACCATCACGGGCGCCATCGTCGGCGTGGGCGCCACGCGCCGCCTCTCGGCCGTGCGCTGGGGCGTGGCCGGGCAGATCGTCTGGGCGTGGATCCTCACCATCCCGGCGGCGGGCACAGTCGGCGCGCTGACGTACTGGACGCTGGCGATGCTGGGCGCGGGATAGACGTCAGGCAGCGGGCTTCAGGCCGCAGGCTACAGGCCTCATGGCGGGACGCGACAGCCTCGAGCGTGAAGCGTACGGCGTATGGCGTACGGCGAACCGTCATTCCACGAATCGATAGCCCAATCCGACGACCGTCTCGATCTGGTCGCCGGCAGTCCCCAGCTTGTTGCGCAGCCGACCGATGTGGACGTCGACCGAGCGCGTCTCGATGAGGCGGTCGTAGCCCCACACGCGTTCGAGCAGGCGGTCGCGAGACAACACGCGGTTCCGGTTGTCCACCAGGCACTTGAGCAGTTCGAATTCGCGCCGTGTCAGGCGGACGGGTTGTTTGTCGACGTGGATGGCCACCGCCTCGAAGTCGGCGGTGAGATGAGCGCCGCGGTACACGCTCTCTGCCGGTGTGCCCCCGGGCTGTCGCCGGCGCAGCACCGCACGCACCCGGGCAGCCAACTCGCGCAGGCTGAAGGGCTTGGTCACGTAGTCGTCGGCCCCGAGATCGAGGCCCGACACACGATCCACTTCGTTGGTCCGAGCCGTGAGCATGATGATGGGGATGTGCCGCGTGGTCGAGCGCGACCGCAGGATGCGGCACACCTCGAATCCGCTCAGCACCGGAAGATTGAGGTCGAGCACGATGAGGTCGGGCACCTGCTCGGACACCGCCTTGAGCGCCGCATCGCCGCTCGTCACCATCTCGACGCGCGTGTCGTGCTCGCGCTCGAGGGCATGTTTGATGAGTCCGGCGATGTCGTGTTCGTCCTCCACCACGAGAATCCGCGTGGTCGTGCCCGCGGGGTGCCACGGGGTGTCAGGCTGCTCGGAAGTCTGAGTCTGCGTCACGCGGATCGTCTCCTGTGGCGAGATGCCAAGGTGACGGTATGTGCTGGACGTTTCCCTCCCATGACGCGAACGTTAAATGTGGGTTTCGCACGCCATACGCCGTACGCCGTACGCCGTACGCCATACGCCATACGCCATACGCCATGCGCTCACGTGGGCAGGTCGCCCGCGCCTGGGGCGTAAGGCGTGAGGCGTGAGGCGTAGGGCGTAGGGCTCGTCGTAGACCCGGAACGCTCAACGAGCGATGATGGTTGCTGCCCCATGACCCACGATCGCGTGCGCCGCCGTTTTCTCCTGCTGCTGGTCGTCTGCATCTCGGTGGCGTTCCTCTGGCTCATCCAGACGTTTCTCGTCACCATCCTGCTCGCGGCGCTTGCGGCAGGCATCGCCTATCCCCTCTACCAGGCCCTCCTGTATCACACCGGCGGGCGGCGTATCGTCTCGTCGCTCGTCACGATGCTCAGCGGCCTGCTCATCGTCGGCATCCCGCTGGGCGTGGTGGTGGCGATGGCCACGGGCGAGGCGATCAAGGTCACGCAGAACATCACGCCGTGGGTGCAGCGTTTTGCCGCCGAACCGACGGCGCTGGCGCCCTACATCGAGCGGATTCCTTACGCCGAGCAACTCGCGCCTTACCGTGACGTGCTGCTGACGCGGATCGGCGAACTGGCCAACAACCTCGGCGGCCTCATCGTCGGCGCGCTGTCGAGCACCACGGTCAGCACGCTCACCTTCGTCGTCAACTTCTTCATCTTTCTCTACACGCTGTTCTTTCTCCTGATGGACGGCCCGGCGATGATCGGCCGCATCAAGCGGTTCGTCCCGCTGCCGGCCAACGACCGCGACCGCCTGTTCGACAAGTTCCTCTCGGTGACGCGGGCGACCCTCAAGGGCACCATCGTCATCGGCGTCGTGCAGGGCACGCTTGGGGGCCTGGCCTTTGCCGTGCTCGGCATCTCGGGCGCCGTGTTCTGGGGCGTGGTGATGGTGGTCTTCTCGGTGCTGCCCGTCGTCGGCGGCGCGCTCGTGTGGGTGCCGGCCGCCATCGTGCTGGCGCTCAGTGGGCAGTTCCTCAAGGCAGTGCTCCTCGTGGCGTTCTGCGGCCTCGTCGTGGGGTCGGTCGACAACGTGCTGCGGCCCCGGCTCGTCGGCCGCGACACCGAGATGCACGACCTGATGATTCTGTTCTCGACGCTCGGCGGCATCATGGCGTTCGGTGCGGTGGGCTTCATCCTGGGACCGATCATCGCGGCGCTGTTCCAGACGGTGTGGGAGCTGATGGACGCGGCGTTCGACGATGTCTGGCCACGACGACAGGCGCCGGTGCTGCCGGTGATCGTCGGCGACGCCGGAGCACACGGTGTCTCAGCGGAACACCCCGCGCAGCACGTGGCGACCGTGGCAGCGGTCGCCGAAGATGGCGACCCCGGCGACATCTGACCGCGACGCCTCACAGTCCGACCACGGAGTCAGCACGATGGATAGCCAGATTCGCGACACGGTGCAGAAGAAGTACGGCGAGTTCGCCGCCAGCGTCACCCAGGGCAGTGGACGCACCAGTTGCTGCGGCAGCGGCGGCTGCGACGACCCCATCACGAGCGGTCTCTACGAGACCTCCGCGCTCGGCACGCTGCCGGCCGAAGCCGTTCAGGCCTCGCTGGGCTGCGGCAACCCGACGGCACTCGCCGACCTCGAGCCCGGCCAGACCGTGCTCGACCTCGGATCGGGGGGCGGCATCGACGTCCTGCTGTCGGCCCGGCGCGTGGGACCCACCGGCAAGGCGTACGGCCTCGACATGACCGACGAGATGCTCGCGCTCGCCCGCGAGAACCAGCGCAAGGCCGGCGTCGAGAACGTCGAGTTCCTGCAGGGACAGATCGAGGACATCCCGCTGCCCGATGCGTCGGTGGACGTCATCATCTCCAACTGCGTCATCAACCTCTCGGCCGACAAGGCGCGCGTCCTGCGCGAGGCCTTCCGCGTGCTCAAGCCGGGCGGCCGGCTGGCGGTGTCCGACATCGTCGTGCGGGGTCAGGTCCCCGACGAAGTGCGCCGCAGCGTCGAGTTGTGGATCGGCTGCGTCGCCGGGGCACTCGAAGAGCAGGAGTACCGCCACCTGCTCGCGTCGGCTGGATTCGAGGACGTGGACATCGAACCGTGGCGCACCTATACCGCCCAGGACGCTGCGGGTTACCTCCGCGATGCCGGACTCGATCCGGAGGCGTACGCGGCGCAGATCGACGGCAGGTTCTTCAGCGGCGCCGTCCGCGCCCGCAAGCCGTGAGGCCAGAAAAAAAGGCCCCGCTATCTCCGCGGGGCCTTCACTCTATGTGACCACGGCACCCCGGCGATCTCCCGGGCATGCCGCTGTCATCATCGTCGCTTACGGCCGTGTCGGTGGCGCGACCGCTGCGTAAGAAGCGTGTGTCGCGTCAGTCGGTCACGTAGCTGAAGACCTTCCAGCGAGAGCCCTGGCGCACGACCGACCCGAACAACTCGACCTGTTCGACGTCGCCCGACGCGTGCTGCAGCGTGATGCGCGAGTCGCGATGGACGACCACGTCGCCATAGGTGGTCGTCTCTCCTCTCGTCGTGATCTCGACGAACCGCGCGGTGGTCCCGCCGTAGTGCGACACCACCTGCGCGAGCCGCCCCTCACTCTGCTGACGGAGGCGATTCCAGACAAACGCCATCGGCATGTTGGTACCGGGCCGGCTCGTTGGCAGGTGCGGCCAGACGTGCGCGGCAAACTCGTCGCGCGTCAGCATCAGCTGACGCAACCCCGCGACATCCCGGGCGGCGACCCGTTCGACGACGGCGCGTCCGAGCGCCTCGCGCGACTCCACAGCGCCTTGCAGGGGCGGGGCAGAGGGCGCGCACCCCGAGGTCAGGGCCAGCGCCAGGCACCCGGCCGACAGAAGCCGTCGCGCGCTCATCGCAGGCGGTAGTCGGTCCACCCGGCGGTCCAGTCGAGTGCCGGGTCGGGGCT
>JAEZDP010000157.1 GCA_023418055.1 Acidobacteriota bacterium
GTGAGGGCGCTGCTCGACGCCTCGGCCGCCTTCTCACGAAGTGCCGAGACCGCCCGCGACGCCGCGGAGACCGCCCGGCGTGCCGAAGCCGCGCCCTCGCCTCCCGCACCGGCGGAGCCTCCACGCCCCGACGTGACCAGGAGCGCACCTGCCGCTCCGCCCATCGTCGAAGCGCCGCCTCCCGTCCGCGAGGCAACACCGCCGCCCAGCCCCACCCCCGCGCCCGACGAGCGACCGGCCATCCAGGCCGTGCTCGATCAGTACGTCCGCGGTTACGAGACGCTCGACGTCGGCCTGGTTCGACGCGTGTGGCCCTCCGCCCCGGCCCGGTTGAGTTTCGACGCATTCAACGCGCAGTCGGTGACCCTCGAGAACGTGCAAATGACGGTCAAGGGCGACACGGCGACCGTCACCTGCGTACGCCACGTCTCGGTACAGCCGAAGGCAGGGCGTCAGCAGTCACAGAATGCCCGCACCGCCTTCACCCTGCGCAAGCAGGCCGGAGCCTGGGTGATTACCGACGTCAGGTAGCCGCCGGCTGTTCGCCTGCGACAGGGCCTCTCGTTGTACTCGGAGTGCCACTCACGTGCAAAGGTGACCTCCTGATGCGACCGACAATGCTTCGATGTGTGGTGCTGGCCGTGGCCGCCTGCCTGCAGCCTGCCCTCTGTGCCGCGCAGGACGTGCCGTTGTCACAACTGCTCGTGCAGCTGATTCAGTCGGACGTGCGCCTGGCCCCGCCGCCGGCCGGCTTCCCCAGCCATGAAGCCCACTTCATCCCCGGTGACGACCAGCGCCTCGCGCCGGCCCTCTTCAACCAGCAGATCGTCACGCAACTGGCGACCTTCCCCATCGGCTCACCGTCCGGGGGCTTCAGCTTCACCTTCGACCCGACACTCGGTACCTTCGAGCGGGCGACGCAGAGCTTCGGCCCCGCTTTCGCCGAACGGGCCCTCACCAACGGCAAGGGCAAGCTGACCTTCGGCGTGAACACCCAGTACTCGAACTATTCGTCGTTCGAGGGCCAGAGCCTCGACAACGGCGACGTGAAGTTCTACCTGCGGCACGAAGACAGCGGCGGGCTGTTCTTCGAGGGCGACGTCGTGGAGGCCGCGCTCGATCTCGACCTCTCGTCGTCCACCACGACGGCGTTTGCCAACTACGGCGTGTCCGACCGGTTCGACGTGGCCCTTGCCGTGCCCATCATTCGCGTCAGCATGAACGCACGGATCGACGCCGAGGTGCTGCCGTTCTCGACGCCGAACGTGCCCGGCATCCACGTCTTCCCGAACGGCACCAAGAATGCCGCCTTCAGCTCGTCCGGCAGCGCGTCCGGCATCGGCGACGTGCTGGTGCGCACGAAGTACCGATTCCTCGACTCGCCGGGCGGTGGTCTGGCCGCCGGCGTGGACCTGCGCCTGCCCACCGGCAATGACGAGGAACTCCTGGGCACGGGCGCCGCGGCCGTCACGGGCACACTCATCGGCTCCACGACCGTCGGACGGTTCGCGCCGCACTTCAACGTCGGCTTCACCAAGTCGGGGTCCGGCGACGTCGTGAACGCGCCCGACGAGTTCGGCTATCGGTTCGGCACCGAATACGTCGTCACACCAACCGTCACCCTGACGGGCACCTTCATCGGCCGCACGCTCATCGACGCCGGCCGGCTGCAGTTGTCCACGACGTCGTGGAGCTTCCGCGACAACATGGGCGTCATGGGGAACACCACGTTCGACGAGTACACCGCGCGCGACGGCGCGCTGAATCTCGCCACGCTCGCGGTCGGCGGCAAGTTCAACGTCGCCGGCAACTTCCTCGTCTCGGCCAACGTCCTGGTGGCGCTGTCCTCGGCCGGCGTGACCGCGCGCGTGACCCCGGTGTTCGGCGTCGACTACTCGTTCTGACCCCGGTCAGGCGTAGGATGGGGCCATGGCCCCGGAACCCGGTCGTGCAATCGTCCTGCTGGCCCGTGCGGGGTTCTTCACCAAGGGCGTGCTCTACATGGTCGTCGGCTGGCTCGCAGCCAGCACGGCGTTCGGCGCCGGCGGACGACTCACCAGCACCGACGGCGCGCTCCTGACGGTGCTCCGCCAGCCGTACGGCCGCGTGCTGCTGCTTGTGGCCATCGCGGGCCTGTGGGGCTATGCGCTCTGGCGCGGCATCCAGGCCGTCGCCGATCCGGACGGTGACGGAACGGACGCCAAAGGCCTCCTGACGCGGACCTCCTATCTACTGCGCGGCGTACTCTACGCCAGCCTCGGCTGGCAGGCCCTGCGCCTGTACCAAGGGCTGTCGGCAGGCACCGGCGACGACTCGGAAGCCGCCGACACCCTCGCCGCCCTCCCCTTCGGTGACTGGCTGCTCGTGCTGGTCGGGCTCGGGCTCATCGCGTATGCCGTCTACGAAGCCTGGCGCGCCTGGAGGTGTCGGCTGCCATCCGACCTCGACACCGGCCGCCTGCGGTCGGAGGCCGGAGAGTGGGCCGTGACCGTCAGCCGGTTCGGACTCGCCGCCCGCGCGGTGGTCTTTGCCGTCATCGGCGGCACGGCCATCCAGGCGGGCCTGCAGGGCAACGCCTCCGACATGGAGGGCACCGAAGGGGCGCTGCGCATCCTCGCCAGCAACCCGGGCGGGACGGGCCAGGCACTGCTGGTCGTGGTCGGCATCGGCCTCATCGCCTACGGCTTCTACCAGATGGTGCACGCGCGCTACCTCCACATCCGCCGGGTCGCCTGACGCCCGGGCACCGGTCCCTCGCCCGCCGCAGCCCTTCTTTGGATACCATGTGCCGATGGCCGTTCCGCCCCAGGCGTTCCGGTTGGTCCTGTCGGCGCTCTCCGTCACGGCGCTCGGTACGACGGTGATGGGAGGATCTGTGGGGGCGCAGCCCGCCGCCGGCCCTCGCCTGGTGCAGCCCGGCGCGCCCGGCGAGCCGACACGTCCGATCACCGCGGCGGAAGCTGCCGACACCTCGGGCGTGACGCATACCGCCGCTGACGTCGCCTTCATGCGCGACATGATTGCGCACCACGCGCAGGCGCTCGAGATGACCGCCGCCGCCAGGGAACGGGCCTCGAGCGACGACCTGCGTACCCTGGCGCTGCGCATCGAGGTCTCGCAGGCCGACGAGATGGCGATGATGCGCGCCTGGCTGACCCAGCGCGGCGAAACGTTGCCCGACAGCCACGCGCATCATGGGCACGACGCGCCGCTCATGCCCGGCATGTTGACGCCAGAGGAGATGGCGGCGCTGCTCGCCAGCAGGGGGCCGCTCTTCGATCGGCTCTTCCTCACGGGCATGATCAAGCACCACGAAGGCGCGCTCGCGATGGTGCGCACGCTCTTTGCCACGCCAGGCGCCGGCCAGGAACCGGCCCTCTTCGCCTTTGCGTCGGATGTCGAAGCCGACCAGTCCATGGAAATCAGGCGCATGCGCGCCCTGCTGAAGGAGATCGCCGAATGAGTGCTGTCGTAGCGCGGGGCGTGCCGGCCCTGCTGGTAGTGCTGCTGGGGTCGGCGATTGTCGCCCAGCAGCCCGCATCGCCAACCGTGGATCCGCGTGTCGGCCTCGCTGGCGGGTTCGATGATGCGGGGGTGGCCGCGCGTCACATGGAACTGGTCGCCCACCTGCCGAAGCCGGATGGGTTCTTCGACCCGGCGGCCCCTGCCGGCAGACCCACGCCGCCCGAGAGTCCTGAGCCTGCCGCCGCAGATGCCCCGGCCGCCGAGCCTCCTGCCGCAAAGGCGCCGCCTGCGCCCTTCACGGGACTGAACTTCGCCAACACCGACCTGGCCTTCAGCGGCACCACGCTGTTCATCGGCAACTTCAACGGCTTCAACGTCTACGATGTCGCCAATCCCCGCGAGCCCGTACTTGTCACCTCGGTGGCGTGTCCGGGCGGTCAGGGCGACGTGTCGGTGCACGGCAACCTCCTGTTCATGTCGGTCGAGCAGACCCGGGGACGCCTCGACTGCGGCACGGGTGGCGTGGAGGCGCCGGTCAGCGCCGAACGCTTCCGCGGCGTGCGCATCTTCGACATCAGCGACGTGCGCAATCCGACGCAGGTCGCCGCGGTCCAGACCTGCCGCGGATCGCACACCCACACGCTCGTCACGCGGCCCGACGATGCGGACCGCGTCTACATCTACGGCTCCGGCACCGCCACGACACGCTCGGGCGAGGAACTGGCCGGCTGCTCCGACGGCGACCCCACCGAGAACCCCGACACCGCCCTCTTCAGCATCGACGTCATCGAGGTCCCGCTCGCCGCGCCGCAGCAGGCGCGCATCGTCAGTCGTCCACGCATCTTCGCCGACGAGAAGACCGGCGCCATCGCCGGCCTCTGGCAGGGCGGCGACCACGGGCCCGGCACCCAGAAGACGGCCGTTACCAACCAGTGCCACGACATCACGGTGTACCCGGCGATTGGCCTTGCGGCCGGCGCCTGCTCCGGCAACGGCATCCTGCTCGACATCTCCGATCCCGTCGAGCCCAAGCGCCTGGATCACGTCGTCGACAAGAACTTCGCCTACTGGCACTCAGCGACGTTCAGCAACGATGGCAGCAAAGTGATCTTCACCGACGAGTGGGGCGGCGGCCTCCGGCCTCGCTGTCTGGCGTCCGACCAGCCCAACTGGGGCGCCAACGCGATCTTCGAGGTGGTGGACCGCAAGTTGAAGTTCGCCAGCTACTACAAGCTGCCCGCGGCCCAGACCGCGCAGGAGAACTGCGTCGCGCACAACGGCTCGCTCGTGCCGGTGCCTGGGCGCGACATCAAGGTGCAGGCGTGGTACCAGGGTGGCGTGTCGGTGTTCGACTTCACCGACCCGGCCAAGCCCTTCGAGATCGCGTTCTTCGATCGCGGCCCGCTCGACCCGTCCACGCTCATCACCGGCGGCTACTGGTCGGCCTACTGGTTCAACGGCTACATCTACGGGGCCGAGATGGCGCGCGGTCTCGACGTCTTCCGCCTGATGCCGAGCGAACACCTCTCACAGGCCGAACTCGACGCCGCCGCGCTCGTGCAGGCCGAGCGGTTCAACGTCCAGCATCAGGACCGCACGGTCTGGCCGGCCCATCCCACCGTGGCTCGCGCGTACCTTGCGCAACTGGAGCGGTCTGGCGGGCTGACCGCAGCACAGGCCACGACCGTGCGCAACATGCTCAGCGCGATGCCGGGCGGCGGGGGCACCACGCAGAGCGCCGAGGGCATGGCTCCGCAGAAGGAAGTGCTCGCCGACCTCGTGGCTGCCGCGAACAAGGCGCAGGGGCTCGATGCCGTCAGATTGCGGGCCCTCGTGGCGACCCTCGGTGCGCTGACCAGTGGGCGTGTCTGAGCAGACCACGGCCCTGCTCGTCCTCACCGGCACGCTGGTGGCGGCGCTCGTGGCCTTCGGGTTGCTGCTCGTCTGCATCCGCCACCGGGGGGCGCCAGCGGCCGTCGCCGTGGGCGTGCTGCAACTGGGCGTGATGGTGATCACGCTGGGCTCTGTGATGATCCTGCTGGGTGACGGCGGTTCCGCCGCCGTCGTCGTCTACTACCTGCGCTTCGTGGGGTATCTGGCGGGGCCGGTCGCTGCGCTGCTCATCGCGCTCGAAGTCACGGGCCGGCGCCATGTCATCCGGCCGTGGCTGGTGGCGGCGGTGCTGATCGTGCCGGTGACCACGCTGGCCATCATCGTCGTGGCGCCCGAGTGGATGGCCGTGCCGGTCTTCGAGCGTCAGGCGGGCTTGACGATGTGGCGGCCGGTGACGGGGCCGTGGTTCCCGGTCTATCTCACCTACACCGAAGGGTTGATGGTCGTGATCATCGCGCTGCTGCTGTGGCACGCGGCGCGCCACGCCGGCCGCGAACGAGCCCGCAGCGGCCTGCTTGCCGTTGGCGCCGTGCTTCCTGTCGCCGTGGACATCTTCACGAGGGTCGTCGCCGTCCCCCGCGACCTCATCACCCTGGCCGTGTCGCTCAGCTTTCTCGGCACCGGCGTCGTCTTCGCGTGGGTGATGCTGCGGCATCGCTTCATCGCGCTATCGCCCCTGGCCATCGGCCTGTTCGACGCGGTCGGCGAGCCGATCTACGCGATCGACGACTCGAACCGGCTGAGCCTGGTCAACAAGGCGTTCGCCCAGTTGTGCGGCACGAGGCCTGATGCGCTGGTGGGAATGCGCCCTGGCGAGGTCAGGGCGGCTCCCGATCTCGGCGCGCTGCTCTCTCGGGCGCCGTCGCAGGGGCCTGACGACGAGGTGCACGTGATGGCGGGCGCCGACGGGCGCGTGCGGTCGTGGCTGGTGAGCCGATCGACGCTCACCGACGGCGACGGCACGCGGTTGCGCGTGGGGGTCCTGCGCGACATCACCGAGCGGAAGGACGCCGAAGACCAGCGCGACAAGCTCGTGGAGGAACTGCGCGACGCGCTGGCCAACGTCAAGACGCTGCGCGGGTTCATCCCGATCTGTGCCGCCTGCCACAAGGTGCGCGACGACAAGGGCTACTGGCAGGCCGTCGAGGAGTTCGTCCGCGACCACACGGACGCGCAGTTCAGCCACGGCCTGTGCCCGTCGTGCGCGCCGAGATTCTTCCCGGACGTGGACGTGCCCGGCGACGAACGCTGAGCCGCTCTGCTCTCAACCTGCACGCCAGGACGTGCGGCTATCGGCCCTTCCGCTCCTCTGCCACCCGACGTTCCAGGCGAGACCGCGCGTCGGACGCATAGGCCCGGCACCCCCCGGGATCGACGAACGGGTCAGGGGTGAGGCCTGCCCGCCGCCGTGCCAGCTTGCCGTCGATGTCGGTGAAGCCGGGGTGTGCGGCGATGACGATGTCGCAGGGGAGCGCTGCGACCTTGTCGATCGAGGCTCGGAACTGCGCGACCCTGTCCCCACCCTGTCCGGGCGCCGTATAGAGAAACTCAGGCGCCGACACCGCGGTCAGGCTGTCGGCGTACACGACGTCGAGGCAGCGTTCGGTCTCACAAGCCCGCCACGTCCAGCTGGTGCCTCCGGGCGTGTGCCCCGGCGTGTGATGCATCGTCAGCACCACGCCGCCGATGGCGATGGTCTCCTGATCGGCAACCACTCGCACCTGCGTGACCGCAGGGAACGTGCCGTCGAGGGCGTGCTGAGGGTCGTCTGGCGTCGGAGCGCCGGCCTCGAGGGCCCGGGCGCCCGCGGCGCTCGACACGACGGTGGCGCCGCTCAGCCGCTGGAGTGCCGCCAGCCCGCCCACATGGTCGAAATGCGCGTGCGAATGCAGGAGGTAGCGTACGTCCTCGGTACGGAACCCCAGCGCCCGGATGTTGGCGTCGATGAGCGCTGCCGACTGTGGCAGGCCGCCGTCGATGAGGACATGTCCGTCTGGCGACGTCACGAGCACGGCCGACAGGCCACCGACACCGACGAAGTAGGTGTTGCCCCACACCTTGAACGGCTCGCGCGGCGCATTCCACTCGTCGCAGGCCTCACAGACGATGGGTGGGTCGGGGCGGAGTGTGGACCTCCCGGGCTCCTGGACGGTGACGGCGGCGATGGCGAACAGAACGAGAAGATGCGGCAGCATGGCGGCATCGACGATAGCACCTGGCGCGCCGACGCGGAGGCGTGCCCGCCGAGGTGCGGTACGCTATGGAGACGTATGTACCAACGGACCGACGACCTCCGTATTGCCCAGGTCAGACCGCTGCTGCCCCCGGCCATCCTGCTCGAAGAGATTCCCGCCTCCGAGCGTGCCTCCAACGTGGTGGCCGACACGCGGTCGACGCTCGCCGACATCGTGGCGGGCCGCGACTCGCGACTGCTGGCCATCGTGGGGCCGTGCTCCATCCACGACACCCGGGCCGGACTCGAGTATGCCGAGCGGCTGGCGCCCCTGGCCCAGCGCTATGCCGACGACCTCGTCGTCGTGATGCGCACGTACTTCGAGAAACCCCGGACGTCGGTCGGCTGGAAGGGACTCGTCAACGATCCGGATCTCGACGAGAGCTTCCACATCAACAAGGGCATCAGGCTCGCGCGCCGGCTGCTGCTCGACGTCAACGACCTCGGGTTGCCCACCGCCTGCGAGTTCCTCGACACGCAGCTGCCGCAGCACATCGCCGACCTCACCTCGTATGTCGCCATCGGCGCCCGAACCACCGAGAGCCAGGTGCATCGCGAGCTGGCCTCTGGCCTGTCGATGCCGGTGGGGTTCAAGAACAGCACCGAAGGAAACACCCAGACAGCCGTGGACGCCGTGCTGTCGGCGCGCTCTCCCCATCTCTTTCCGTCGGTCACCAAGCAGGGCGTGTCGGCCATCTTCCAGACCACGGGCAACGACACGTGCCACGTCATCCTGCGCGGCGGCACACGGACCGGACCGAACTACGGGCCCGAGCACGTGCAGGAGGTATGCGCACGGCTCACGGCGAAGGGGCTGCGCGGCGCCGTGCTGATCGATTGCTCGCACGGCAACAGCCAGAAGGACCATCACAAACAGGCGAGTGTGGCCCTCTCGGTGGCCGAGCAGGTGGCCGGGGGCTCACCGTGCATCTTCGGCGTGATGATCGAGAGTCACCTCGTCGAAGGACGGCAGGACTACGTGCCGGGCGCCGAGGCCGTGTACGGGCAGAGCATCACCGACGCCTGTCTGTCGTTCGAGCAGACCGAGCCGCTGCTCGAGCAATTGGCACGCGCCCGCCAGAAGCGCGCCGCCAGCGCGTCGGCGGACCTGCTCGTCCGTCAATGAGCACGACGAGGCGCGCCACGGCGGTCACTCGCGCGTGAGATCGACGTAGAACCAGCCTGTCCCGATGATGGCCATGATGGTCGTCATCACCCCCGACCGGTTGGACGCGACGAACCGGACGTGTTCGCCCGGCGCGACGTCGAAGCCGATCGTCTTCCACATGAGGGTGTTGTTCGCGCGCAGCGTGTGGTGACCGGGCGTGACGTCGATCGTGGCGGAGCGGCCAGCCCTCAGGCGCGCCACTGTCTCGCCGTCGAGCGACAGGCTGATGGGGTAGTTGTCGCTGAGCGTCCCGGGACCTGGCCGTGACACCGTGAGCCGTGCGGTTGTGGCAGACATGGAATCGAAGCCCGACCTGGTCGGACGGGCTTCAGACTACCGCACCTGAGCGCGACGGACGCCCGAGGACCCCTACAGGTGTCGGCCCTCGCCGGCGTCCACCGGATCGACCTGCCCCGGATCGCCCGGCGACGTGCAGCTGTCCGCCGACTCGCATGGCGCACCCGCCGGGGGGTCGTCCGGCGCCACATGACCGGGCACCGACGTGCTCGGCACCACCGGCACCGGCCCAGGATCCGGAGAGACCTGCAGAGCGCCATCGCCCGCGGCCACCAGCGAGAACTCCACGCTGCTGCGGTTGGCCCGCACGCTGTACGCCCCGGGCGTGTCGAGCCCCGTCAGCGGCACCCACTCGTTGACGAACTGCATGATCATCGTGCAGACCTCGCCCTCGCGCACCGACGACACCGTGAGTTGAACGACGTGACCCGAGCGCTGCTGCACGATGGGCAGGAGGCGTGTGCACCCGTCGCCGAGGTCGCCCTCCACGTAGGCCTGCGGGATGCCATCCTTCATGAACACCCGCACCCGCGTCACGTTGACGTTGCCCGCCTCGGATGCCACCTGCGAGGGGGCGGTCGGAGAGGTGCCGAATCCGCCTGAAGCGGAGGACGACCCCGAACTGCACGCCGCGGCGGACATCAGGAGGACGATGGGACCGACAAGAGTACGCATGCGCAACACAGAGACCTCGGAACGTTCGATGGATCAGGCAAGCCGGCCTTGGCGCCCGTGAGGCCTGCACAGTCCGTGCCTGGTCCCAGGTGCCGGCGGCTCCGGACCCGCACGCTGGCCGGGTGCGCCCTCCAGCGGTCAGTGACCACCTGCGAGGACGTCGAGTGGCCACCAGCATGGACGGTTGACAGCACGGCCGTGGCGCTTCCCTGTATCTGGACAACCGAGGAGAAGCCTGCCCGGCTGCCACCGTGGACGCCCTCGTCGGGGAGTCGGGCCCGGCTGACACGTCGTGACGTCAGGCGCGTCCGGCGAACTCGCGGGTCTCGGTGTGGACCTTCACACGTTCGCCTTCGTTGACGAACAGCGGCACGCGCACTTCGAGGCCCGTGTCGAGCCGCGCGAGCTTCGTGACGGCTCCGCTGGCCGTGTCGCCGCGTGCTCCCGCTTCGGTGTAAGCCACCGTCAGCTCGACGTGCGGCGGGAACATGATGCCGATGGGGTTGCCGTTGTACTTCTGGATCTGCAGTTCGACGTTGTCGGCCAGCAGGAGCCTGTCGTCACCCACCATGTCGGGCGACAGCGTGAGCGTATCGAAGCTCTCGAGGTCCATGAAGTGATAGCCGTTGCTGTCGGCGTACTGGAACGACGCAGGCGCCTTCACGAGGTCGGGCTCGCGGAACTTCTCGCCAGCCTTGAAGGTGCGGTCGAAGACGGCACGGCTCAGGAGGTTCCGCATCTTGATGCGCACGAGCGTCTGTCCGCCACGCGCCGTCGGGCGTGACACCTCCACGTCGAGACAGTGGTAGGGCACGTTCTCGAGCTCCACGAACATCTTCCGCTTGACCTCAATCGCTTCAATCAGGGCAGCCATGACCCACGATTGTAACTGCGCCGCTCAGGATCGCGGCGGGAGGGCGGAGGCCTGGCAATCGGGCGCGATGGTCGTGTTCGCGGCGTCGAGCGGGCTGGGTGCCGGGCGCCCAGCGTCGGGCTCCACGCGCGCCAGCCGCTTGTTCACGAGCAGCACCTCGTAGGCCCAGGCCGGAAACGGCGCGATCGTGTCGGCGCAGCTGAAGTTGTTGAAGTGCAGGTTGGCAATGTAGAAGTGCTGCTTGAGCCGCCGCACCACTGCCACGAAGTGCGGGTCGTGCACCTGATGGAACTCGATGACGAGCTGGTCGATGCGGGCGAGGTCGGCGTCGGGCAGCGATGCCAGCGTGTCCCACTCGGCCCCCTCGACGTCCATCTTCACCACCAGGCGTCGTGCCTGGTCGCCATTGCGCGAGGCCTGGTCGGCGAGCGGCGCGAACACGCGGCCCGCGTCGTCCACGCGGGGCGCCCCGGCCACACATTCGGCGTGGAACACGAGCGTGCCCGTCGGACACGTCGTCTGGCGCGTGTCGAAGCAGTCGTACTGGTGGACGGTGATGCCGAGCTTCGTGGAGATATCGCAGCCCCACTGGTCGTAGCCGCTGATGCCGTACGAGTAGCCGGCCCCGACCTCCGACAGCAGGTTCCCGCACATCAGGTACCCGCCATCACGCGGCTCGCCGAAGCGCTGGAGCTCGCAGTTGGCAATCTGCACCGGCTGGAGTTCCGCGAAGAGCGCTGCGCGCACGTCCGGATCTCCGGCCACGACCTGGACCTCAGGCAGTGCGACGGCGGGAGGCGCGACGGCAGGAGGCGCGTCGGGCTCGGCCGCCGGCGGCGAGCACGCCGTACCCGTCAGCATGGCGGCGCCTGCGATGAGCAGCCAACCCGCCCAACCCGCGCGACGCTCTCGGACCGGCCGTGAGGAACGGGCCAGGGCTGCCCACACCGTCGTCAGCCCCGCATCGCCTTGTAGGTCTCGAGGCAGCGCTGCGCCGTCTCGATGGACGGATAGCGGCTGCCTTCCTGTTCGATGAGGTAGTGCGTGACGCCACCGACGGACTCGGCGGCCGCGAAGATGTCCTTCCACGGCGAGACGCCCTCGCCGAAGAGCACGCGATACCCCTTGCCCTCGTCGGGCGACCAGTCCTTGCAGTGGATGCTGCGGATGCGTCCGGGATGCGCCTTGATCCAGGCGACCGGGTCGACGCCGGCCTCCATGCAGGTGCCGACGTCGAGCTGCAGCACCATGTCGCGCGGCGTGTGCTCGGCGAGGATGTCCATCGGGCGAGGCCCGGCCGGCAGCGGTCGGAACTCGAGGGCATGGTTGTGGAAGCCAGCCGTCATGCCGAGCGGACGCAGCTTCTCGGACGCGGCGCTCAGGCGCTCGGCGATGCCTTTCCAGCCGTCCGCGCCATCGACCTTGCCTGCACTGGCCATCACGACCGACGTGGATCCGAGAATCCTGTTGAGCTCGATGGCCTTGTCGAGGCCCTCGGGCGCGAGCGCGGCCGCGCTGTTGTGCGTGGACATGCAGGTGATGCCGAGCTCGTCGAGCAGAGCGCGCACCTCCTTGGCGTACGCGGGGGTCCACTGGTAATAGGGCGAGTAGAACTCGACGGTCTCGTACCCCATCTTCGCAACGGCGCGCACCGTGCCCATCAGGTCCTTGGTCAGCTCGTCGCGCACCGAATACAGCTCGAGACCGACGACGGGGCGTGTGCCCTGCGCGCGCGCGGCACCGGCTGCCGCGAGAGGCGCCGCGGCGGCCAGCGCCAGGAACGAGCGACGCGACAGGTCAGCTGGTGATGTTCGGGCGAACCGCTCGATGTTCTTCATGGCGGCAAACGTACCACGGCCGGTGAGTGCGCGGCCATCGACCGCGTCTACATCCAGATCACGAAGGCCGTCGGGCCCCCTGGGGCCGAGTCGAGCGAGAAGTCGAAGCCATGGCGCATCAGGATCTCCTGCACGAGGGTGAGCCCGATGCCCTGCCCGGCCTCCTTCGTGCTGAAGAACGGCGTGAAGAGGTGCGCCCGCACTTCGGGCGCCAGCCCAGGGCCCGTGTCTTCGATGCTGATCTGTGGCCGTCCGTCCACGAGGCCCGTGCGCAGCGTGACGGTGCCGTCGCTGCCGATGGCCTCCACGGCGTTCTTGAGGATGTTGACCAGGGCCTGCTCCATGAGTGCCCGGTCGAGAGCGATCTCCGGGATGGGCTGGAAATCGGACACGAGCCTGATGCGCCGCCTGTCGGCCTCGGCCGCCATCAGCCGCGACAGCTGTGCGAGCAGGTCCGTCACGTCGCACGGCGTGCGCCGCGGTTCAGGCAGGCGGACGACGTCGGCAAACGCCTTCATGAACGCCCCGAGCTGTGACGTGCGGTTGACGACTACCGTGAGCGCGCTCGTCAGGTCGTCGGCGCTCTCGCGCGGCAGCTGGCTGGCATAGGTCATGCACGACGTGAGCAGAGAGTTCGATGCGGCCACGGAGTTGTTGACCTCGTGCGACAACATGCGAATGAGCTTCTCGTAGGCCGCCTTCTCCACCTGTCGCAGTTCTTCGGTCAGTTCCTCCACGAGCAGGAACGTGCGGGGAAACCCGCGGTCCATGAACGTACCCCGGCTGACCTTCGCGCGGCGCGCTCCGGGCAGCGTCACCACCGCGGTCGATTCGTCGGCCAGGGCCGCACTGATGTCGGCGAGCGGCGTAGCCGGCTCGTGCGTGTCGTGGCCGGGCACGACCGAAGGGCCCAGCAGCCGCGCGGCCGCAGGGTTGATGACGTCCACCTTGCCATCGTGGTCGAGGATGACGACACCCGACGGCGAGACGTCGAGCACGCGTTGCAGGAAGTGATGCTGTTCGCGCACGCGCACCCGCTCTGCCCGGAGTGCGTCGACCATGCGGTTGTAGATGTCGATGAGCCGGTCGATCTCGACCTGTCCGGTCGGACGGAACCGGGTGGTGTAATCGCTCTCCTCGAGCAGCGTGGCGCTCTCGCGGATGAGGGTCGTCGTGCGCAGCAGGCGTCCGACCAGCCACGACCCGGCGACGACCGAGATCAGGAGGGCCGCCTCGCCGGCGAAGAGCCAGAGCGGCTCTGAGGAGAATCGCGTCCAGACCAGCGCCGCGATGAGCCCGTGCAGGGCCACCAGATACGCGACGAAGAGACGCCAGAGGCTCACACGGCGATACCGTACTTCTCGAGGCGCCGATAGAGCGCCGCACGGCTGAAGCCCAGCGATTCTGCCACACGGCTGACGTTGCCGCCGTGGTGGCGCAGCGACTTCATGATCATCGCGCGCTCGATCTCCTCCATCGTCATGCTGCCCACGGCGGGCAACGCATCGCCGGGCTGTCCGGGATGCCCTTCCATGTCGGCCGTCGCCCTGAAGTCGTCCACGTCGAGTACCTGCCTGGGGGTGACGAGCGCCGTGCGCTCAATCCACTGTTTCAGCTGACGGATGTTGCCGGGCCACGGCAGGCTCTGCAGCCATTTGAGCGCGGCCGGGCTCACCGCGAGGTGCTCGCGTCCCTGCGCCTGCGCCAGTGCCTGCACGATGCGCCGCGTCAGCAGGGCGATGTCGGCCGGGCGCTCGCGCAGCGGCGGAAGGTGGATGGCGATGAGGTTGATGCGGTACAGCAGGTCCTCGCGGAACTCGCCGCGCCGTACCATCTCGGGCAGCACTTTGTTCGTGGCCGACACCACGCGGACGTCCACCGTGCGCTGCTGGCTCGAGCCGAGCACTTCGTACGTGCGGTCCTGCAGCACCCGCAGCAGCTTCACCTGGGCGGCGAGGTCGAGGTCGCCGATCTCGTCAAGGAAGATCGTGCCGCCGTCGGCCATCTCGAAGCGCCCCTTGCGGTCGGCTCGTGCATCGGTGAACGCGCCCCGGACGTGGCCGAACATCTCGCTCTCGAAGAGCGTGGACGAGATGCCGCCGAGGTTCACCTTCACGAACGGCGCCTTCCGCCGGCTGCTGTTGCGGTGCAGCGCATCGGCGATGAGTTCCTTACCTGTTCCGCTCTCTCCCGTGATGAGCACCGACGCGTCGGTGGGCGCCACACGCCCCACCAACTGCAGCAGGCGCAGCATCCGCGGGTCTTCGGTGACGATGGCGTCGAAGTCGTAGCTCGCGTCGAGGTCTTCCCGTTCGGGCGCGGCCGCATCGTGGAGCGCGTGCGCCCCGCTCACGCGCAGCGTCGTCTGCACCGTCTGCAGCAGGGCGGCGTTGGACCACGGCTTGGTCACGAAGTCGGTCGCACCAGCACGCATGCCCGCCACGGCGAGGTCTATGGACCCCCACGCGGTGATGAGCACCACCGGCAACACGGGGTGGGCGTCGCGGATGCGGCGCAGCAGCTCCAGCCCTTCGTCGCCTGACGTCCGGCGCGAGAAGTTCATGTCCTGCAGCACCAGCAGGCAGGTGTTGGTCTCGAGCCACGCGAGGGCGGCCTCCGGCCCCGACACCGCGTGCGACCTGAAGCCGCCCTGTTTCAGCAGCAGCGCCAGCGACGCCCGTACGGCATCGTCATCGTCGACGATGAGGATGGGTGCGGTGTCGGCCCGTGGTGTGGTCATGGTCACTCGTAGCGCAGGGCCTCGGCCGGCGGCACGCGCGTGGCCAGCAGGCTGGGGTACCAGCCGCAGAAAGCGGTCAGCGTCGTGATGGCGACTGCCGCGAGCAGCAGGGCGACCGCATAGACGCTGGTCGGCACCGGGCCGAGCCATCCCATCATGGGCACCTGCACCAGCAACAGCAGCCCACCGATGATCGCAATGGACGTCATCAGCGCCAGCTCGATGAGAATCTGGCGGCGGATGCGCTGCCGGTCGGCGCCCTTTGCCCGTCGCAGGCCCAGCTCGCGGATGCGCTGCGTGACGTTCTGCCAGAGCACGCCGCTGAGGCCCAGCGCCACCATCACGAGCAGGAACACCGCCAGCAGCCCCAACACCGCCAGGGGCGTGATGTAGTTGCTGCGGTTGTAGTTGGCGCGGATGTTCTCGAGGGGCTGCAGCCCGAAGCTCCAGTCGGGCGCCAGTGCCTGCAGCTCCTTGAGCATCCGCTCTTCGAAGTCGCCGCCGACGCCGGGGCGCACTTTCACGACCAGCACCCCCGGCAGCTGCGCGTTGAGGCCGGAGGGTTCGGGCGTCACGCCTGCACCTGGCTGCTCCGCCGGCGGGGCCTCCGACGCCGCGACGATGTCGTTGCGCACGATCATGTAGTTGCCAGGCGTCGAGTACTCACCGAACTGCCTGAAGTCGTTCACGACGCCGACGACGCGCTGCGGTCGCGGCGCCGGTCCATCGCCGGGATCGCCCCGGTCGCCTTGCGGCATGTCCTTGCCCACGGCACGCTCGTCGCCGAAGATGTCACGGGCCATCGCCGCGTTCAGCACGACGGCGTCCCAGTGTTGTCCCGCATCCTCGCGCGAGAACCAGCGGCCGTCGACGACGTCGACCGACAGCGCCTCGGCGAGGTGGTCGTCGGCACGGTTGCCGTTGAAGTCGTAGCGCCGGTCACCGTCGGTGATCTCGCTGCTCCACTGCCAGTTACGGTACAGCCCCAGCTGCAGGTGTCCCACCGCCTCGACCTCCGGCATCGCGCGGAGGGCCGCCTCGACGCGGACCATGCGCGCCAACCGCTCGCGGTCGGCCTCGGGCGAACTCTCCACACCGCGGGGCACACGCACGAGCACGTCCCAGATCCGCTCGTACGAGAAGCCCAGCGGGCGCTGGTGGTTGCGATAGTAGTGCACACCCATCGTGCTCACGGCGGCCACCACCATGAAGGAGAGCAGGATCTCCGTGATGATGAGCAGGTTGGTGCGCTTGCGATTCCAGATCAGCTTGAGCAGATGGAGAGCCATTGGGATGCCTCTTAACGCCTAACGCCTAACGCCTAACGCCTAACGCCTTACGCTGCTAGCGCGTGCCGCGCAGCGCGTTGACCGGGTGCAGTCGTGACATGCGCCAGGCGGGGTACACGCCGGAGAGCAGGCCGAACACCGTGGCCAGGACGAGGCCCCAGACGAAGATGCGCAGGTTGAGTGCCAGTGCCGCGTAGGGAATCAGTCCGCTGTCGTTGATGGCGCGCAGGGCGAGGCCGGCGAGCAGGAAGCCGATGACTCCGCCGACCAAGGTCAGCACCAGGTTCTCGACGACGAACTGCACGACGAGGGTGCGGCTCGATGCGCCGAAGGCTTTGCGGACGCCGATCTCCGACGCGCGCTCCATGATGCGCGAGACGTTGAGGTTGACCAGGTTGATGGCCGGCAGTGCCATGAAGAGCAGCGCGGCCGCGATCAGCACGGTAGTGAAGAATCCGCCGTACGTCCTGGTGAACTCCGTTTGCGAGGGGTACATGTTGCGGCCCACACCCTCGAACCTCGTCTCGAGTGACGCCGACAGCGACTTCCACTGCGGCGACGGCGGGGTGAAGGTCTTCATCCGCTCGTGCAGTTCGGCCCGTACGTCGTCGGCATCGGCGTTCGACGCGAGCAGGAAGGCCGGCGTGAAGTTCCCGAGGTACTCCTCCTGCCAGCCCTTCGCCTTCTGCGTGGTCAACGGCGCCCACAGATCGGAGGAGGGCGTCCGCATCGACGGCACGTCGCGGACGACGCCAATCACCTGGAAACGCTGTCCGTCGGCGTCGATGTACCGGCCGACGGCCTGGGCGTCGCCGAAGAAGCGGCGGCGGCTGGTCTCGTTCATCACCACGACGAGCCGTGCCGTCTCGACGTCAGCGGTGGTGTAGGGACCGCCCTCGAGAAAGTCGAACTGGTAGACCTGCCAGAACTCGCCGTCGGTGTGCTTGAGATCGGACTCGATCTTGCGCCCGTCCACGAAGGACGTCGCCAGGTGGCCACCCGTCTGCACCGTCATCAGCTCGATGCCCGGCAGATCGCGGGCGAACTCGTGAATCAGCCGGTATCCGGGCGGGCTCTGCCAGGTGTTGTCACCGCCCTGCATCCGCGCGCGATCCATGACCAGCGTCCGATCCAGATGGACCTCGGGTCGCATGGGCGAGAACGTGTGGTCGAAGAGCGCCACCGCGACGGTGAGCACCACGAGCGTGAAGCTGGTGCCAAAGAGGCTGATGGCCGCAAACACCTTGCGACGCTGCAGCACCTTCCAGGCGATCTTGAGGTAGTTGGTCAGCATGTTCTCAGTCCACGGTCTTCAGTCCACGGTCCACGGTCAACGGCCATCGCTCCTTCGTTCCTTCCCTCCTTCGTCCCTTCGTTCCTTCCCTCCTCACATCACCTGCCGGCCGTCGAAGAGACGGATGACGCGGTGCGTCTGCTCCGCCTTCTGCGGATCGTGCGTGACCATCACGATGGTCGTGCCGTCGTCGTTCAGTTTCTGGAGGATGCCCATCACCTCGTCGCCCATCTGGCTGTCGAGGTTACCGGTCGGCTCGTCGGCCAGCAGGACGATCGGCTTGCCGACGATGGCGCGGGCTATGGCGACGCGCTGCTGCTGCCCGCCCGAGAGTTGCGACGGGAAGTGGTTGACGCGTGAGCTGAGGCCGACGCGGTCGAGCGCATCGAGCGCCAGTTGGCGCCGCTGCTTCGCCGACCCGGCGCGATAGAGCAGCGGCAGTTCCACGTTGTCCACCACCTTCAGGTCGGGGATGAGATGGAACGTCTGGAAGATGAACCCGAGGTCTCGGTTGCGGATGCGAGCGAGGTCGCGATCGCGATACGACTGCACCACCTGGTCGTTGAGGGTGATTCGGCCGTCCGAGGGTTCGTCGAGCAGCCCCATCAGGTTGAGCAGGGTGCTCTTGCCGCAGCCGGACGGCCCCATGATCGAGACGAACTCGCCCTGTTCGATGGTGAGGTTGATGTCGGCCAGCGCGACCGTCTCGATGCGGTCGGTGCGGTAGACCTTCTGGATGTTGTCGAGGTTGATCATGGGCGTGGGCTCTCAGGTCGCAGGTCGCAAGTCACGGGTCGCAGCTTTGAGATCGCAGGTCCGGCGGCGTTCGTGCGTCACCGCACGCGGAGCTCCGGGGCGTAGTCGTAGTCGCGCATGTCGGAGGCGATGACCTCGTCACCTTCGGCGAGTCCCTCCACCACTTCGAAGTAGTCGAAGTTCGACAGGCCGAACCTGACCGGAGTGCGGTACGCGCGGTTTCCGCGCACGACGAACACGTGCTGCGCGCCTCCGCCCTGGGCGAACGGGCCGCGGGCGACACGCAGCACGCGCGGCTTACGGTCGGTGAGTACGAGCACGTCCACACGCAGGTTCGAGCGGAGCCAGGACGCCGACGGGTCGTCGAGTGCCACTTCGAAGCGCAGGGCGCCTTCGCGCATCTGCGGCTCCACGTTGCTCACCTGGCCGCTTACGCTCTGGCCGTCGATGCGGACGGTCACGGGCTGGCCCACGGCCACGCGCGCGGCGTTCACATCCGACGTCGTCGCCTCCACCCGGAAGGCACTGAGGTCGGCGATGCGCGCGACCACGTCACCGCGACGCAGCAGCACGCCCTCATCGTCGACGACGTAGGTCAACACGCCCTTACGGTCGGACTTGGCCGTCGCCAGTTCCAGCAGACGACGCTGCTGCTCGTCTTCGGCCCTGAGCGAGGTCATCTCGAGGTCGAGGCCTTCCACCCGCGCCTTGGTGGTCGCCTGGACGTTCATGCGCGACTGCTGCAGCCGGGCGAGTTCCACTTCGGCCTGGGCCACCTTCAGCTCCGACTCGCGGCGGGCCTCTTCAGACACGAGCCCCTCGGAGAACAGCTGCGTGTTGCTGGCGAGAGCGGCCTTCAGCGCCTGCAGTTCGAGGTCTTTCGAGCGGATCTGGCTGTCGAGGTCGATGAGTTGCGCCTGCAGTTCCAGGTGGGTGCGGGACTGCTCGTTGGACTTGAGCGCGATGGTCTGCCGAAGCTTCTCGGCGGTCAGCTCCGAGTCGCTCGCGTCGAGATTGACGATGGGGTCGCCGGGTTCGAGGGTGTCGCCGACGCGGCGCAGGCGCTGCAGCACGCGGGCGTCGATGGGGCTCGAAATGACGTGTTCGATGGCGGGCATCACCGTGCCCGATGCCGTCAGCGAGGCCTCGAGCGCTCCGACCTCGACGCGCACGACGCGCACCCGGTCGCGGCTCACCGAGGGTCTGAGCAGGTCGGCGCCCCAGACGAGGCCCGTGGCCAGCACCACGAGGATGGCGGTGACGGGCAGCCAGCGACGGAGCTGGGCGCGGCGGCGGACGGTGTCGTCAATCGGGCGATCCACGGTCCCCCTAAGAGCAACCGCCGTGCCGGAAATCTCGCGCGGAAACGGGCTTCTGTTGCGCCGGGGCGTCCGCGACCGTACAAGGAGGTGTCCGGAACCGGACAACGGGGGACAGCGGGGTCAGACCTGCGGCGTGCTGCTGTGGGGTCAGACCTGCGCCGCGATGGTACTGGGGTCAGACCTGCTGCGCGATGTCCCGGGGTCAGACCTGCAGACGTCCTGCACCGTCCCCGTCCTTCCGTCCCTGCAAATGAAGACGAGCGTTAGGGTGACCGTCATTGCCCAGGTAGTTCTTTCGTGCACTGGCAGGTGCTGCCTCCGGCCCGCATGCTCTACACGCATCACAGAGGTCATCAGCTTTCCGGAGGAGCAGGCGTGACGAGCAGGTGTCGAACCAGGGGAGGACTATGGGCGGTGGCTGCCGCCTTCGCAGGGCTGCTGGCGGGGGCGCCGGCCAGCGCGCAGACGACGGCCACACTTCGCGGCGCTGTCGTCGACGCGCAGGGAGGACCCGTACCCGCGGCGACCGTGACCGCCACCGACCGCAGCACCGGGCTCGCCAGGACCACGGCCACCGCGCCTGACGGCACCTTCGTCGTACCCAACCTCGCGCCGTCGACCTTCGACGTGAAGGCGACCGCCCCCGGCTTTGCGGACGCCACACGCGAAGGCGTCATCCTCCAGGTCGGCCAGACCGTCGTGCTCGACCTGACCGTCTCGGTCGGTGCGCTGCAGGAGCAGGTCGTCGTCGGAGGGCAGGGCGCCGCGGTGGACACCACCCGCTCTGTCGTGGACGCGGTCATCTCGTCGGCCGCCATCGAGCGGCTGCCGCTCAACGGACGCAACTTTCTCGAGCTCGCCCTGCTCGTGCCGGGCAATGCGCCCGCGCCCAACTTCGATCCGACCAAGTCGAACACCGTCACCATCTCTTCGGCCGGTCAACTGGGTCGCGGCGGCAACGTGACCATCGACGGTGCCGACAACAACGACGACGTGGTGGGCGGCCCGCTGCAGAACGTCACTCAGGAGTCGGTGCAGGAGTTTCAGATCGCCACCAACCGCTTCACGGCCGAGTCGGGGCGGTCGGCCTCGTCGGTCATCAACGTGGTCACGCGCGCGGGCGGCGACCAGGTGCGCGGCTCGGCCTCCGTCTTCGCGCGCCATGCGCGCTGGCAGAGCCTGCCGGCGACTTATGACCGCGAGTCAGGCCCCAGGCCGCCGTTCGACCGGCAGCAGTTCGCGGCGGGGCTCGGCGGGCCGCTCCCCGGCACGCGCGCCTTCTGGTTCGGCGCGGCGGAGTACCGCAACCAGGACGGCGCGGTGCTCGTGGGTACGCGCGACGTCGCCACGCGGACGATTCGGCGCAGCTTCGCGCCTGCTCCCCTCGACGACCTGCTCGGCTCCGGCCGGTTCGACTGGCGACCTGACGACGGTAACTCGATGATGGTGCGCTACGCCGGCCAGTCGGCCGACGACACCAGCGCCAGCAGTCTCGACCGCGCGATCGGTTCTGCCTCGCAGCGTCAGCGCAGTCGCAACGAGTACCAGTCCGTTGTCGGGACCTGGACGCGCATCGTCAACCCGACGCTGCTCAACGCCGCGACCGTGTCGTTCAGCGCGTTCGAGAACGCGATCGTACCGGTGGGCACGGGGCCTCAGCTCACCTTCCCGAGCCTGCAGGATGGCACGTCGTTCCGCGTCCCGCAGGGCACCAGGCAGAAGCGCTTCCAGCTCGCCAACACCACGACGCTCGTGCGCGGCGCGCACACGCTGCGCGCAGGTGGCGAATGGCAGCGCGTCGACGCCCACTTCGATCTCGGCGTGTTCCGCGAGGGCCGCATCGAGTTCGTGCAGGACTTCGCGTCGTTCGACCACAACGGCGATGGCCGCGTGGACGACGGGGACCTGCTGTTTGCCGTCACGCTCCGCAGCGGCAAGCCCACGCAGGACCTGGTGCTGCCCAACGCCGACAACCACCACGTCGCGTTGTTCCTGCAGGACGATTGGCGCGTGCATCCCAGCCTGACCCTCAACCTGGGCCTGCGCTACGAGTTCGACACCGACGTCAAGAACATCAGCCGCGTGGGCGAGCTGAACCCGATCATCCAGCCGTTCCTCGAAGGCACACGGAAGCGCGACCTCGACAACCTCGGCCCCCGGCTCGGGTTCAACTGGGCGCCCGGCAGCGGACGCACGAGCGTGCACGGTGGTTACGGCATCTACTACGACCGCGTGACGCTGCAGATTCAGTCGCTCGAACGCGGGCTCGACGGGCGCGCGTTGCCCGTAGAGGTGCGCGCCGGCAACGTGATGTTCATGGACCCGGACAGCGGGCAGTTTCCGCCCTTTGCTCCTTCCACGGCGAACCCGTTCACGGGGTTCATCCTGCCGGGGGCAGGCGCATCGGGCATCAACATCATCGACAACCGCCTGCAGAACCCGCGGGTGCAGCAGTTCAACCTGGGCGTGCAGCGCGAACTGCCCTACGACATCGTGCTGCGCGTGGACGGCGTGCACAACCTCGGCACCCATTTCATCATCGGACGGACCGTCGGCACGGTGTTCAACCCGGTAGTGGACGGGCCTGATCGCGTCGTGAACATCGAGTCGAGCGTCAACACCCACTACGATGCGTTGCTCGTGAGCGCGGAGCGCCGAAGTGCCCGGCTCGGCTTCCGCGCCTCGTACGCCTTCGCGAAGGCGCTCAACTACGCCAACGACGATCAGATTCCGTTTGCCAACGGCCCCGTGGATCCCAACAACCTGCGCCTCGAGTACGGCCCGACGCCCAACGACCAGCGCCACCGCCTCACGCTGGCCGCGTGGGCGGACGTCGGCGCCGGCATCCGCGTCGCGCCGCTGTTGACGCTGGCCTCAGCGGTGCCCATGGACGTCCTGATGCCGGACGGGCAGTCGCGCGTGCCGGCGTTTCAGCGAAATGCGGGCGGGCGTCAGTTCAGGACAGGTGCCGACCTCAACCGCGCCATCGCCTCCATCAACGGCGGAGGGGGCGTTGACGGCGTGCTGCTGCCGACCGTGCGTGACGACGTTCGGTTCGGAGACACGTTCAATGCGCTCGACGTCCGCATCTCGCGGCCGCTGGCGTTCGGCAACATCCGCGTGGAGCCGATGTTCGAGGTGTTCAACGTCTTCAACGTGACCAACATCCTCGGCGTCACCGTGAGGAACTACTCGGGCTACGCCAACGTCCTGGTGCGCGACGCGGACGACCCGTCGGACCCCGGGTACCTGCGCTCGTCTGGCTTCGGCCAGCCGGTCAACACCGCGGGCGGTGTCTTCGGATCGGGTGGCCCACGCGCGCTGCAACTCGCGGTACGCGTGACCTTCTGATGTCACCAGCGGCTTCGGTGCCCTCGCGTGCGCTCGGACAGACGGCAGCGACGGCGCTCGTGGTCGGCCAGGTGATTGCCGTCGGCATCTTCCTCACGCCTGGCACGATCATCCGCACCGTCGCATCGCCCGTCTGGGTGGTGGCCGTGTGGGCGGTGATGGGCACCATGGCGATCTGCGGGGCGCTCTGCTACGGCGCGCTCGCCGCGCGCTACCCTCAGGCCGGCGGCGGCTACGTCTACCTCCGTGAGGCCTATGGCCCACGCATCGCGTTCCTCTACGGCTGGAAATGTCTCCTGGTGATGGATCCCGGCATCACGGCCGCGCTCGCCATGGGCTTTGCCAGCTACGTCGCGTACCTCTGGCCTGTCGGCGCTACCGCCGCCCGTCTCGTCGCGATTGCCGCGATCGTCTTCTTCGCCGTCGTGCACATAGCCGGTGTCAGGCTGGGCTCGCGGCTCATCACCGCTGTGTCGGCACTGAAGATTGGTCTCGTGGTGGGGCTGGTCGTGGCCGCCCTCGCCAGCAGCAGCGGGGGCTGGCAACACTTCGTGCCGTTGATCGAACGTCGCGACGGTGCGCCGCCCTGGCCCGGCGCGCTGGCAGGCGCTTTCGTGGCGGCATTCTTCTCGTTTGGGGGGTGGTGGGAGGTGCCGCGCATCACGGGCGAGGTGCACGACCCGGCGACGACGATGCCGCGGGCGCTGTGGCGTGGCCTCGCACTGGTCGCTGCCATCTACATCGCGACGACGCTGACCTTCATCCTCGTGGTCCCGATCGAGCGGGTCGCGGCAGGCGAGGCGTTCGTCGCGCAGGTCGGGCACGAACTCTTCGGATCCGCCGGCGGGGCCGCCGTTGCCGGCGTCGTGATCGTGTGCGTGCTCGGCAGCCTGGCGACGATGCAGATGCTGGCCCCCAGGCTCTACATGGCGATGGCCGACGACGGGCTCTTTCCACAGGCCGCAGGGGCGCTGCATCCCAGGCTCGGCACACCGGTTCGCGCCATCGTGCTCCAGGCGACGCTGGCGTCCCTGCTCGTGGCGCTGGGTACCTTCGACGCCATCATTGCCTACTTCATCTTCATCACGGTGGTGTTCGTGGCCGCGGTCGTCGCCTCCGTGTTCGTGCTCCGTCGTCGTGCGCCGGACTGGCGGGTGCCTGGCTACCCATGGACGCCGCTCGTGTTCCTGATCCTGGTCGCCATGTTGCTCGTGCTGCTGGCGGTCAACAACCCGGTGGAGGCCCTGCTGGGGCTGGCGGTCGTCACGGCAGCCCTGCCCGCCTATCGTGTGCTGCACCCGAAGGCCGGCACGCGGGCAGGGTGACCTTCGGTGCCACGTGTGGCACGCGGGAGCCCTGCACGCGGCAACGCAGGGGCAATGACAGGACCGAGCGGCGTGCGGGGGCCGCGTCTTCGTTGACGGGGCGGCTAGCACGCATCGTGCAACACAGGCCCCTGGGCACCCTTGCCCAGGAGGACTGATGAGTCATAGAGCTTTCGTTTCCCTCGTCGCCGTGCCCACGCTGGGCATCGCACTGGTTGCCACACAAGTCGCCTGTTCGCGCGACGCCAACGACGCCCCTGCAGGTTCGGCGCAGACCCAGCCCACCAGCGGTCCGTGCGAGCAGCCGCTCGAGACACGGGAGCGTAACGTCCCCACGCAGCAGCCGACCACGCCAGACCAGACACGCGCCTGCGCGGCCACCAGCCAGGTCGCCTACGAGGTGACGGTCCTCACCGATGACCTGGAGCATCCCTGGGCAGTCGAGCCGCTGCCCGATGGCACCTTGCTCGTCACCGAACGCGATGGCGACATGCGCATCGTCACTGCCGCAGGTGAGGTCGGCGAGGAGATAGAGGGACTGTTTGACGTCGCCAACAAGGGGCAGGGCGGGCTGCTCGACGTCGTGCTCGGCCCAGATTTCGCCACCGACCGCGTCATCTACTGGAGCTTCAGTGAGCCGCGCGACGGCGGCAACGGCACCAGCATCGCCCGCGGTGTTCTGGCGCCCGACGCCCGACGGGTCACCGACGTCAGGGTGATCTTCAGGTCGGAGCCCACCTACGACGGCGACAAGCACTTCGGCTCCCGCCTGCTGTTCGGCCCGGACGGCATGCTGTACATGACGCTCGGCGAACGGTCCGACCTCGAGACGCGGCCACAGGCGCAGCAGATGAACAGTCACCTCGGCAAACTGCTGCGGCTGACACCGGAGGGGCAACCCGCCCCCGACAACCCGTTCGCGGGTCAGGGCGATGCACGCCCCGAGATCTGGACCACCGGCCACCGCAACGTGCAGGCCGCCGCGTTCGACGGACAGGGACGGCTCTGGGTCGTCGACCACGGCCCGCAGGGTGGCGACGAGGTGAACATCATCGAGAAGGGCAGCAACTACGGCTGGCCGCTCGTGACCTTCGGTGAAGAGTATTCAGGCGACCCCATTCCGAATGCCGTGACCACGAAAGAAGGCTTCGTGGACCCTGTGTACTACTGGGACCCGGTCATCGGCCCGTCGGGCGCACAGTTCTACTCGGGTGACGCGTTCCCCGAATGGCGCGGGAACCTCTTCGTCGGAGCGCTGCGCGACAAGGCCCTCGTGCGTCTGGTGCTCGAAGGCGACCGCGTGGTGGGCGAGGAGCGCCTCCTGGTGGACCACGGCAAGCGCATCCGCGACGTGCGGCAGGGCGGAGATGGCGCGCTGTACGTCGTCACCGACGAGGACGATGGCGAGTTGATCCGCATCGCGCCCAGGCGCTGATCGACCACCCGGGCGCTAGGGGCGCCGCGGGGCCACCCCCCCCCCCCGGCCCCGGTG
>JAEZDP010000267.1 GCA_023418055.1 Acidobacteriota bacterium
CAGCATCCGCTGCAACGCCGGGTACAGCGAGCCCTCTTCGATGGTCAACACGTCGGCCGAGAGCATCCGAAGGTGCTGCGCAATGCCATAGCCGTGCATCGGCTCGATCGACAGCGTTTTCAGGATCAACATCTCGAGCGTGCCCGGCAGCAGTTCGTTCTTCGTTCTCGTCTTGACGTCCTTCATCGACGGTCCTTTGCATAGACGGTCTATGGAAGTGCGAAGTTTCCTCGCTACCGTGAGGTCCTGTCAAGCAGGGAGGACCGCAGGCAGGACGGCAGGCCGGACGCACGCGCGTCGAGGGCGATGTTTGCGTAGGGCGTAGTCATTCGCAGAGGTCAGATGGACGGCCGGCGGCGGGAGCTCGGGCATTGCGGCTACACTTGCCACGGTGCGGCGCTCACCAGCCATACCCGTGCCGGTGCGGCACCTGCTTCGTCGTTCCTGCGGCACCGGGCCCCGGCCCGTCTGCGCACGTCTTCTTCTCGGTCTCGCGATCGGACTGGCGTGCGTTGGACGATCGTCGGCGTGGGCACAGGATGTCGATCGCCCGGACCTTCCCACACCCGAGCAGCTCAACGTGCATGTCGCCCCTGGCGGGGAGTCCATCGCGCTCGACGGGCGGCTGGACGAAGCCGTGTGGCAGGATGCGGTGCCAGCGAGCCGGTTCTGGCAGTACGCGCCGCTCGACCGCATGCCGGCCACCGAGTCGACCGAGATTCGCGTCGTGCAGGACGATCGCGCCCTGTACTTCGGCGTCGTCTGTCACGACCAGGCGCCCGACGGCATCATCGCGCTCGACATGCGCCGGGACGCGGCGCTCTCGAACGACGACTACATCGGCATCTATCTCGACACCTACCACGATCATCGAAACTTCTACTACTTCTCGACCAACGCCCTTGGCACGCGCCGTGATGGCATCGTGACCGACGCGCGGTCGTACAACACCGCGTGGAACGGCATCTGGCAGGTGAAGACACAGGTGACCGCCACCGGGTGGACCGCCGAGTTCCGCATCCCCTTCTCGACGCTGCGCTTCGGTGGCGCGCAGCCGATGACCTGGGGGCTGCAGCTCAGTCGCGCCATCCGGCGGAAGCAGGAGTCTGTGTACTGGGCACCGGTGCCGAGATGGCTGGGCGGACGCGCGACCTGGCGTGCCGAGCGCTTCGGGCAGCTCGTCGGCGTTCGTACCGAGGGTGCGTATGCGCGGTGGGATGCCGAGCCGTACGCACTTGCCGGGGGATCGCGCAGCCGACGGCCGGCCGCCTCCGATCCCCGGTTCAACGTCGGCGGCGACGTGCTCTACGACTTCACGCCGAACCTGCGTGGCACCGTCTCGATACGTACCGACTTCGCGCAGGTGGAAGCCGACCAGGAGGTGATCAACTTCACGCGGTTCCCCCTGTTCTTTCCCGAGCGACGAGACTTCTTCCTCGAGGACGCGGGCCTGTTCAGCGTCGGGCTGGAAGAGCAGATGATGCTGTTCTACAGCCGCAGGATCGGGCTGTCCGACGGGCAGCAGGTGCCCATCCTGGCCGCAGGCAAGCTGTCGGGGAGGGCCGGCCCATACTCGCTGGGCGTGATGAGCGTCCAGACGGAGGCCGCCGACCTGTCGCTGCCAGGCGGCACCGTATCGGAGCCCTCGACCAACTACAGCGTGGTGCGGGTCAAGCGCGACCTCTTCACCAACAGCAGCCTCGGCGCCATCCTCACCAGCAAGCAGGGGCGTGCTGGTGATTTCAATCGGCTTGCGGGGGTGGACGGCAACTTCTGGTTCCATCCGGCACTCAAGGGCGAGTTGCTGCTGGCGCAGACGTTCACACCAGGTGGCGTCCGCAGCGACCGCCTCGGCATCGGGCGGCTGCTGTTCTCGAGGCAGAACGTCGTGGCCGATGTGCGGTACTCCGCCGTTGGACGCGAGTTCGCGCCAGAGATGGGCTTCGTGACGCAGAACGACCTGCGTCGCTCGTCGGCCGATGTCGGCTACACGCAGTGGATCAATCGGACGCCCGTTCGGAGCGTGCTCTACACGGCCTCCATGGTCCATGACACCTTCTACGACCACTCGTTCTTCGGCCAGCGAGGCACGGTCGGGTCAACGGTCACGCTCGAGTCCAACGACAGGATCGGGTACACGTTTGCGCCAGCCAGGGAGCGGGTCACCGTGCCCTTCCCTGTGGGCCCCATCGCCATCCAGCCGGGCGACTACGTCAACCGGTCGCATCAGGTGCGCGTCGAGAGCAACGCGAGCCGGCGCCTCTCGGGCATCGCGGACTACAGCCTGATGGACTACTGGGGTGGCACGCGTCGGCAGCTGCTGGTGTCGAGCAACGTGCACCCGACGCCCAACCTGTCGGTGGACGTCATCCTCACGCACAACACGGTCGACCACCCGCGGGGCGCCTTCGACACGACGACGGTGAGCAACCGCGTGCTGTACGCGTTCACGACGGACCTGTTCGTGAAGTCGTACGTCCAGTGGAACGACCTCGACCAGCGGCTGTCGGCCAACCTCCTCGTGGGCTGGGAGTACCTGCCGGGCAGCGAACTGTATCTCGTGTACGACGAGGTCCGCGACCGCTTCGACCAGTCAGGGCCGGCATCGCGGTCGGGGCCCGTCGCTGCGCTGGCGCCCCGCAACCGCATGCTGCTCGCGAAGTGGACCTACAGGTTCCGCTTCTGAAGCCGCCCGTCCCCCATCTACTCCGCCTCCGCGAGCGGGCGCACCCAGATGTTACGGAACCGCACCGGGTTGCCGTGGTCCTGCAGGCCGATGAAGCCCTTCGCGTGTGCGGGCTCGTAGGTGCCGATCCGCCTGTGCGAGGTCGGTCCGAGAAACGCCTGCGCGGCATGGACGGTCACGCCGTTGTGCAGCACGGTGACGATGGCCGGGCGCTCGAGCGTGGTGCCGTTGAACCGCGGGCTGGTGAAGACGATGTCGTACGACTGCCACTCGCCAGGCTTCCGCGAGGCGTTTACCATCGGGGGGAACTGGCCATACATCGCCGCCGCCTGGCCGTCGGGATACGTGACGTTCTCGAAGCTGTCGAGCACCTGAATCTCGAACACACCGTTGAGGAACACGCCGCTGTTGCCTCGGCCCTGGCTGTTGCCCTTCACCTCCGACGGCGTGGCGAACTCGAGGTGCAGCTGATAGTCGGTGAAGTCGTCGCGTGTCGTGCGGATCATGCCCTTGCCGCTCGAGAGCACGCCGCCCTCGATTGGCCAGCCGACCGGGCCTCCCCCCTGGGTCATCTGCCAGTGGCCGAGATCCTGGCCATCGCCAAGCAGCACGATGGCGTCCGACGGCGGCGGTATCGACACGAGGGGCCCTGGCGTCACCACACGCGGCTGCGGCCGCTTGCCGTCATGCACACGCCACTTGCCGTTGGGCTGCAGCGGGGTGTCGTCGTAGCCCGTCGGGGCCGGGGGCGACTGGGCGGCTGGCGTCTGCGCCTGTTGCGCGCCTAGGACGGCGCCAGCCAGCAGGATGGCGACCAGTACGGTGTTCTTCATGCCACGCTCTCCTCGTGTCGTAGGTCTGCGGAACGCCGATCATAGCCCTCCACGCGGCAGGTGGTGAAGCACCAGGACCGGATGCTGTGGCCCTCGCACCCTGCCACTGCGGCAGAGCTGTAGATCTTTCAGCGTTTATTCACTTCTGGTCCAGCCGACGACGGGTATCTTCGAGGTCCGTCCCTCCCCGTGACGTACCACCCCGTCCCCCCCGATATGAGGACCACCATGAGAACCCTTGTTTGCTCCCTCGTGACGCTTGCCGCGCTGACGGCTGGCCCTGCCGCGGACGCGGCGACGTTCCGCTTCGACACCGACCCCTTCGCCGGCGCGGACGTCTCGGAGCCCGGCCGGCAGGTCGTCGGCGGCGAAGCCTCCATCGACTTCGACATCGCCAACGACCTCTTCTCGCTGGACCCCTTCGTGTTCGGTCTTGACGGCACCGAGGTGCTCTTTGCCAACGGGCTGGTCGGCGACCTCCCGACAACCAATCTCAACGTCGTGGTGTTGCAGTCGTTCGACAACGACGACGACCCGGCGACACCCTTCGGCGCGGGCAACGCCGCAAGCCTCATCGCCGCCCAGCTCACCACGCCCGGCCCGGGTTTCTTCATCTATTTCAACAGCGGCCTCGACCTGCCGCGTCTCGTCTTCTCGACCGATCTGAGCGACAACACCGCCGACCTCAGGATTCTGTTCCGCATGACGAACCTGGTGGGGGAGTCAGGCCGAGATGCCATCCCGTCGTTCAGTGCCGACAACTTCGAGCTTCGTGCCGTCCCGGAGCCGGTGACGCTCGCGTTGGTCGGTCTCGGCATGGCGGCCGGCCTGGGCCGGGCCCGTCGCCGCCGAGAGTAACTGCACCACGTCATGACCGACTGGCGGACGCCTCGACGCGCCTGCCAGCCGGTCGCGCGATGCTCAGCGCAGCACGCGCTCGAACATCGCGTAGGCCTCGAGCCGCATGGGCTCGGGGAAGTCGTGATCGGCCTCGGGGTGCCGCACGACGAGGCGCTCGGGCGCGTCGTGCAGCGTGTACACCGCGCTCGCCGCGTCGACCGCACGTGCCACGCTGCGCCACTGGAAGTTGGTGTCGCCGGTGGGCGCGCTCACGAAGCACGCCCTGGGCGCCAGCGCGCCGAGCAGTTCCGCGAAGTCGAACGGGATGTCGGCGAGGCGTCCTGCATACTCGAGCAGCCGCGGCATGTAGCGCACCTGGCACCAGCCCTTCTCGCGCTGCCAGACGTCCGGGCGTCCGCCGTAGTAGTCCACGAACAGGTCGAAACCGCAGCTCGACGCGATGGCGGTCAGGCGCGGTTCGAACACCGCGGTGTAGATGGCGTTGTGGCCGCCGAGCGAATGCCCGATCGCGCCGTGGCGTCCGGCGCGGACGAAGGGCAGGCTGTCGAGCAGATCCAGGCCGCGGACGTTGTCGTGGATCGCCTTCATCGTGCCGCTCGCGTACCCGAGCGCGAGCACGTCCGGCTGGTAGTCGGCCAGCAGGGGATACGCTGGTGCGAGCGTCACGAAGCCGCGCTCGGCCAATTCGGCGGCATACGCACGATTGGGCCGCCCGCCAAGGCCGACGACAACGCCGTGGCCGATGGTGTCGTCGGTCGGATGCAGGCAGAGCACCGCCGGCGCGGCCGCCCCGGTGGCAGCATCACCCAGCACAGACTTCGGGATGCAGAGGTACGCCGGCGTCTTCGGGCCATCATCGACGGTGTAAGCGATGGAGCGGCGCACGTACGTGCCGGCGTCGGCCTCGGCGATCACCTCCCACGCGGGTGGGCGGCGGGAGGACGCGTGAGCGGTCTCGCCGCGTGACGCGATGCCCGCAGGCAGCGGTCCCATGACGTGCTGCATGGCCCGGTGGATGGCTGCGCGCCGATGCTGCCAGTCGTCCGGCGTGACGACCGGCCGCGTTCGCCCTGCGGCATCGATGTAGTGCCGCAAGTCGAGCCGGTCGAGTCGGCGCGTCGCATCGGCCGTCGCCGTCTGGGAACGTGCCTGGGTGGCGCCTGCGTGTCGGGCGGGCAGTGACAGCAGCCCCAGCGCAGCGGCCAGCACGGCGCGGCGCGAGGAAGCGCCGGCGAGTGCGGCATCAGCCGCGGGGCCCGGGGTGACGTCGGAGGCTCTCGACATGGCGGTCATGGTACCCGGACCGCGTGGCGCCCTGCTCAGTGCTCGAGCAGCAGCTTGTCCACGAGTCCGGCGAGGCGGCGCCAGCGCTGCACCTGCTCGGCCAACGCACGTTCGCCGGCCCGCGTGAGCGAGTAGAACTTGGCTTCGCGGTTCGACTCGGTTCGTCCCCAGGCGCCCTTGATCCAGCCTTTCTGCTCCATGCGGATGAGCGCGGGATACAGCGTGCCCTGGTTGAGCGTCAGCGGGTGATCGGACACCTGCGCGAGGCGAGTGGCCAGCGCGTAGGAGTGCAGGGGCCCCATCGTGGACAGCGCACGCAGGATGATGAGGTCGAGGGTCCCCTGCAGCAGTTCGACGTTCTTTTCTCCACCCGGCATGCCAGTGGAGCGTGGCAGCCCATCACTTGTAAGTCAAGTGGAGCGGCGGATCGAGAGGCGATGCCGTCCAACTGGTCTGCGGTGCCTCTCACAGCACACCCGCCGCTCGGCGTTCTTCTCGGAGACAATTGCCGGCGTCTCCATGTGCGACGACTTCATGGGTGCCTGCGCGAACGCCGACTCGCTGGTCGTCACGCCAGAGCCCGCATCGACAGCCCTGCTGCTGCTGTCGGCAGCGGGATGGTCTGTCTGGCGTCGCCGCCGCCTGTGATGCGCGCCGTGTGATGCTTGGCCAGGCCACGGCCGCAACGAGATGCTTCGCCGGTTCATGATGTCGAACCGACGGACTGCCAGCGTTCGCAGATCGAGCAGCGCCTCGCCGCCCTCGAGCCGGCACGTCGTGCCGCAGCCGCACCGAGACTGGGCGGTACGCGGTGCAACTCGTCCTCTACCTGTGTACCCTTGCGGCCGGCACGATGCGGCCGTCCGGTTCGTGGGCCTGTGCGTGGCCGACGACCTGCATCTGGTTGGCCGCCGGCCACGCGTGGCCGAGACGCTCACTCGAGTGCTGCCCCAGGCACCTCACGCCCGCTGATCGGTGTCGAGATCACCGCCCGGTGCGGCGCACGACGTTGTTCGTGCCTGCGTCGATCACGATTGCCGACGCGGGGACGGTCACCGCAACGCAATCGCTCGAGTTCGGTCCCAGCAGCAAGTGTCCCACGGGTGTCCCGGCCGGTCCCTGCGGCATGAATGCCAGGAAGTCCGTCGACTGGATGCGACATCCCGCAGCGCGGTCCACCAGCACCCCGCCGCGGCCATCGCCGGCGATCCTGTTGTTGACGAGGCGCGCGTCCTCGGACCCGATCAGCCTGAACCCATAGCGCACGCCTGGCATGCCGGTCACGGTGACGTCGTTGTTGGCGAGCCATACCTCGAGCCGTCGACCGTCAGGGCTCGCCCAGAAGGCGTCGGAGGCAGTGATTCCAGCCGAGAGTCCAGGCATGGTCTGGGTGAGCCGCACGATGTTGCGCGCCACGGCAAATCGCGACGGCTGCGAGGGCACCCAGCCCTCGGGATCGAACGCCGCCGGCTGCGACAGGTCGACGCCGAACTGCCAGGCCTCGATGACGTTCGCCTCGTAGCGGATGTCGCAATTGTTCGCCAGGACGGCGCCGAGTCCCGTCACCGCTTCGGTGATGGTCGCGTTGGTGACGGAGACGCGCGAGTCCTCGGTGCGCAGCGTGTGGAAGCCCGTGATCGCGCGATTCAACAGCACGTCCCTCGCTTCGAACGACCCGCCGCTGACAATGGGGTTGTACAGGAACCCGCCGAAGAACAGCGGCGTGTTCAGGTTGACACCCATGCCGGGTGGCCGCGGCTTGCTATAGAAAGCGCCAGCGTCGCCATCGGCGCCGGACAACTCCACGCGATGGACGCGCGCGTGCGGTGCCGTGCCCCCCGGCTTCTGCGAGAACGTCAGCAGGGCGTTCATGAAGTACGTCGTCGGGAAGTCAGGAAGGTACTGGTGGCCCTGCACTGGTTGGTAACCCTCCACACGGATACTCATGTCGGCCACCGTGACCCTGCCTCCGAGAAACCCGATCAGGTTCGGCAGCCGGTTGTCCTTGCTGTAAGGGGCGAGCAGCGAGAAGCTCGCCGGGATGTCAGGCATCGCCTCGATGATGGTCTGCGCGATACCGGCGCCGACGAACGCGCCGTTGAACTCCTCGGCAACGATCAGGCCGACGCGGAACGTGCCAGGACCCAGGCGCACGGTGCAGGCAGGTTGCGGGGCGGAACAGGCATCGAGCGCGTTCTCGATGCGCACGGTGTCATCGAGGCTGCCAGGGATGGCTTCGAGGTAGATCTCCGCCCGTGCAGAGGGGGCAGACAGCAGGACGCCACACCACACAGCGGCGAGCGAGAGGAGCTGACGTGAGACGCGGACACGCATGACGATCTCCCTTCCGGCAGGTCGGCGACATCGCATCCGCGTGCCGGCGTGGGACTTCGTCCCGACCGCCGGAATGCAAATGGCACGTAGTGCGATC
>JAEZDP010000311.1 GCA_023418055.1 Acidobacteriota bacterium
CGGTGAGCCGCTCGACGGGCGTCATCGGCGCCAGCGGCGCGTGCCTGGCCGGCTCGGCACGTGCCGTGGTCACGGCCAGCGGCGGCACGGCGTCGCGCTCGAGCAGATCGAAGAGGTCGCCCGACGGCCGCGCCGCCCGCTCGGCCTCCCACAACGCCGCACGGCGGTCGAAGCCCAGGCTGTTGAGCGCGCCGAGGCTCGCCAGCCTGTTGAGTTCGTCCCGGCGCAACCCGGTGGCGGCGAGCAGATCGTCCACCGACTGGAACCGGGGCCGCGAAGGCGCCGGCACCGAGGTTACCGAGGCCGACGTCCCCTCGCGTGACGAGGCCACCCTCGCCTCGGCCGCCGCGCTCACCACGGCGCCCGCCCAGTCGTGCGCACACACGTTGCAGTAGGCGCGCCACCGGTCGCCTGCCGCCTCCACCTCGATCATCGAGGGGTCGTCGGTGCCACATTTCGGGCAGTGGTCGGGCGGGGGCGCGTCGCCCGGCCTCGGCGAGGCGGGGCCTACCTGTCCTCCCGTCCTCCCGTCCTCCCGTCCTCCCGTCCTCCTGTCCTTCTCCATCTTCCGTCCCACGTCCTCTCTGAGTCCCTGCACCATGCGAAACCCGAGTCTTACCGCTCCATCCGGCTCGATGGCGCAGTCCCACCGCGAGGTCTGCACGTCCACCGGCCTGAAGCGCACGCCGTGGCGCTGGGCGTCCTTGATGAGCGTGGCGGGATGGTAGAAGCCGAGCGGCTGGTTGTTCATCAGCGCCGTGTAGAACACGGCCGGGTAGTACGCCTTCAGGTAGGCGCTGGCATATACGAGCAACGCGAAGCTCGCCGCGTGCGACTCGGGGAAGCCGTACAACGCAAACGAGGTGATCGACAACACGATGGCCTCGGCGGTCGCGCCGGTGATGCCGTGTCGCGCCATGCCCTCGCGCAGCCGCGCCTCGATGGCCCGCATGCGGGCCTCCGATCGCTTGAACCCCATCGCCCGCCGCAGTTCCTCGGCCTCGCCGCCCGTGAAGCCGGCCACGGTCATCGCCATCCGCAGCAACTGCTCCTGGAAGAGCGGCACGCCCAGGGTCCGCTTCAGGATGGGCTCGAGCAGCGGGTGCGCGTAACTCACCGCCTCCTCACCCTTGCGCCGGCGCAGATAGGGGTGCACCATCTGCCCGACGATGGGGCCGGGACGGATGAGGGCCACCTGTACGACCAGGTCGTAGAAGGTGCGGGGCCTCAGCCGCGGCAGCGTCGCCATCTGCGCCCGCGACTCCACCTGGAAGAGCCCGACGGTATCGGCTTCCTGCAGCATGCGATAGACCAGCGGATCGTCGGGCGGCAGGTGCGCCAGGTCGATGCGTGGCGGCGCATCCGGCGTGCTGCCGGCGTTGATCACCGTGATGGCATCCTGCAGCACCGCCATCATGCCGAGCCCCAGCAGGTCGACCTTCACGATGCCCATGTCGGCGCAGTCGTCCTTGTCCCACTGCACCACCACGCGGTTGGGCATGCTGGCGTTCTCGAGCGGCACCACCTCGTCGAGCCGTCCCTGACAGACGACCATGCCGCCTGAATGCTGGCCGAGGTGACGCGGCATGTCCTGCATGCGCACCCACAGGTCGGCAAAGTGCTGGATCCGGGGCGCGGTCGCGTCGGCGCCCACCTCGCGCAGGTGGCGCGCCATGGTGTCGGCAGGGTCGGTCCACTCGAACGGGCTGACGTGTTTCGCCAGCCGATCGATGAGGTCGGGAGGACATCCGAGCACCTTGCCCACCTCCCGCGCCGCGCTGCGTCCGCGATAGGTGATGACGTTGGCGGTCATCGCCGCCCCCCGCGGACCGTACCGCTCGAACACGTACTGGATGACCCGCTCACGCCGATCGCCACTCGGCAGGTCGAGATCGATATCGGGCCACTCGCCGCGCTCTTCCGAGAGGAACCGCTCGAACAGCAGGTCCATGCCCACCGGATCGACGGCCGTGATGCCGAGGCTGTAGCAGACGGCGCTGTTGGCGGCCGACCCCCGGCCCTGCACCAGGATGTCGTTGCGCCGGCAGAAGTTCACCAGGTCCCAGACGATGAGGAAATAGCCTGCGAGATCGAGCTTCTCGATGAGGTCGAGTTCGCGCGCCACCTGGCGACGCGCCCGCTCGTGATACGGACGATAGCGCCATCGCGCGCCCGCATCGGTGATGCGCCGCAGAAAGCCCATCTGGGTATCGCCTGCCGGCACCGGATAGTCGGGAAACCGGTAGCCGAGGTCGGCCAGCGTGAACTGCAGCCGGTCGGTGAGATCCCGCGTCGCGTGCAGGGCGTCGGGCCGGTCGTGGAACAACGCGGCCATCTGCGCGGGCGACTTCAGATACCGCTCGGCATTGACCGACAGGCGGCGCCCTGCCTGCACCAGCGTCGTGCCATGGCGGATGCACGTGAGCACGTCGTAGAGCGGACGGTCGTCGGGCGTGGCGAAGCGGACGCCGTTGGTCGCCAGCACCGGCACCTTGAAGGCGTCGGCCAGCGACTGCAGGATGTGCGCATCGGCGGCTTCATCGCGCGCGAGATGCCGCTGCATCTCGACATACACCTGCTGCCGGCCGAACATCCCCACCACCTGGTCGAGCAGGCCGCCCACGCCGTGCCGCTCGACGCCGAGCACCGCCCGGCCCACCAGCGCGACCAGGCCACGCGTCTGGCCGTCGAGCGCCTCGAGCGGCAGAGCGCCCTGCCCCTTCGGCGCCGCCAGCTTCATCTGCGTGACGAGCCGGCACAACGTGCGATAGCCCTCGGCCGACTCGACCAGCACCGGCAGCCGCCAGAGGAGCGGCGGCCGCCACGCGCCGTCGAGGCCGGTGCCAGGCGCGCCCACGCCGGTCCGCATCGTCAACTCGGCGCCGACGAGCGCCCGGAGGCCGGCCTGGGTGGCCGCCTTGTGCGCACGTGGGGCCCCATACACGCCGTCGCGATCGAGCAGCGCCAGGGCCGGCATCTCGAGCGCCGCCGCACGCGCCACGAGCGCCTCGGGCAGCGAGGCGCCGTCGAGAAACGAAAACGCCGAAGAGGCGTGGAGTTCGACGTACACGGGTCTAGTCGATTTCGCCGTCGAGCCACCACTGGCGCGTCTGCCGATCCTGGTAGACGCGATACGTGGTGCCGTCGTGAAGGGCGACGTCCCACTCGTCGCGATCCCAGGCCTGCGGGGATTGCCACCACGCGCCGGAGGAGCGCCAGGGGCCGGATGCCGTGGCAATGGCACCATCGGCCCAGCCCCGCGCGCCGATGTGGACGCGCAGCGGGCGGACGCCGCGCGGCGAAGTCGTCACGTCGATGGGCCACGGGCGTCGCAGCCGTCGGAGGTGATAGCCCGTGGTGTCGAGGTGCCCTTCGAGGGCCGGCTCCACGGCCTCGGCACGACTGCGCCCGGCCGGTGTCGTGGCCGGGGCCGGCGTCCACATGGGCGATGCGGTGGCCTGCGGGCCGGCGGCGCCCTCACCAGCCCCGCCGGGCAGCGGGACGAACACTTCCGGCTCGAACGGCTGCATCGCCACCGCACCAGGCCGATGGGTGTCGACCAGGGCCGGCGCGCCACAGCGGCCCTCGCCCATCAGCGCCGTCAACCGCGCCAGCAGCGCCACGCGGTCGTCATCCGATGGCAACGCCTTACGCAAGAGCGAGTGCTGCGTGATGCGCCCGGGCGCCGGATCGACACCGACCGTGATGGCGTCGATGCCGGCATGTGGCGGATGCGCCTCGAGGTCGAGCAGCAGCAACGTGCGCAGCACACGGGCATCCCGGACGGGCGCCGGCAACTCGATCGTCCGCAGGTGTACCTGCCTGTCGGTCAACCGCAGCGCCAGGCGCACGACGATGGCGGCACGGTCGCGCGCTTCGAGATGCGCACACAGCGGATCGAGCAACCGGGGCAGCACGAACGACAACGGCTCGAGACCGTCAATCGGCCACTCGAGGGCCAGGGTCTCTTCGAAGATCTCGTCGGGTGGCTGGGTGCGCAGGGGGCGGGGATCGACACCTCGCGCACAGGCCTGGAGCCACACGCCGAACACCCCCAGGCGCGCATGCACATCGTCGGTCGGCAGCAGGGCGAGCTGGCCGCAGGTGCGCACGCCCCACCGATGCAGCGTGGCGCGCACATCGGCCCACACGCGAACATCGCCGGCCGCGTCCGATCCGTTCGTCGCGCGTGGCACCCGCAGGGACGAGGGCACGAGCCCCTGCCCTGCGGACAGACGGTAGTGGCGTGCGCTGCCGAGCCGCCTCGTGGTGGCACGGGGGACGTCCAGCGGCACTCCCGGGGTCGTCACGCCGGGGATGAGGGCCAGGGCGTCGATGGGAAGCGGGGCCAGCGCGTCGGCAGCCCGTTCGGCGGGAACGTGGTCGCGCGCCGCCCCGGGCCAGGCCGCCCGCACCAGTGCCACACTCCACGCCGCAGCGGTCGCCACGCGCACCTCCACGCCGTGGCCGGCCGCCAGCCGGCGCGCGGCGTCGGCAATGCCCTCAGGCCCTCCGAACAGCCGCCGCAGACCACTCACGTCGAGGACCACATCGCCGGGGGCCAGTCGTTCCCAGCGAGGCGTCATGTCGGAGGCCACCTCAGGCAGGCGGTCGAGCGCACTGGCCGAGAGCCCCTGCTCCGCAGGTGTGGAAGATGCCGTGGACAGGTCGAGATGCAGGGCAGCGAACATGGAAGGAAAGAAGGAACTAAGGAACTAAGGAACTAAGGAACGAAGGAACTAAGGAACGAAGGACTCAGCCGGCGCGCGCGACATCTGCGCTCGTCACCTCGGCGGCGGGATGGCGGGCACTGTGCACCGTGAAGGTGGTGGCCAGTTCGTCGAGACGCCGCAGGCGGGTGCTGGCGCCCTCCCACTGCGGCGTGGCCTGCAACCGCAGCGACACGCCACTCGCGCTGCGCGTGACGGGCTGGGCAGCCAGCAGCACGAGTGCGGTCTCGCGTCCTTCGACCAGACGATGCAGGCGAATCCACGTGGAGGGGGGCACCTGCCGAAGCATGGCGACGGGGATGTCGCACAGGTCGAGCGCGACGAGGCCGAAGCCTCCGGCCTGCACCACCAGCGCGGCAGCTTTGAGGGCCCGCTGCAGTGACAGGCCCGCCAGATCGCCTACGTCGTCGCGACCGGGACGCAACGCGAGTTCCCCCGGCGACAACGCCATGCCGCGCACCCACAACACCTGCGACAGGCGCACGCCGGCCGCGGCCGCCAACGCGGGATCGCCGCGATCGACGGTGTCGATCCAGGCTGCCACCTCACCCCGCTGCGTAGCCGCCGCCATCAGCGTGAGCAGCAGACGGCTCCGCCCAGACGACCGGGGACCAATCACCTCGGACACATGCCCCCGCGCGACGCCGCCCTGCAGTTGGGCATCGAGCGTGGGAACCCCCGTCGCCATCCGGGGGGTATCGGGCAGGCGGCCTGTCAGGGTGCTGTCGAGCCGACGCTGCTGCAGCAGCAGTTCGAGGTGCGCGCGGGAATGGGGAGCCGACATGTTTTCGCCTTTTGTTTGCCTGACGAGCGCAGAATAACAGGGGCGAAACAAAAGCGCAACCAGCCCCGGCCCAGGGTCGACGCGTACAATCGCGCATGCGCCTCCTGCTGCTCGTGACCATCGTGCTGGCGACAGCCGTCCCGGCCGCCGCTCAACCCGCCACCGCCGCCAAACCTTCGTCGGCCGGCCTCGCGCAGGTGCTCGCGCCAGGCGCCCGCGTCGAGAAGGTGGCCGGCGACTTCGCCTTCACTGAAGGGCCCGTCTGGCATCGTGACGGCTACCTGCTCTTCACCGACATCCCGCGCAGCCGGATCATGAAATGGCATCCCACCGAGGGCGTGTCGATCTTCAGGGAGCCGAGCCAGCAGGCCAACGGCCTCATCTTCGACCGCCAGGGACGTCTCGTGGCCGCCGAACACGCCGCCCGTCGTGTGTCGCGCACCGAGGCCAATGGCGCCATCACCTCGGTCGCCGATCGCCACGACGGCAAACGCCTGAACAGCCCGAACGACCTCGTCGAGGCGCGCGACGGGGCCCTCTACTTCACCGACCCGCCGTATGGGCTGCCGCAGCAGAAGGAAGGCAGGGAACTCGAGGTGAACGGCGTCTACCGTCTGGCGCCCGACGGCACGCTCACGCTGGTGGCCGACGACTTCGAGCGTCCAAACGGCCTCGCCTTCTCACCGGATGGCACGACCCTCTACGTCGCCGACACCGCGAAGCAGCACGTGCGCGCCTTCGACGTGCAGGCCAATGGCACCCTGGCCAACGGACGCGTGTTCGGCACGATGACGCCGTGGCCCGGCGCGCAGGGCGGTCCGGACGGGATGAAGGTGGACGCAGAGGGGCGCGTGTTCGTGACGGGCGCCGGAGGCGTGTGGGTGTTCGAGGCGAACGGCGCCATCCTCGGCGTGATCGAGACGCCGGAAGTGCCGTCCAACTGTGCCTTCGGCGACGCCGACGGCAAGGCGCTCTACATCACGGCGCGCACGGGACTGTATCGGGTAAGGATTCGGTAACGGGAATCAGTCCACGGTCCACGGTCCACGGTCTACAGTCCGGTCCTCGATTCACTGTGGACCGTGGACCGTGGACTGTGGACCGCCTACGCCGCCGGCAGCCCTTCGACCAGCTCCACCATCTTCTTGCGCGTGGCCTCGTCGGGCAGTTCGCCCCGACCGCCGCCAAGGTTGTCGATCATGTTGGTCGGACGGCTGGTGGCCGGGGTCACGACGGTCACGGCCGGGTGCGCCGCCACGTACTTGATGAAGAACTGCGCCCAGGTGTTTGCGCCGAAGGCCTTGGCCCAGTCGGGCACCGGGCGGTCGCCGACACGCTTGAACAGGCGCGTGCGCCCGAACGGCACGTACACCAGCACGCCGATCTTGCGCTCCTGCGCCAGCGGCAGGATGGTCTGCTCCACTTCCCTGTTGTCGATGGCGTAGTCGATGCCGATGAAGTCCAGCGGCTCGTTGCGCATGATCGTCTGCAGCGCCTCGTACTGCCCCTCGTTGGTCGTCGTCACGCCGATGTAGCGCACGCGGCCCTCCTTCTTCAGGTCTTTCAGAAGGCCGAGTTGCGTCGGTACGTCGCCGAGGTTGTGCACCTGGATGAGATCGATCTTGCCCTTCTTCAGCTTCGTGAACGACGCCTCGACCTGCGCCTTCGCCGCCGCAGGGTCGGCACTGCCGCCGCCACGTCCCGCGACGTTCACCTTGGTCGCCCAGAAGATCTTCTCGGTGATGCCGAGTTCCGCCGCCAGCCGTCCCGAGACCTCTTCGGACGCGCCATAGCTCGGCGCCGTGTCGAACACCGTGCCGCCGTGGTCGGTGAACGCCTTGAGCACTTCGCGCAGCGCCGAGACGTCCTCGCTGCGCGCCACCTGCGAAAACGTGGCCGAGCTGCCAAGGCCCACGATGGGCACCCGCTCGCCCGACGATGGGATGGCGCGCATGATCATCGGCTGCTGGGCCGACAGGATGGCGCGGTCGAAGGCGAGCGCAGCGCCCGTCCCCAGGGTGAGATTGAGCCACTCGCGACGTGTGAGCATGGATGTTCCTCCGGATCTCCTTACGTGCACCCCACCGACAGCGTTTCGCGGTCAGCCTTACGACGCCGTGGGGGCGGCCGTGATCGCCTCGAGGAACGCCTCCCCGAAATCCGCCGCCTTGCGCTCGCCGACGCCATACAGCTGCCGCAACTCCCCCATCGTCGCCGGACGCGTCCGTGCCATCTCGCGCAGCGTCGTGTCGTGGAAGATGACATACGGCGGCACGCCGCGCCCGCGCGCGATCTCGAGGCGCACGCCGCGCAGCCGCTCGAACAGATCGCGATCGACGCCCTCCCACGACTCCGACTCCACCTTCGACCGCGCACGAGGCTCGCCGGGCCGCGCCTGGGGCGGACGCGTCAGCGTCAGGCCCTGGCGGCTCTCGGGATCGCGCATCAGCTGCCGACCCTCCGGCGTGAGCTGCAGGACGGGATATTCCCCGGGCGTCTGCTTCAGCAGACCCAGCGCCGTGAGTTGCTCGAGATAGCCCCGCACTTCCGCCGCCGACCTGTCGGCCAGCAGGCCGAACGTGCTCAACGTGTCGTGCCCCCGGCTCTTGACCGCGGCGGTCGCCTGGCCACGCAGGACGGCGGTGACGTGCCCGGCCCCGAACCGCTGCTCCACCCGCGCCACGCCCGACAGCACCTTGCGCGCCATGAGTACCGGGTCGTCCACCAGTTCGAGTTCGCCCAGGCACACGTCGCACGCGCCGCACGACGCGCGCGGGTACTCCTCGCCGAAGTACCGCACCAGCTGCCGATGGCGGCAGACGACGCCGGTGGCGTAGCGCTCCATGTCGCGCATGAGCGCCAGCGTGGCCTCGGTCAGTTCGCCATTGCGCTCGAGCATCGTCCGCCACTTGAGGAAGTCGGCGCCCGAATAGCACAACACGCATTCCGCCTCGAGGCCGTCGCGCCCGGCACGTCCCGACTCCTGCTGGTAGTGCTCGAGCGACTGCGGCGCCCCGGCGTGCAATACGAACCGCACGTTCGATCGGTGGATGCCCATGCCGAAGGCCAC
>JAEZDP010000405.1 GCA_023418055.1 Acidobacteriota bacterium
CTGACGTCTTCGATGCCGGCGCGGTACTTCTTGAGCAGCGTCGCCATCCGCACCATGAAGAACTCGTCGAGGTTGGTGGCCGCGATGCCGAGAAACTTCACGCGCTCGAGCAGGGGATGGTAGTCCTCTTGTGCCTGTCGCAGGACGCGCTGGTTGAACTCGAGCCAGCTGAGTTCCCGATTGATATAGAGCGCGGGATGGTCGAGGTTGGACGGGTCGCAGCGCGTCCAGTCGGGTGTGACGGGAGCCGGCCGGGCGGCGCGACGGGTGCCGCGGCGCTGGCGCGCCGGGCGCCCTGCAAGTGGCGTAGCGTTCATGGTCTTGTGAAGGACGCGGTTTGGCTCGATCATGATACGGCACTGCCGACACGCCGCCCCTTGCGATGCACATCCAGCTGCTGCCGGCCACGCTGCCGCCCGAACGGTCGCTCACCCCGACCATCCCGCGAATCGACCTGGCCCCCGGCCAGCGCGTGACGGCTACGGTGCTGTCGCCGGATCTCGACGGCCGCTCGATGCTCGCGCTGGCGGGGCGCGAGGCCGCATCGCGGACGCCGCTGCCGTTTCCACCCGGCACCCGGCTGCTCCTCGAGGTGGTCGAGAGTGCGGGCGACGAGCCCCACATGCGGCTCGTCGAGCCGCGGCAGGGCCAGCCGGTGCCCCCCGTGTCGTCCACGGGGTACGGATATGCCGCGGCCGTCCTGGCGGCGACCGGAGCCACGCCTGCGGTGACCGAGGCCGCACGTGCGCTCGCCGGCTGGTTGCCCGTGCTGGTGTCGCGAGGGCTCCTCACGCCCGCGCAGGCCGCCGCGCTCGGGCAGCAGCTCGGGCCGCTTGCGGCCACCGCGAGGGATGCGGCGGCGCCTGGAGAGACCCGCTCGATGCCCGACAGCGAGCTGGCCCGGCACTTGGCCGACGCCCTGGCCACCCGGCTGGCCCGCGATCCGTCGCTGCTCGAGGCGCGGCTGGCCTACGCTGCCCGCCATGCGCCCTCGACGACCGACCAGCAGGCAGTCGACGACCTGCGAGGCCGCCTGGCCGCCCTCGCGCGCTCGCTGGCCGACCCGCCCGCCGACGCCGCACTGGAGGGTGCACGCGCGAGCGTGCGACAGGTGCAGGACGCACTGCTCGCCGAGCAGGCACGCACGGCGGCGCACCTCGTGCGCGACGGCGTGCTCGACCTGCGGGTGCCCATGGCCCTCGGCGCGCACGACGTCGACGTCCACCTGCGGACGGGTGAGGCCCCCGATGCGCCACCCGGGGCGGGGGAGGCTGGAGGCCGTCGGGTGCAGCTCGACCTCACGCTCGAGGGCCTTGGCCGCATCCAGGTGCGCCTCGACGCGTTCGGCCCCCACCTGCGGGCCGAACTCGTGACCGAACAGGCCGCCGCGGCCGATGCCATCGAGCGCCGGCTGGCCGATCTCGTGCGCGCACTGACCAGCGCGGGGTTCAGCGAGGTCTCCACGCGCGTGGCCATCGACCCCGTCCGCGTGGTGTCGGCCGATACGCCCTTCGACGTGCCGCCCGAAGGCAGCATCGTCAACGTGGACGCGTGAGCATGGATGAACGTCCCGGGACGACGCCGCGTCGGCAGGCGGCCGCGCTTCGCTACGAGGCGGGGACGACGGCGGCGCCGGAGGTGGTGGCACGCGGCGAGGGCCCCATCGCCGAGCAGATCGTCGCCACCGCCCGGCGGCACGGCATTCCCGTCCACCAGAGCCCCGACCTCGTGCAGTTGCTGACGCGGCTGCCGCTCGAGACGACGATTCCCCCCGAGTTGTACCTCGCGGTGGCGCAGGTGCTGGTGTTCCTGTTGCGGACGGCGGAAGGACAGGCGCCGGTGAAGCCTGGGGCGCCAGGCGTGCAGCCCCCCGGCTGATGCCGACGGGCTGCACGTGTGAGGGGATGTTTACTTCTTGACGCTGATCGGAACGTACTGCCGCATGTCGCCCCAGTGAATCTCGAGGTTCTGTCCCCCCGAGGCCGGCACGATGGCAATGGTCAACTGCTCGGCGGGCTTGGGCAGCTTGCCGGAGGTGAGGTCCACGCGGCCCAGATCCTGGCCCTCCTGGTACACCGTGCCCCACTGCTTGTTCTGCTTGTTGACGATGAGCTTCCAGCCGGAGGCCGAGGGCAGCGTGTAGAGCGTGTACGTGCCAGCGGGAACGGCCAGCGACCCGATGGTCAGGTCCTTGGTCGTGATGAGCGTGGTGGCTTCGTCGGCGCCCGTGCGCCACACCTTGTCGTTGGGCGCCAGCGTGTCGAGCGACCGGCCCTTCAGATAGGGTCGGCCGTAGACGATGGTCACCGTGGCATCACCGACGGTGTATTCGACCGTCTCGTGCGGGCTGCCGCCCTTGCCGGGCGTGGTCTGCACCACTTTCTGGCCCATGGCCATCATCGGCACGAGGGTGAGGACGCCAGCGGCCATGGCCACCGTCAGTGCTGTCAGCAGTCGATTGCGCATCGATGCTCCTTTGTCTTGTGTTGTGGACGACCGCCACACTCGTCGTGAGTGCTGGCGATGGCACGACTCACCACTATACACAGGGCGCCGCGCCTCTGCGTGCGGCGTGGTGATCAGTAGATCTTCTGGCCCAGGGCCGAGGCCGCCAGTTCGGCGGCGAGCACGGCAGTGACGTTCTGGAGATCGAGCACCGGGTTGACCTCCACGAGGTCCAGCGCGAGCAGGCGTCCCGCGTCGGCGATCATCTCCATGGCCATGTGCGCTTCCCGGTAGTTGAGCCCGCCGCGTACGGGCGTGCCGACACCCGGAGCGATGGTGGGGTCGCAGACGTCCAGGTCGAAGGACACATGGAGCCCCGCGGTCCCGGCCGAGGCATGTGCGATGGCCTGTTCCATGACCCGCGCGATGCCTTGCCGGTCGATGTCCTTCATGGTGAAGACGTGCACGCCGGAGTTGCGCACTTCGTCGCGTTCGCGGACGTCGAGGTCGCGGACCCCGATGAGCACCGTGTTGGCGGCGTGCACTTTCGGCGCGAAGCCGCCGACCATCGCGAGCTCGCGCGGGTCTTCGCCGAGCAGCGCCGCCAGCGGCATGCCGTGGACGTTGCCGGAGGGCGAGGTGGCCGGCGTGTTCATGTCGCCATGCGCGTCAATCCACAGGAGGCCGACGGGCTGCGGGCCGCGTTGCGCGAAGGCGGCCGTGGCGGCCACCGATCCGGCCGCGACGCTGTGATCGCCCCCGAGCACGACCGGCACGGCGCCGTCGCCGAGTGCCTCGAGCGCCTCCTGATAGAGCTGGTCGCAGACGCCCTGGATCTCGTGAACGAACCGCTTCTTCTCGTCCCCAGGGTCACGGGTCTCCGGCGTGGGCGTCAGGATGTCGCCGCGGTCCACGACGCGATGGCCCAGCGCACGCAGCCGGTCCGTGAGACCGGCGATGCGCATGGCCGACGGCCCCATGTCGACGCCCCGTCGTCCGCCTCCCAGGTCGAGCGGGACGCCGATGATGTGGATGGTGCGCATGGACCCTCTCATCGAGCGCGATTGGTCAACTAGCGCTTGACCGTCACCGAGATGCCTTCGTCGCCGGCGGCGACGATCGACGTGAGGACGTCGGGGTGCGTGCGGATGGTCTCGAGGAACTCGGGCATCTCGCTGCCCTTGTTGATCACGTTGTGCGCCAGCACGACCCCGCCCTGGTTCACGCGAGGGAACGTCAGGTCGAAGTAGTGCTGGTAGTCGGGCTTCCACGCGTCGATGAAGACGAGATCGAAGGTGCCCTCGATCCGGGGGATCTCAGCCTTGGCGTCTCCAGCCACGACCGTCACCACATCGTCGAGCCCTGCGGCGGTGATGTTGGCGCGCAACGCCTCCGCGCGTTCGGCGTCGTATTCGATGGTCACGAGCGTGCCGCCGGTCTCGCGCAGCCCCAGCCCGAGCCAGATGGCGCTGTAGCCACTGGCGCCGCCGATCTCGAGCGCTCGCGTGGCGCCCGTCGCCAGGACCAACGTCCGCAGGAACCGGCCATCGGCCTCCGATACGGCCAATTGGCCGGCGTCGGCCGCACGGATGCGGTCGAGCACATCGGCGATGGCCGGCGTGACGTCGGCGCGCGTGCCACTCAGACGAGCGGGAGGAGACGACGAGGGTGGGGACGCTTCAGTGGCGGAGGCGGGTGTGGACGCGGACGGCCCTCCGCAGGCCAGCGGTCCGACCATCAGTGCCACCCCGACCACCCATGACTGCCACGCGCGAGAGTTCACCCGGGCATGTTACCGCTGTTGCCACCTGGTGATGAGCCGGTCCATCTCGGCACGGGCGTCGGCCACCACGTCGGGGATGCCGACCGCGCGGAACCCGCTGCCGGCCACCCCGAGACCGCCGAGCGCGTCGAGGCGTGCCTGCAGGTGGGCCACCCGTGTCGGATGGCCCACGACATGCTGCGGGCTGCTGCGCATCCAGCGGAACGCGCGGGCAAACCGCGGCGCATCGCGCAATCCCCACCAGCGCGCCAGATGACGGTGCGCCAAGCCTGCCAGTGTCTCGTCGTCGGCCGCGAGCGTGGCTTCATGACCTTCGCCTCCGAAGAAGACGCGAATCAGGGTGGTGCCTCGAGGCGCCCGTCCTGGCCACTTCGCCGTCACCCAGGTCACCGCCATGACCGGGTCGTCGGCCGGGCGCTCGGCAATGACGTACCCGCTGCCGCGAGGTGCCGCAGGCACGGCGCTGTCGTCATACGCGAGCAGGACGGTGGCCGACGAGACGTACGGCACCGCCTCGCAGATGGCCGCGGCGTCCGGCGCGCAGCCGGCGAGCAGTGGTGCGGCGCGCCAGGCTGGCACGGCCAGCACCACGATGTCGGCCGGCAGCCGCCCGAGCCCCTCGGCGTGAACGACCCACGTGCCGTCGGCCGCGTGCTCGAGCGACGTGACAGTGGCTCCGGTGCGGATGGTGCCGGCCGGCAGGGCCGCGGTGAGCGCCTGCGGCAGACGCCCCATCCCGTCGGGAAAGGTGCGGAACACGCCATCGGGACGCGGGCGTCCCGCCTGACGACGGAGCGTCAGCCAGACGCTCGTGCCTGCCGCCTCCATCGCGACGAGCTGCGGAAGCACGGCTCGGGCCGACAGCGTCTCGAGGCGACCGGCGTGGATGCCCCCGAGCAGCGGCTGGGCGATTCGATCGGCGGCTTCGACCCCGAAGCGCCGCTCGAAGAACGTGCGGGCCGACTCGTCGTGCGCCGCGAGCCAGGATGCGCGCGGCACGAGCGGTTCCATGGCCACCCGCAGCTTGCCGCGCCATGACAGCAGACGCGAGCGGGCGAACGCCCGGGCGCTGACGGGCACCCCGAACGCCCCGCCTTCTGGCAGCGCGTGGAAGTGCCCGCGCGAGAGGATGAAGGCGCCGCGCGGTGGCAGCATCGGCACGAGATCGGGCTCGAGGCCCAGTTCCCGGCACAGCACCACCGCGCCGGGCTTGGTGGCGAGAAAGGCATCGGGGCCACCGTCGAGCACGAGACCGTCGGCATGGTGCGTCTGCACCACGCCCCCCGTGCGTGCCGACGCTTCGAGCACGAGGGCGGGGAGCTGGCGTCTATGGCACGCCCACGCCGCTGCGAGGCCGGCCATGCCCCCGCCGATGACGACGATCCGTGGGGTCATCGACCGGACTCAGCTGGTACGGCTGAGGCTGTGCACCCAGTGCGCCACGCGCTGGACCGATTCCACCGGCGTCATGGGCAGCACGCCATGCCCGAGGTTGAAGACATGCCCCGGCCGTCGCCCGGCGCGGGCGAGCACCTCTTCGACCCCGGCCCGCAGCCGGCTCGGGGGGCCAAGCAGCAATGTCGGGTCGAGGTTGCCCTGAATCGCCTTCTCGGGCCCTATCGCGTCCCAGGCCCGGTCGAGCGGCATGCGCCAGTCGGCGCCGATGACCCAGCCGCCGGCCTCGGCCATGTCTGGCAGCAGCATGGACGTGCCCACGCCGAAATGGATGGACGGCACGTCGAGCCCGTCGAGGTGCTCGAACACCCGCCGGGTGTGCGGCAGGGCGAACTCGCGGTAGTCGCGCGGCGACAGATGGCCCACCCACGAGTCGAACACCTGGACCGCATCCACACCCGCCGCAATCTGCGCCTGCAGGTACGTGCCCGCCATCTCGGCCAATAGCTGGCAGAGCCGGTGCCAGGCCTCGGGCTCGGTGTACATCATCGACTTCGTGCGCGCGAAGTCCTTGGATGGGCCGCCTTCGATGGCGTAGGAGGCGAGCGTGAACGGCGCGCCTACAAAGCCGATCAGGGGCACCTCGAGCACTTCCTTCAGCCCTCGGATGGTGTCGAGCACGTGCCGCATCGCCTCGCCGGGGTCGATGGCATGCACACGGTCGATGTCGGCGACCGTGCGGATGGGGTCGTGGAACGACGGGCCCTCGCCCTTCACGAACTCGAAGGACAGGCCCATCGGTTCGAGGGGCAGCAGCAGGTCGGAGAAGAGGATGGCCGCGTCCACCTCGAGCCGCTTGACGGGCTGCAGCGTGACCTCGATGGCCACCTCAGGCGCACGGCAGATCTCGAGGAGGGTGTAGCGGGTCCGCAAGGCCCGGTATTCGGGCATGTACCGGCCCGCCTGCCGCATGAACCAGACGGGCGTCGCATCGACCGGCTGTCGCCGGCAGGCACGGAGGAAGCGGTCGTTCACAGGGGCGTCTTTCGAAGGTAAGCGACACGGAACAAACAGGTTAGGAGATCGCGACGAGCTGTGTCACAATAGCGCCGCGCGAGGGAACCTGCTGGTAACAGGTTACGCATCCATGCTAGCATCTCGCGTTTCTGATGCGTGTTCTGCCAAGTAGGCGCCGGACCTTCGTCGTCCGCGGAGGCTGTGAGTGGCGATTCTGATTCGTCCCGTTCGCGAACAGTTCGAGCACGACCGGGTCATTCGCGAGCTGGAGTTCAAGCTGCGTCGACGTTACGACGTGGAGGCCAACGTCGGGGATGAGCAGCGTGTGCCGGTGAAGGCCGGCGGCCGCAGCGAGTTCCCGGACCTGGTGCTGACCACCCCGGCCAGCGGCAAGAAGGCGCACGCCATCGTCGAGGTCGAAACGGCCGAGTCGGTCAATCGCCTCGAGGCCATGCACGAGTGGGTGCGGTTCTCGAAAGTGCGGGCACAATTCCACCTGTACGTGCCGGCCATCGCCGTGGATGCCACGTTGCGCCTGTGCAAGGAGCACCGGGTGTCGCCTTCCGAGGTGTGGTCGTTTGTGCCCTACGGCGACCAGTTTCGCTTCACACAGGTGCTGCCCACTCCCGGCGTCCTGGAGCCGGACATGGACCTCGAGGAGGCACGCGCCGAGCGAAGGGCCCTGCAGGCCGAGCAGACGCCGCCACCACCCCCGGCCGCGGAGGTGGAGCCGGCACCCGTGAAGAAGACGGCAGAGTCTGCCCCCGCCAAGACCGCGAAACGCCCGGCCAGGAAGAGCCCACCCGCGAAGGCCCCGAGTCAGCCCTCGACGCTGACGTCGGCGCGTCAGGCGGCTGCGGCCTTTGCCGCGGCCCAGGCGGCCAAAGCAGCCAACGGCGCGAAGATCGCGGCGCCGGCCCGGCGCACCACACCACCCGCGGCCGAGAAGAGCAGCAGCCGACCTGCTCAGGCGCAGAGCCAGCCTCAGGCCTCGACCCGGCCGACCGCGAAAGCGCCAGCCCGAGGGGCTGCGACCTCGGCAGGCAAGACCTCTCCTGCCGCGGAGAAGAAGAGCGCGACAAGAGCTCCCGCGCCGTCGGCGTCCAAGCCCGCCCAGAAGTCGGCGCCGCGGACGGGAGGGAAGACTGCAGCCAAAGTCGCGGCCCGGCCGGCGGCGTCGAGCCGAGGCCAGGCACCGGCCAAGCCTCTCACGAAGACCCCGAAGGCGCCTGCGAAGGGCGCGGTCAAGCGCCCGGCGGCCTCCGCGGCCGCCGTCAAGGCATCTCCGCGCAGCAAGGCGCCGGCCGCGCGTCCTGCCTCGAGGTCGGGCACCGCAAAGCCCGCCGCTCGGGCGACGGCGTCGGATCGGGCGGCCCGGCCGCGCACGAGCCCCAAGGCCTCGGCCGAGGCCACCACCAAGAAACGCGCCGCACCAGCGGGGAAGGCGGCCGCCCGGCCCCGGAAGCGTCGGTGAACCGGTAGATCCGCATTGCCCATCGTCCGCCTCTCGCGCGACAAGCGCGGCCTCGACACGCTGTACCTCATCGACACCCGGCAGGATGGACGACGCCGGGAAGGCGCCCGCGTGCTGTACTTCTGGACGGCGCCGCCAGGGCTGCGCGTCGGCCGGCTCCCCCTCGACCCCGCGCGTCAGCGGGAACTCGAACGCCGCTATCCCGACATCGTCTTCGACTGGCCAGAGCTCGAGCGGGCAGCCGAGAACGCCCGGCAGCAGGCCGCGGCCGCGACCCCCGAAGCACGCCGCGAAGCCTGGCGAGCCGCCGGGAAGAGTGCCGGACGGGGAAGCGCCCCGCGTCCGCAGAGGAACGCGCCGACGCCCACCGAGCCGTCGCGGCCGAAGGCGTCGCCGCTGCAGCCGCGTCGTCACGAGACGGCCGCCGCGGACGTGTCCGAGAGGCCCCCGGCCGCGGACGCGTCGGCCGAGGACTCGGAGCCACCAGCCCCGGCCGCAGATGCACACGCAGTCGTGCCGGCCGAGGTGACGGGAGAGACGTCAGAAGCCGATGGAGCGCCGTCAGCCCGCCGTCGGCGTCGGCGTCGACCTAGACGGAACGGCGGTGCCGACGAGACACCACGTGCGCCCGACCCTATAATCGACCCATGAGATCACGAACCAGCCGCCTGCAGTCCACCGGTCTCGTTCGTACGACGATGGCTGGGCGCCTGCGTCTGGCAGCCGGCCTGCTGGCGTGTGCGGCAGGCGTCACCGCGGTGTCGCTCGCCGCGCAGCAGCCGCCTCCGCCGGCCGAGATGCCCGCTGCAGATAGCCAGCAGCGCGCGCCAGACTTCGTCTCGGTCACCAACCTCGTCACCACCGACGCCATTCCCCGCGATTCCAACGGCCAGTTCGTCGCCGACCTCAAGAAGGAAGACTTCAGGGTCACCGAGGACGGCGTGGAGCAGCAGGTGGCCTCGCTCACGCTCGTGCACGGCGGCCGCTACTTCAACCTCGCGGCTCCACCGCCGGCACCGGTCGAAGAGGGCATGGTGCTGCCTCCGCCCCGTCCGGTCAACGACGCGGCAGGCCGCATCTTCGTGCTCTACGTGGACGACCTGCACCTCGATTTCAGGAACACGCCGCGGATTCGTGATCTTTTCAAGAAGATTGCCACCACGCTCATCCACGACGGCGACATGTTCAGCATCGTGTCCACCGGCCCGTCGTCGCTGGCCATCGACCCCACGTACGACCGGAAGCGGCTCGACGAGGCCATCAAGAAGATCAGTGGGAGCGGCCTGAAGCCGACCGACATCCTCGAGGGCTCGCAGGGCTCGCAGGGGCCGTCGGAAGTGCGCTACCGCGCGCACGTCGCGTTCAGCACCGCCTTCGATCTCATGCGGCAGCTCGAGCAGATCCAGAACCGCCGTAAGGCGTTCATCTACGTCAGCAACGGCTACGACTTCGACCCGTTCCCGCAGGGACGCATGCAGGCGCAGGCGCAGTTGTACGGATACGGCGCCGGAGTGGCCGGCGGCGACACGCTGATGAACATGCAGCGTCAGGGCCAGCAGTTCTCGGACGCCGATCTGGCCAGGGAGTTGGCTGACCTCACGCGCGCGGCCAACCGCGCCAACGTCACGATGTACACGATCGACCCGCGCGGACTCGTCGGCGGTGCCGACATCGACGAGCCGGTCGACATGATGGAGTGGAACAACCACCTGCGGAAGTCGCAGGACAGCCTGCGGGTGCTCGCGGAAGAGACGGGCGGGACCGCCGTCATCAACCAGAACGACTTCGACCGCGCCCTGAAGCGCATCGACGCGGAGACGAGCGACTACTACGTGCTCGGCTACTACTCGACCAATCCCGACCCCACGCGCAAGCACCGCGCCATCCAGGTGAAGGTGGAGCGCGATGGCGTGAGCGTGTGGGCACGGAAGGGCTATTCGCTGCGGACGCCGGGCTCGCTCGACAACACCCGGCCCTGACCGCTAACGCCGGCTCGCGGCGGGCCGGGCAGCCCGCGCACGGCTTCCCGCCTTGACGGCCGCCTTTCGGGCGGCCGTTTTCGTTGCGCCCCGCGCCGGCGTCTTCCGCGCACGTGGCGACGCCGCGTTGCCGAAGAACTCGGCGTGTACCGCGCGGACGCCCTGATCCAGGTCGTCGGCGCTGATGACGCACGACACCTTCATCTCGGAGGTGCTGATGCAGTCGATGTTGACCTTGTTGCGGGCCAGGGCGCTGAACATGCGCGCGGCCAGCCCCGGCGTCGACGCAATCCGCGACCCGACGATGGCGATCTTGGCCACCTTCGTGTCGATGAGGACCTCGCCGACCACGCCGCGTCGTGTCCAGGTGGTTTCGAGCGCGCGCACCAGGTCCACCTGATCGGCGTCGGTCACGAAGGTGATGCGGTTGCGGTCGTGCGTGGCCGCGGCCTGGATGATGAGGCGCACGTTGACGTCTTCGCGCGCGAGATCGCGGAAGATGCCCGCCGCCACCCCGGGCTGGTCGTGCACCTCGAGCAGGGTGACCTTGGCGATTTTCTTGTCGGACGTGATGCCGACGACTGCGGCCTGTTCCATGTGTTGGCCTCCACGAATCCAGGTGCCTGGCTTGTGGTGAAAACTCGAGCGGACGTGGATGGGCACGTCGTATTGCAGGCAGATTTCCGCGGCCCGCGGATGGAGCACCTTGGCGCCGCTGGCGGCCAGCTCAATGGCTTCCTCGTAGCTCATCTCTGGCACCAGCCGAGCGCCGGGCACGAGGTTGGGGTCGGCAGAGTACACGCCGTCCACGTCGGTGCAGATTTCGCACACCGGGGCCTGGAGCGCTGCGGCCAGCGCCGCGCCGGTGATGTCGCCCCCGCCGCGCCCGAGCGTCGTGGTCTCGTGCTCGGGGCTCACCCCCTGGAAGCCGGCCACCACCACCACGCGTCCGCTTTCGAGTTCGTGCACCAGGCGTCCGGTGTCGACATCGGCGATGCGCGCCCGGTTGAACGAGCCGTCGGTGCGGATGCCGCACTGGGCCGCCGTCAACGAGATGGCCGGCACGCCGAGGTCCTGCAACGCCAGGCCTAGCAGCGACACGGCGATGGTCTCGCCGCACGACAGCAACTGGTCCATCTCGCGGCCGACGGGGCGGGTGGACACTTCGTGAGCGAGGGCGATGAGCTGGTCGGTGGTCTTGCCCATGGCCGACACCGCGACGACCATGTGCGGATGGTCCTTGCGGCACTCGGCGATGCGGCGGGCGATGTTCCGCACGCGTTCCGCCGTCGCGACGCTGCTGCCGCCGTACTTCTGCACGAGCAGGTCGGCGCGTCTGAATCGGCTCACGCCCTGACCTCCGGCGCCTTGGCGTCCTGCGAAGCGAGGAACGCGTCGAAATCGGCGATCGATCGGCTCAGCGGGATGGGACGCGCCGTGCGGTCGAGCATCAGCTCGGCCGTCTTGTAGCCATTGCCGGTGATGCAGACGACGATGGGCTCGCCTGCCGGGATGCGCCCCTGGGCAATCAGCTTTTTCGTGACGGCGAGGGTGGTGCCACCCGCCGGCTCGGTGAAGATGCCTTCGGTCTCGGCCAGCAACTGGATGCCGGCAAGTATCTCGTCGTCGGTCACCGCCTCGGCCCAGCCGTTCGATTCGCGGAGCACCTGCAGCACGTGGAAGCCGTCGGCCGGATTGCCAATGGCAATCGACTTGGCGATGGTGTCGGGCTTGACCGGGTCGGGGTACTCGGCGCCGTCGTGCAGCGCACGCACGACCGGGGCGCACCCGGCCGCCTGCGCGCCGTACATGCGCGGCAGGTCGCCGTCCACCAGCCCGACCTCACGCAACTCGGCAAAGCCCTTGTAGATGCGGGGCAGCAACGTGCCTCCCGCGATGGGCGAGACCACATGGCCCGGGAAGCGCCATCCGAGTTGCTCGACGATCTCGAACCCCATCGTCTTGGCCCCCTCGGCGTAGTAGGTACGCAGGTTGATGTTGGCAAAGCCCCACCCGTGCCGATCGGCCACCTGCGTGCAAAGCCGGTTCACGTCGTCGTAGTTCCCGCGGATGCCGAGGATGCGCGGCTGGTAGACGGCCGACCCCAGCACCTTGTTGGGCTCGAGGTTGTCCGGGATGAACACGTAGCACTCGAGCCCGAGACGCGCGGCATGGGCCGCGACGCTGTTGCCAAGGTTGCCGGTGGACGCGCAGCCGAACGTCGTGAAGCCCAGTTCGACGGCGCGTGTGGCCGCCACCGCCACGACACGGTCCTTGTAGGACAGCGTGGGGTGGTTGACCCCGTCGTCCTTGATGTACAGCTCGCGGACGCCGAGCCGTTCGGCCAGGCGCGGCGCGGGCACGAGGGGCGTGCAGCCCGACGAGAAGCCCGTGCGAGGTTCCCCCGTGATGGGCAGCAGCTCGCGGAACCGCCAGACGTTGCGGGGACGTGACGCCACGGCCTCCCGTGTCAGCGTCGCGCGCACGCGGTCGAAGTCGTAGACGGGTTCGAGCGGCCCGAAACACTGGTCGCAGACGTACAGCGCTTCGGCAGGAAAGGCCGTGTGGCAGACGTGGCAGCGGAGTCCGGTGAGTGTGG
>JAEZDP010000435.1 GCA_023418055.1 Acidobacteriota bacterium
GTCCCGGCAAGTGGACCGAGTACAAGCACATTCAGGTGCGGCGGTTGTGAGTCAGCCCGTCACGCCACGGGCGTGCCAGGTCCCTCGTTCCTGAGGGCGTGGAGAGGATCCCGCCGTGCCGCCCGCCGCGCAGGAATGAACGACGCCACCATCGCGACGAGTGCAAAGACGAGGGACGTGCCAGCGAAGGTCAGGGGGTCCAACGGGCTCACCGAGAAGAGATACGGCGCGAGTGCCCTGCCGGCGAGGACGGACAGCAGCAGGCCCGCGACGATGCCGAGGGCAACGAGCCGGAGCCCCTGGAGGATCATGAGCCTGACCACCGACGCGCGGGACGCGCCAAGGGCGACGCGGATGCCGATTTCGCGCGTGCGCCGGCCTGCAGCGAATGCCATCAGGCCATAGAGACCGATGGTCGCGAGCAGGAGCCCCACCACACCGCGGACCGGCGTCACGACGGCGCCGACACGCTGCGGCAGCACCGCCAGGTCGGTGAACTCCTCGAGCGCGGCCACGCGCGGCTGAGGCAGGGCGGGGTCCAGCGCGTGCACGGCGTCGCGCACGGCACGCGCGACCGCATCGCGCTCTCGCGGCGATCCCACCAGCAGCGTCTGCGTGGGATGCCACACCTGAGCGGCAGGCACATAGACGAACGGGGGCGTGACCTCGCCGAGCGACGCATACGTGGCATCACGCGCGATGCCGACGACCGTGGTCGCCTCCTCGCGAAACCTGAACGTACTGCCGATGGCATCGCCATCTGGCCACGCCTGGCGGGCGAGCGTCTCGTTGATCACCGCCACGCGTGGCGCCCCGCCATCGTCGACGCGCGAGAAGGCGCGCCCCTGCATCAGTGGCAGTTGCAGGGCCTCGAAGTACCCTCCGGCGATGCTGACGTAGTCCACCTGCAGCTGCCTGTCGCCTGGCAGCACGATCTGATCGCCGGACCGGCTCATCATCAGCGGCACCCGCGACGTCAGGCCCACGGCCGACACGGCGGCGTCTGCCTCGAGGCTCTCGACGAGACCCGTATAGAAGGTGCGAGCGCGAGCCTCGTCGTAGCCCCACGCCTCGGGCTCGAGCGTCGCCGCCACCACGTTGGCCGTCACGAATCCAGGGTCGACGTTGGTTGCCGCCCCCAGCGACCGCAGGAACAAGCCGGCGCAGACGAGCAGCACCAGCGAGAGCGCAAGCTGTCCGACGACGAGGATGCGGGTGGGCAGCCCCGTACGCACACCGGCGCGCGCCGAGTCGTCCCGCAGTGGCGCGACGATGTCGCGGCGGGCCGTCCGAAGCGTCGGCCCGAGTCCGCTGACCAGACCGGTCAGCGTCGTCACGGCCAGCGCAAACGCCAGCACGCGAAGGTCAGGCGACAGCTCGAGTGAGAGGGGGACGTTGGTGGCGGGCAGCGGCAGTCGCTCGAGGGCGGTCGTGGCGGCAACGGCGACGAGGAAGCCGCCGAGGGCCCCGAGCACGAAGAGGACGAGCACTTCCGTCAGCAGATGGCGGATCAGGCGACTGCGTCCCGCGCCGAGCGCCGCCCGCACGGCCATCTCACGCTGCCGCGCCACATACCGCGCCGACAACATCGTCGCCACGTTGACGCCGGCGATGGCGAGCACGAGCAGGGCCGCGCCGAGCAGCACCCCGGTGAACGCCAGCACGATGCCGCCCTCGCCCCCGGGAAGGCCGCTGAAGGGGACGATGTGCATCGCGGTGATGGCCTCCGGACCGTCGGCGGAGCCGCGTGTGCGAGCCCACGTCTCGGTCAGGGCCGATACTTCGCCGGCAACCGCGCCGACGCCCTGCCCGTCCGCCCGTCGCCCGAACATCCAGAGCCACGACGCGTCGAGGCTCGAGCGCGGCCGCAGCTGCGGCTGCATCGACACGGGCACCCAGGCATCGGGGCGCATGCCGGTGAACACGCCGTGGAAGCCTGGCGGCGCGACACCGATGAGGGTGAAGGGGTGGCCGTTGACCGCGATGGTCTGGCCCAGCGCCCGTGAATCGCCCCCGAGATGGGTCTGCCAATAGGCGTGCGACACGACCAGCACCGGATTGGCCCCTGGCGACCCGTCTTCGCCGCGCAAGAACAGGCGGCCGGCGGCTGGCCTCACGCCGAGCACGTCGAAGTAGTTCGCGCTCACAATGTTTCCGAAGACGGCGACGCCAGGCTGGCCGGCCGACGAGAGCGTCAGGGCCACGCGTCCCCAGACGGCGAGCCCGTCGAGCGTTGTCGTGCTGTCTCGCAGGGCGACGTAGCGGGTGAACGATGTCTGCTGCAGTACCTCACCGTTGCGCCGCATCGGCTGAAGGCCGACGAGCGTGTCTGGCTTGTGACGCCAGGGACGGGACGGAGCACCAGCGCGTTCATCGCGCTGTAGATGGTCGTGGCGGCGCCGCTCCCGACCGCAATCACCAGCACGACCACGCAGGTGAGCAGCGGCTGCCGTGCGAGCATGCGCAGCGCGAGACGGACGTCGCCCAGCAGTTCGGTGATGCGGTGTTCCCAGCCGCCGTCGCGTACGCGTTCGCGAGTGCCTACGTATCCGTGCTGCAGGTGGGCTCTGGCCGCGCGATGGGCGTCCTCCGCAGACATCCCGCCGGCCACTCGCGCACGGACGTCCTCGTCGAGGTAGTGCTGCAGTTCGTCGTCGAGGTCGCGATCGGCATCGGCACGCCTGGTGAGCACGCGCACGCCGCGCGAGAGGTGGCGCCACAGCGACATCTCAACTCTCCGCTTTCAGGAGCCGTGCGATGGCCGCGACGCGGCGCTGCCAATCGGCCGTTTCCACCTCGAACTGTCGGCGGCCGGCGCGGGTGAGCCGGTAGTACTTCGCCCGCCGCCCGCTGTCGGACTGCCGCCATTCGGCATCCACGTGCCCCGCCCGTTCGAGTCGCTGGAACGCGGTGAGCAGTGATCCGGGGTTCACCTTGAAGACGCCCTGCGACGTCTGCTCGATGCGTCGTGCGATGCCGAAGCCGTGCATCGGCTCGAGGCTCAGGGCTTTCAGAATGAGCAGGTCGAGCGTGCCCTGGATGACATCCGTGTTCACCGGTGGTGTGCTCACGTCGTGGTCCTCGCTGCAGCATGCGACTGGTCCAGCTCGTGGACACATCCGTGGTGGTTCAGGGTGCCGAGACGGCTCGGGGGCTCACTGTCCCGGGACGCCCTGGCGCGAACGCCCACAGCGTATGTCAATCAAGTCTTGATAGTCAAGATGTGCGGCAGCTGCCGGTCGACCACGACTTGCAGGCGGTGGGGCTCTCCGTAGCCATCACGTCTCCTCTCCGAGTACGCTAGCGGCAGCAAGCGACTCCACGTGCGTACGTCGGCGGCGACACGAGGTCGGTCGATCACCTTCAACGCCGCGCCGCTGCAACAGACATGACGACACGCACACCGTCGGCTCCACGGGCCCGACCGACCTGTCCGTGGTGCAACGCGGCGGGCGATGTGCTGCACGAAGACCTCACCGACCGCCTCTACGGCACTCCAGGGCGCTGGCGCCTGCGGCTGTGTCCTGCCGCTGCCTGTGGTCTGGTGTGGCTCGACCCGTTGCCCGCAGACCTGTCGGCGCTCTATCGGCAGTACTTCACGCATGCCGCACGCTCGTCGCAGACGCGGCTCTCCAGATGGCGGCCGCGTGAGCCCCTCGTGCGGCTCGCCACCCGTGCGCTCGGACGGGGCACAGCGCTCGAACGGGAGCGCTGTGCGCTAGCCCTCCTCGTTCCGACGCCGGACCGGCCAGGGCGCGTACTCGACGTCGGCTGTGGCGCGGGTGAGCGCTTGCTCCATCTGCAGGCGCGAGGGTGGACGGCGATCGGCCAGGACGTCGACGCTCAGGCGGTTGACGCCGCCCGACGACGGGGCGTGCGCGACGTGCGG
>JAEZDP010000050.1 GCA_023418055.1 Acidobacteriota bacterium
AACGCAACGCCCCACCACCGCCGGCACTCGTGCCGCTGTTTGTGGGCCTGCTCGTGGTGGCCATCGGTATGGCTTTCGGCGTGAACGCCGGCTATGCCATCAACCCGGCCCGCGACTTCGGGCCGCGCCTGTTCACCGCGCTGGCCGGCTGGGGCCCTGGCGTCTTCACCGCCGCCCACGGGTGGTGGTGGGTCCCGATTGTCGCCCCGTGTCTCGGAGGCCTGCTGGGAGGATACGCGTACGACGTGTGCGTAAGGGATCGCCATCCGCTGTAGCGGGGGCCACTCCTTCCTTCATTCCTTCATTCCTTCATTCCTTCGTTCCTCCGTTCCTTTGTTCCTCCCTTCCTCCCATGTCCTACATCCTCGCACTCGATCAGGGCACGACTTCGAGCCGTGCCATCGTCTTTGGTCGCGACGGTCGTGTCGTCGCCCTGGCCCAGCAGGAGTTCCCGCAGATCTTTCCGGGGCCGGCGCAGGTCGAGCACGACCCTGAGGCCATCTGGTCGTCGCAGCTGGCAGTGGCCAGGGAGGCCATCGCAAAGGCCGGCGCGACGGCCCACGACATCGCGGCCATCGGCATCGCCAACCAGCGCGAGACGACCGTGCTCTGGGAGCGCGCGACAGGCAAGCCCGTGGCCAATGCGATCGTGTGGCAGAGCCGCGTGTCGGCCGGCATCTGCGACCGCCTCAAGCAACAGGGGCACGAGGCGCTCATCCGCCGCAAGACGGGTCTGGTGATCGACGCGTACTTCTCGGGCACGAAGGTGAAGCACCTGCTCGACCAGCAGGACGGGCTGCGCACCCGCGCCGCGCGCGGCGAGATCCTCTTCGGCACCATCGAGACGTTCCTGCTCTGGCGGCTGTCCGGCGGGCGACTGCACGTGACCGACGTGAGCAACGCGTCGCGCACGCTGATGTTCAACATCCACACGATGGACTGGGACGAGGAGTTGCTCACGTTACTCGACGTGCCGCGCGCCATGCTGCCCGAGATCCGGGGGAACAGCGAGGTCTACGGCGAGACCGACCCCGCGCTCTTCGGGCGGGCCATTCCGCTCGCCTCGGCCGTCGGCGATCAGCAGGCGGCGCTCTTCGGCCAGGCCTGCTTCGAACCCGGCTCGGCCAAGAACACGTATGGCACCGGCTGCTTCCTGCTCATGAACACCGGGCGCACGCCCTGCGCGTCCGAACACGGCCTGCTCACCACGGTCGGCTGGAAGCGTCACGGAGAGGTGACCTATGCGCTCGAGGGTGCCATCTTCATCGCGGGGGCCGTGGTGCAGTGGCTGCGCGACGGCCTCGAGCTCATCGCCTCGTCGTCGGACGTCGAGCCGCTCATGGCGCAGGTGCCCGACAGCGACGGCGTGATGTTCGTGCCGGCCTTCGTCGGACTCGGCGCGCCGTACTGGGACCAGTATGCGCGCGGCCTCATCATCGGGCTCACGCGCAACACGTCGGCCGCCCACCTCGCACGCGCCGCCGTCGAGTCGATGGCCTTCCAGACACGCGACGTCCTCGACGCGATGCAGCAGGATGCGGGCGTCACGCTGTCGAGCCTCAAGGTGGACGGCGGGGCCACGGCCAACAACTTGCTCCTCGCATTCCAGGCAGATATCCTCGGGGTACCCGTTCGACGCCCGGCGTTCAGCGAGACCACTGCCCTCGGCGCCGCCTACCTGGCGGGCCTGGCCGTCGGCTACTGGAACGACCTCGACGACGTCAGGCGCAACTGGGTATTGGACCGCGAGTTCGCGCCGACGCACGAGGTGACGTACCGGGATGCACGCTACGCCCGGTGGACCCGTGCCGTCGAGCGGGCCCGCGGGTGGGACACGTAAGCGATGCGTACCTGGCACCTCGTGCTCCTCGGACTGGCGGGCGGTCTGGCCATCGGGCTGGGCAGCTACACGTTCGTCTACGCGCGTGGCGCGTCGTACATGACCAATGACCCGGTGGCCTGCGCCAACTGCCACGTCATGCAGGAGCACTATGCGCGGTGGGCGGCCTCGCCGCACCGCAGCGTGGCCGTGTGCAACGACTGCCACGCGCCGCACGACGTCATCGGCAAGTACAGCACCAAGGCCATCAACGGCTTCTGGCATTCGTTCGCCTTCACGACCGGCGACTTCCCGCACGCCATCCAGATCACGCCCCGCAACCGCGACATCGCTGAGCAGTCGTGTCGCCACTGTCACTCGCCGCTGACCCACGCCATCGACACGGCGGCCCAACAGACGCCACTCACCTGCCTGTCGTGCCATCAGCACGTCGGCCATCGCTGAGGTTCAGATGGGTGCACCCGTTTCAGACTCCGGCTCTCCACGTCATTCGGTTCGACTCGTTGTCGGCGTCGCCCTCGTCGCGGCACTGGCGGCGGCAGGCGCGGCGGCGCTGCTCGTCAACATCGCCGAGCGCAAGCAGGAAGCCGCACAACCATTTGCCCGCGTCGTGAGCCTAGACGACAACACCGAAGACCCCGCCATCTGGGGACAGAACTTCCCGCTGCAGTACGACGACTACCTCCGCACCACCGATCAGCAGCGCACCCGCTATGGCGGCAGCGAGGCGCTGCCGCGGACGCCGACCGACGCCGACCCGCGTTCGGTCGTCGCGCAGTCGCGGCTCGAGGAAGACCCGCGGCTCAAGCGGATGTGGGCCGGCTACGCCTTCTCTGTCGACTTCCGCGAAGAACGTGGCCACGCTCACATGCTCGAGGACCAGACGTTCACCGAGCGTCAGCACGTCACGACGCAGCCGGGCACCTGCCTCCATTGCCACGCCTCGGTGTACGTGCCGTACCGGACGGCCGGCGGTGGCGACCTCATCAAGGGCTTCGAGGTCATGAACCAGATGACCTTCAAGGAAGCCCGCGAGAAGGTGGAACATCCCGTCACGTGCATCGACTGCCACGCACCGGACACGATGCAACTGCGGGTCACCCGCCCGGGGTTCATCGAGGGCATCCGCGACCTCAAGGCCGCCCAGGGCGTGCCCGACTACGACGTCAACACGATGGCGTCACGCCCGGAGATGCGCACCTACGTGTGCGGCCAGTGCCATGTCGAGTACTACTTCAAGGGGCCCGAGAAGCGGCTGACCTACCCCTGGACGAAGGGCCTGCGGGGCGACGAGATCCTGGCCTACTACGAAGAGAACGGCTTCAAGGACTGGACGCACGCCGAAACGGGCGCTCCCACGCTCAAGGCGCAGCACCCGGAGTTCGAGCTCTGGAACCAGGGCGTGCACGCCCGGTCGGGCGTCGCGTGCGCCGACTGCCACATGCCCTTCAAGCGCGTCGGCGCGATGAAGATCAGCGACCACCACGTCCGCAGCCCGCTGCTGAACGTCAATCGGGCGTGTCAGACGTGCCATGGGTGGGACGAGGGCGAACTGACGGCACGCGTCGAGCAGATTCAGACGCGCACCCACGACCTGCGGGGTGTGGCGATGGACGCGCTCATGGACCTGCTCACCGACCTCAAGACGGTGCGCGACCGCGACGGCGACACGCCGGCCGTGGTGCAGGCCCAGGGCCTGCAGCGCAAAGCGCAGTTCCTGCTCGACTTCGTGGAGGCCGAGAACTCGATGGGCTTCCACGCCCCGCAGGAGGCCATGCGCCTCCTGGGGCTGTCCATCGACTACACACGCCAGGGGCAGCGCGCGCTGCAGTAGCGAGATGAAGGGCGAAGCCACGCGGCGGGTCGTGCTCTGCGTGGCCATCGCGCTGGCCACCGGCGTGTCACTCGGCGACGACGTGGTGACGGCGCCCGACGCCCGGCGAGGCTCGCGGGCGCTGGTCGTGGACCTGCCGGCAGGCCTCGGCTCGACGTCACTGCTCGTGCCCCGCACACCCGCACGGGGAGTCGCGCTGCTGCTGTTCGATGGCGACGACCGGCCCATGCGTCCCGTGATGGACGCGCTGGCCGCCTCGACGCTGCTCGTGCCCATCGACACCAGCCGGCTCGTCACCGGCCGCACGCGCTCGTGCCACGACATCGTCGAGCAGCTGGCGCAGACCTCACGCGTCGCGCAGCGGGAGGCCGGCCTCACGGCCTATCGCCCGCCGGTGCTCATCGGCACGGGCGCGGCGGCGGCGCTGGCCCGCGACCTCGTGCAACTGGGCGACGCGGGCATCTTCCATGGCGGCGCCGGTGCGCCGGCGGTACCGGACGCCGCTGACGCCTCGTTCACCTCGGCGTCGGTCCGTCGGCGTCTGCCGCGCTGGACGTCGGTCGAGCCCGGGGATCTGGCGGCCGCCGCGGAGGCGGCGCTGCAGGCGCCGGTGCCGCCGCCCACGAC
>JAEZDP010000076.1 GCA_023418055.1 Acidobacteriota bacterium
TTGGCCGTGATCGAGTAGTCGATGCTCTGCCGGAAGTGCCAGCGCTGCGGCGCGATGGGGTTGGGCAGGTCGTTGCTCGGCAGCGTGCGCTCGGGCCTGAAGGGAATCTCCATCGGCGTCGGGTGCCCGATGGTCTCGGTGAGCAGCCCCACCATGTTGTGGAAGTACACCGTGGTGCGGAGGCCACCGTTCCACCACGTGGAGTAGTTGGCACCTCGACGCATCGTCACGCCAGGCTTGCCTTCCATCGCGAACCGCGTGTGCATGGCCGCGCCGACAAGGTCGAGGCTCGTCGGGATCAGCGGGTCGTAGACGTAGTTGAAGGGATCGCGGAAGGGCGGCGCGAACATCACCGTACCGGCCGGTCCGGTCTGGTGATGGTTGTACATGATCTGCGGGAACCACTCGCGGTAGAGGATGCGGCTCATGTTGGCCGTCTCGGCCAGGGCCGACATGTACGAGTCGCGGTTGTTGTCGTGACCCGCGTACTTCTGGTAGAGCACCGGCAGCGAAGCCGTGGACCGCTTGAGCGGGTCGGATTCGCGGAGGTACCAGTTGGCCACCAGATCGTGGCCATCCGGGTTGGCGTGCACCGCCAGCAGAATCACGTCGTCCAGCAGACGGAGCGTCTCCGGATCGTCACGGCTGACCATCTGGTGGACGAGCTCGATGAGCTGCTGCGCGCCGAGCACCTCGTTGGCGTGGAGACCTCCGTCCACCCACACGACGGCCTTGCCTTCGGCCGCAAGCGTGCGCGCCTGTTCCTCGGTCGTGACATCGGTGGCGAGCGCGAGACGACGGGCGATCTGCTTGTAGTGCTCGAGCTTGCGGTGGTTCTCGGGCGAGGTGATGATGGCCATCAGGTGTGGCCGGCCCTCTTCAGTCTTCCCGATCTCGACCAGTTGCATGCGGTCCGACTCGGCGTCGAGCTTCCGCCAGTAGTCGGTGAGCTGGGCATAGGTGGCGAGTTGGTAGTCGTCGCCGATGTCGAAGCCGAACTGCGCGCGCGGCGAGGTGACGGCCGGCGACTGACTGAGGCCCGGAACGGCCGTGACGATGCACGCCGCGAGCACCAGTCCCATTGCGAGACCCTGCTTCTTCATGAACATCCAACTCCCTTCGCTGGCGCATTCTACCTCCCGCACGTTGTGGTCGCTGTGCGCGGCGTGCCTGGTGGTGGCCACGGGCGTCGCCTGCACCGAGAACGGCGGCACCGACTCGCCGACACGACCGACGCCGATCGGCGGAGGGACCGGGCCGGTTCACTACACCGCGATCGCCGCCAGTGACGGCGTCGGCGTGGGAGGGTCGCAGGTCTGCCCGCCGCTCGTCGACTGCCCGAGTGGGGGCGGCTACGTACAGATTGTCGCCAGGCGTCTGCGTGAGACGCGTACGGTGGCGGTGACCAATCTCAGCCTGCCTGGCGCGGTCCTGAGCCCCGACCTGGAGACCCTGGGTGACAGCCTCGGGCGGCGGCCGACAGGCAACCTCCTGCAGCGTGCCGCCCCGTTCGTGCCGCCGCCGACCACGCTTCTCACCGTGTTCGCCGGTGGCAACGACGCCAACACGATCGCCGCGGGCGCGGCCGCCCAGGGCAGCGGCGGGTCGGCCTTCATCGGCGCGCAGGTGCAGGGCTTTGCCCGCGACCTCGTCGCGCTGCTCGACACGGCGCGCGGACGGGCGCCCACCGCGCAGGTCGTGGTGCTGAACCTCCCCAACCTCGCGGCGCTCCCCTACGCCAACGGGCTCGGCCCGGCGGAACGGACCCTGCTGCGAGAAACCTCGGTGCGCATCACGACGGATGCCATCAACCCGTTGGCTGGCCGGGCGACCATCGTCGACCTGATGTGCGACGCGCAGTCGTACCTGCCTGGCAACTACTCGTCAGATGGCTTCCACCCGAGCGACATGGGGTACGCCTTCATTGCGGACCGCGTGTGGGCCGCCATCCAGAATGGCGAGGCTCATCCCCCACCCGCGGCGTCGTGCGCGGCGATGCAGTGAGACGTAAGGCGTAAGGCGTAAGGCGTGAGGCGTCAGGCATGAGGCATGAGGCATGAGGCATGACTCCCCGTCCTCCTAGTGCGCCGGTCCGAGCAGCACCGCGTTCATGAAGAGCAGCGCCGTGCCGTCCATGAACGCCCGGAAGTTGGGCTCTTCGGCAAACGCGATGACGTGTCCGCGGCCGCGCGGCTGGTGCATCAGGAACGCCTTGTTGGCCAGCAGCGTCCTGTTCTCGGGCCACACGAGTCCCGAGACGATGGCGTCGTCGGCCGACGAGTAGGTGCCGACATTGCGCCCCTTGTCGGCGCGTAAGGGCGTGAACACGCGACGACCTTCCACCATGGCCTGCACCTCGCCGTCGGTGCCCGCGCTCAGCCAGTGCTCGGTGTCGAGCGTCACGCGGATGAGCGCGCCGAACGTCGTGTCTGGCGGCTCGGTCTCGGGCGCGACGGCCTTGTCGAGGTCGATGGGCTGTGCGGGCGCAGGCCCTCCCCCCGCCGGCTTGTCGCCCTCAGCGCCGGCCGGGGCCGGGGCGGGCTTGGCGTCGCGGCTGGCGGCGGGGCCTTTCGCCGTGTCGGGTCGTCCGTCCTTCAACTCGAGGGTGGTCTCGAGCAGGCCCACCTCTTCGCGGGTGGCCCATCGCGACGCCTCGCCCATCGTCACCAGCGTGCCGCCTGCGCTGGCCCAGTCCTTGAGCCGCTGCAGCACCGGGCCCGTCAGTGCCTGCGCGTAGTTGCCCGAGGGGAGCACCACCACGTCGAAGCGCGACAGGTCGGCGGCGGCGAGCGTGGACACGCGCACCACCGACACGCGCTGCCCGAACTGCTGTTCGAGGACGTACCGGGTCCACCCCGCGCTCTGTGACGAGGTGGGCGCATCCCAGGCCAGCAGCACGCGCGGGGTCTTCAGGGCGACGACGTCGTTGCTGCCGAGCGAGATGCCGCTGTCGACGAAGGTCGTGTCGGTGGGCACCACCTCGACGTGATGCTGACGCGCCAGGTCGCTCAGCGTCGCGCCTGTGGTCTCTGGGTTCCCCGACACGCGAACGACGGCGGTGCCGATCGGATAGGCCCGGCCGGCCAACGTGAACGGCGCGCCGGCAAAGTGCACCCGCAACCCCTGCCGCTGGGCGCTCACGACCAGCGCCGCCGTACCGCTGCCCCATGGCAACACGTAGGCCGCGCGAGCCGGCTCGAGCGCCACGGCCTGTGCTGGCTGCAAGGGCCGCGTGGCCAGCGTGGAGAGCGGGCGCTCGTAGGCCAGCACGTCGACGTCGAACGCCGACGGCAGGTGCCACCCCGTGACGTCGTAGATCTGGTCGGACAGTCGCTTCCGACGCCGGCGATCCTGCTCCTTCACGAAGGCGTCGGGCTGCGCGATGGACGGGTCGAGCAGGTTCACGACGAGCCGCCCAGCAGGCTGCGCCGTAGGCACGACGAAGCTTCCGGCAGGCACGGTCCGCGCGCCCACGCTGACCTCGTCGGTCGTCTCGAGCACGTCGAAACCCTGCGCCTGCAGGAGGTCGGCCAACTTGCGGGCACGTGCAGGGTCGTGGCCACGCGGGATGACGTAGCCCTTCACCGCCCCTCGTTCGCCTTCGTCGATGGCCGATCGCCGGTACGCGAGGAAGTCACGAAGCATGGCTTCCCGGTTGGCCGCGGCCGTCGCCGCGGTGGTGATGGCCGCCACGAAGTGCCGTTCGACCCCGTCGCGGTAGGTCAGCACCGTATCGTCCGTACGCCGGAACGCCAGCCCGCGCGACGAGGCCATCTCGTAGGTCATGCCGATGGACCCGTGGAAGATCGGCCACGATTCGCCGTACCCCGGGTAGAACGAGTCGAAGACCTCTCGGATGAAATAGGGATAACCGCGAGCATCGAAGGTCGCGCCGTTGGCCTGACCGAACGCGTTGAACCACCGCACCTGCGCGTCGGTGATGTGCGGGTTCAGCGGGTCGGCCGGCGGCGCGAAGTAGTACGTCGAGTCGCCACCCATCTCGTGCAGATCGACCACGACGTGGGGGAACCACTCGAGATAGAACCGCGTGCGCCCGCGGGTCTCGATCTGCGACTGCGCGAACCAGTCGCGGTTCATGTCGAAGAGGTAGTGATTCGCCCTCCCGCCCGGCCAGGGCTCCACGTGTTCGGCGGAGGCCGGCTCCGGATCGGGCTCGAGCCCGAAGGCCTGTCCGTTCGAGGCCACGAAACGGGCGCGGCCGTCTGGGTTCTCGAGCGGGTCGATGAGAACGACGGCGTTGTCGAGAATCCGGGTGACCTGCGCGTCGTTGCGTGCGGCGAGCAGGTGATACGCCTCCATCAGCGCCGCATCCGACGACGAGATCTCGTTGCCATGGACGGCATGCATCAACCACACCACGACGGGAAGCGTGGAGACGAGTTGGTCGCCCTCGCTGGCTGACAGACCACGCGGGTCGGCGAGCCTTGCAAGCCCCGCCTTCACCTGATCGAGCTGCGCCATGCGCGTGGCCGACGCGATGGCCAGCACGAACAGCGGACGCCCTTCCCACGTCCGCCCGTACTCGATGAGGCGCGTCCTGTCGGGAGCGGCCTGCGCCAGCGCCCTGAAGTACGCGACGATCTGGTCGGGCGGCGTGATGACCTCGCCGGGATGATGCCCGAGCGTCGCCTCGAGCGTCGGAACGGCCGGGTCGTAGGACACCCCAGGCATGAACGGCGGCGGGGCCTCGCGCGGGGGTGCGGGCTGCGCCTCCGCGATTCCCACGCCAATGGCCAGTGTCAGCGCCAGCACCCCCCACGCCGCCCGCTGCATCACAGGTATCCCTTCAGCACACGCTCGAGCAGCGCCTTGGTGGCCTTGATGCCCTCGTATTCGCCGAGGGTGCGTCCCTCGTACTCGATGCCAATGAACCCGCGATAGGGCGACTTGATGACGATGTCGAGCATCTTCTGGTAGTCGGTGCCCGTCTCGTTGCCGGCGGCGTCGAACTCGTTGGACTTCGCGCTGACGCCCTTCGCAAACGGCATCAATTCCGCGACGCCCTTGTACCGGTCGTACTCCTCGTCGCGGCTGATGCGGAAGTTGCCGAAGTCGGGCAGCGTGCCCACGCTCGCGTGGTCGGCACGTTTGATGACCGACGCCAGCCACGAGCCGTCGCTCGAGAGGCCGCCGTGGTTCTCGACGATGACGCTGATGCCGTGCGGCGCGGCGAACTCGCCGAGCGTGCGCAGGCCGTCGGCCGCCAGCCGCTCCTGTTCCTCGCGCGTGCCCTTGCTCTGCGCATTCACGCGGATCGCGTGACAGCCGAGGAACTTCGCCGCCTCCACCCACTGCTTGTGGTTCTCGACGGTCTTCGCGCGTTCCGTGGCGTCAGGATGCCCGAGCATGCCTTCGCCGTCCACCATGATGAGGACGTTCTTGACGCCGAGCGTCTCGGTCCGCGACTTGAGGTCCTTCAGATAGGCCTGATCGCGCGCCTGATCCTTGAAGAACTGGTTCACGTATTCGACCGCCGAGATGCCAAACTCCTCCTTCGCCACGCGTGGAAAATCGAGGTTCGTGAGGGTGCCCGCGCGCAGCGTGCGGTGCAGCGACCACTCGGCAAGCGAGATGCCGAAGCGCCCCGGTTCCTGGGCCTGCACGGCGGTGAACGGGTCGTAGGCCGCCAAGGAGGCCCCTGCGGCCACCGTGGTGCGCAGGAAATCGCGTCGCGTGAACATCGTCGTCCCTTTCGTGTGAGCGGCGTGGTGCGCCGAAAGCTGCGCTATTTCGCCATGGCGGCCGGCGGGCTGTCAAAAGCCAGCTCTTCCGCAGCAAAGGCTATACTGCCGCGACGCACACAGTGCAGGCGACGGGGATCCAGACGTGTGGGTGCCCGTCTCCGCAACATCACGGGCAGGTGTCGGCCGCATGAGACGAGAGGGTTCATCGATCGGGCAGTTCACGCTCGAGCGTCTGCTCGGGCACGGCGGCATGGGCACCGTCTACACCGCGATCGACGAGATGACGGGCCGCCAGGTGGCGGTCAAACTGCTGCGCCCCGAACTGCTGGATCAGACCGACTTCGTCGATCGCTTCAAGGCCGAAGCGCGCACGCTCGCGCGTCTGGACCACCCGCGCGTGGCCAGGCTCTACGGGTTCTTCCAGCACGACGACGACCTGCT
>JAEZDP010000134.1 GCA_023418055.1 Acidobacteriota bacterium
GCGCACGGGCAGGTGCCCGCGACGGGCACCGAGATCCGGCTGTGGGACGGGCCCGCGCCTCTCGCGACCGGCGACGGGCCGGAAGACACGCCCGCGCTGACCGTGTATCAGCCGGCACCCGGCACGGCCAGCGGCGCGGCGTTCGTGGTGCTGCCCGGCGGCGGCTATCGCGGACGCGCGCGGCACGAAGGTGAGCCGATTGCGAAGTGGCTGGCCTCGCACGGCGTGACGGCGTTCGTCGCGCGCTATCGTGTGCATCCGTATCGTCATCCGGCGCCCTTGACCGACGCGCGACGGGCCATTCGATACGTGCGAGCCCACGCCAGCGACTGGAACCTCGACCCGGGGCGCATCGGCATCCTCGGCTTCTCGGCCGGTGGCCACCTGGCGAGCACGGCCGCCACGCTGTTCACGGACGGTGACGCCGCGTCGGCCGATCCCGTCGAGCGCGTGTCGAGCCGCCCCGACACCGCGATTCTCATCTATCCGGTCATCACCTTCACCGGTGACGGCGTGCATGTGGGCTCACGCACCAACCTGCTCGGCGCGGACGCGACGCCGGAGGCGATGCGCGCGCTGTCGAGCGAACACAACGTCACGGCCAACACCCCGCCGATCTTCCTGGTGCACACCACGGGTGACGCGGCCGTGCCACCCGAAAACAGCCTCGCGTTCGTCGAGGCGATGCGGCGCCACCAGGTCCCCGTCGAGCTGCATCTCTTCGAAGGCGGGCGCCACGGCTTCGGACTCGGCGAGAAGGAAGGGCCGTACGGACGCTGGCCGATGCTCGCGGCGTTGTGGCTCGAGACGCGCGGCTTCACGACGCGCCGGTACGACGTCGTCGTGTACGGAGGCACGGCGGGCGGGGTCGTCACCGCGGTCGCGGCGGCGCGCGAGGGCAAACGCGTCGCGCTGCTCGAGCCGCGCGATCACCTCGGCGGCATGGTGTCGGGCGGCCTGGGGTGGACCGACTACGGCAAGAAGGAGGTCATCGGCGGGTACTCGCTCGAGTACTTCAGGCGGGCAGGACGGAAGTACGGCACCGACATCCAGTGGCACCTCGAGCCCGGCGTGGCCGAGGACGTCTTCCGGGAATGGGTAGAGGAAGCCGGCGTGGACGTCTTCTATCGCCATCGCCTCCGCGAGCGGGAGGGCGTGGTGAAGGAGGGCACGAGGGTCACGGCCCTGCGGCTCGAGAACGGCGCCGAGTTCCGCGCGCGGGTCTTTGCCGACGCGAGTTACGAAGGCGACCTGATGGCCCAGGCCGGCGCCACCTACACCTGGGGTCGCGAGGGCAGCGCCGAATACGGCGAGTCGTTGGCGGGGGTGCGCGACCGGACGCCGAAACACCAGTTCCAGGTGGAGGTGGACCCGTACGACGCCAACGGCGCCCTGCTGCCCGAGATCTCGGCGTGGACGAAGGAACCGGCGGGCACGGCCGACCGCAAGGTGCAGGCCTACAACTTCCGCGTCTGCATGACAAAGGTTGAAGACAACCGCGCGCCGTTCCCGAAACCGGCAGGCTACGACCCGGCACGCTTCACCGTGCTCGCGCGGATGCTGGCGGCCATGGACCGCATCAAGCGCGAGGCGGCCGATGCGGCCGGCGCCGACCCGGAACGGCGCGGCGACCCGGCCGACCGGCTGCGCCAGCCCTGGTCGCTGTGGGACGTGATGAAGCCCGACCCGATTCCCAACGGGAAGACCGACACCAACAACAACGGCGCCTTCTCGACCGACTACATCGGCGGCAGCTTCGACTATCCGGAGGCCGACTACGCCACGCGCGACCGGATCTGGCAGGCGCACAGGGAATACGTGCAGGGCTTTCTCTACTTCCTCCAGCACGATCCGCAGGTGCCCCGCGGCCTGCACGACGCCATGGCGCCCTGGGGGCTCTGCCGCGACGAGTTCGTCGACACCGGCCACTGGCCGCACCAGCTCTACGTGCGAGAGTCGCGTCGCCTCGTCGGCGAATACGTCATGACGCAGCGCGACATCCAGACCGACCTCACCAAGCCGGACGTCATCGGCATGGGCTCGTACAACAGTGACTCGCACAACATCCAGCGCTTCGTGAACGACAAGGGCTTCGTCGAGAACGAAGGCGACATGCAGGTGCCCGTGACGCCCTATCAGATTCCCTACCGGATGATCCTGCCCAGGCGCGCCGAGGTCACCAACCTGCTCGTGCCGGTGCCGTTCTCAGCCACCCACGTGGCCTACTCGACGCTGCGGATGGAGCCGCAGTACATGATCATCGGCCACGCGGCCGGCGTGGCGGCGGCCATGGCCGTCGACGCGGACGTCGCGGTGCAGGAGATCGACGCCGCAGCGCTCGTCGAAACGCTCCGCCGACAGGGGGCGGTCTTCTCGTACGAGCCGGCAGGGCGGAAGTGATGCTGGACGCCTCACGCCTCACGCGAGCCGCCCATACCCTGAAGCCTGCAGCCCTGCAGCCCTGCAGCCCTGCAGCCTGAAGCCTGAAGCCCTGTAGACCGTAGTCCGTGGACCGTGGACCGTAGTGATAGACTCCGCCAGAGCCATGCCAGCCTCGCGGAGCCAGCATCTGTGACCCTGCGTGTCGGATTCACCGGCGGGGGCAACATCACCGATACCCACGTGCGTGCGGTGCGGGGTGTCGCGGGCCTCGAAGCGGTGGCCGTGACGGGTCGGAACACGGCGCGCGTGGACGAGCTGGCCGCCCGGCATGGGCTCGCACGCACCGACAGCCTCGCGGCACTGCTCGACCACGACCTGGACATCCTCTGCCTCGGCAGCCCTTCGGGCATCCACGCCGATGAAATCGGGATGGCCGCGGCCCGGCGCGTGCACGTCATCACCGAGAAGCCGCTCGACATCACCACCGCGCGGTGCGACAGCGCCATCACCGCGGCGGCCAATGCGGGCATCGCGCTCGGGGTGTTCTTCCAGGACCGCTGTACGCCGGCGTTCACCACGCTGAAACAGCAGGTCGATGCCGACAGCCTGGGGCGGCCGCTGATCGTGGACGCGAGGGTGAAGTGGTACCGCGCCCCCGAGTACTACGGCGCGTCCCGTTGGCGGGGGACCTGGTCGCTCGATGGCGGCGGCGCGCTGATGAATCAGGCCATCCACACCGTCGATCTCATGCTGTGGCTGCTCGGAGACGTCACGCGCGTCTCGGCCCGCGCGGCGACGCAGCTGCACGACATCGACGTCGAAGACACGGTCGTCGCCACCCTCGAGTTCGAGCGGGGCGCCATCGGGACACTGCTGGCGACCACCGCGGCCTGGCCGGGGTACCCCCGGCGGCTCGAGATCACCGGCACGCTCGGCACAGC
>JAEZDP010000192.1 GCA_023418055.1 Acidobacteriota bacterium
AGCCGGTCGCGCGCTGCCCGCCGCTCTCGCCACTGCGCCGACGCCCATCCAGGCGGTGATGTCGAGCGACGGTCGTCACGTCGCGTGGCGTACCGACACCGGGCCGATCACCGTCGTGGACCGCCAGGCCGGTGCCGAGGTCACCTACGACCTCGCGACGCTGCGCCCGCAAGGGGTCAGCGCGAGTGCTGTGGGGAAGGTGTTCGGGATCAGTGACGATGGCCGCTTCCTCACGTACGCCGTGGTGGCCAGCGTCGCCACCGGGGGCCACACGACCATCGTGAGACTCGACCGGACCACTGCGACACATCTCGTGGTGTACGACAACCGTGACGGCCTCGCCTCCGGCCCCGCGACGGTGATCGGCGCCGTACCACGTGTGGCGGTGAGCCGCGATGGCCAGACGTTCACGTGGATTCACATTGCGTCGAGCCCGACGCTGACGGCACAGGTATGGCTGCGGCAGGCATCGCAGCCGGCAGCCGTGTCCATTGGGACGACCTGCCTGGTTCCAGGCCTGCTCTATCCATCGCTCTGCATGAGCGCTCCCGCCGTGAGCGGCGACGGCCAGACCGTGCTGTACACCGCGGGCGACAACGCCCCGACCGCACTGGCCTCGTACGACGTCGCCACTGGCACCACCACCCATCAGCCACAGGTGCGACCCGTCTCGTTCACGCCGGCGACCGAACCCCTCGCGACCCTCGCGACGACACTCGACGCCGCCTTCGTCGTCGCGCGCTCGAATCGAGCAGGCGACGTGTTGTTCGATCGGTCGCGCGGCCGGGTGGACACCCTCGCGGGCAGTGCGCCCGCGTACACGCCCGTAGCCGTCAGCGACGATGGCGCCCGGGTGCTCCTCACGGGCGTCGCCGACACGTGGGCAAGTGCCGTGATCGACAGGTCGTCGGCCCTGCTGTTCCCGATGGACGGCGAGACGCGCGCGCTGGCGATCACCGCCGACGGCAGTGCCGTGCTCACGCTGACGCGCGACATGAACCTGCAGGCCTTCGTGCTGGACGTCCGTGACCTCGACGCCGATGGCGACGGCATACTCGATGGGTGGGAGTCGTTCTTCGGACTGGATCCCACAGACGCGGGCGACGGCACGCTCGATGCCAATGGCGACGGCGTCTCCAACCTGCTCACATGGCAGCAGCGCGGTCATCCGACGGCGCTCGCATCGGCCACACGGCTCTTTGCCGAGGGTGCTGGAGGCGCCTTCTTCGATACCTCTGTCAGCATCTTCAACCCAGGGGCAGATGCCGCCGCGGTTGTCGTCAGGTTCCTTGGAACCAACGGCGAGCAGGCGAGCCGTGCCGTGCAACTGCCGCCGCAGCAGCGGGTGGACATCGACTCGTGCTGCGTGCCGACGCTCCACGCGTCGGAGTTCTCGGTCCAGGTCGAATCGGATCGACTGGTGGTCGCTGAGCGCCGTATGTCCTGGGATCGGACGACGGGCTACGGTAGTCACGCCAGCACCGGCACACCGTCGCCCTCAGAGACCTGGCACTTCGCGGAAGGCGCGACGATCGCCGGGTTCCAGACCTTCTACCTGCTGCAGAACCCTGGCGTCGATGCGGCCTCGGTGTCGATGGCGTACCTGCTGTCCGATGGACGCGTCGAGGAACGCACGCACATCGTTCCCGCCGGCAGCCGATACACGATCTGGGTCAACCAGGAGGGGGCTCCGCTCGACGCGGCCGAGTTCGCGGCCACCGTCACGGCCTCACGGCCCGTGGTGGCGGAACGGGCGATGTACCGCCCGGCGGAAGGACGTGCGTTTGCCGCCGGGAGCAACGCCATGGGCGTGACCGCGCCTGCGATGTCGTGGTCGTTTGCCGAGGGTGCGACGGGTGACTTCTTCGACACGTTCATCCTCGTCGCGAACGTGGCGCAGGAGGCCGGAACGGTCACGGCGGAGTTCCGCACGACTGATGCCCAGGGCACGCCCATCACGGTCTCGAAGTCGTACGAGGTCGCCGCGCGTACCAGGCTGACAATCTGGATCGATCAGGAGGACGCGCGACTTGCGAGTGGCGCCGTCAGCACGAAGGTCACCGCAGACGTCCCCGTGGTGGCGGAACGGGCGATGTGGTGGCCCGGCACGCCGCGCACCTGGCAGGAGGCGCACGCCGAGTTCGGTGCCACGGCAACCGCGACGCGGTGGGCCATCGCCGATGGCGAGATGAACCTCGCCACCGGGACGGACACGTTCGTGCTGGTGGATGCCGACACGGGCGGACTGCCCGCCACGGCTCGTGTGACGGTGTACCCGTCGACGGGCTTCCCCCTCGCTCGCGAGGTGGCGCTCGGGGAAGGGCGCAACACGTTGTGGATGGCGCAGCTCTTTCCCGAGGTCTCCGGGCAGCGCTTCGCCGTCGTGGTCGAGTCGCTCGATCGGCCTGGCGGCGCGGCGGCCCTGACCGTCGAGAAGGCGCTCTACAGCGGGTGGTTCGGGGCAGGTGCCGCTGCGCTGGCGACACCCCTGCCCGAAAGCTGAGGCTGAGGCAACGGCTCAGCGTTCGGCTCAGCGTACTCGGCACCTACTTCGAGGTCACCGCTCTTGTGTGCGACGCCCCTCTCCGAAGAAATGCGCGGATGTGCTACGCGTGACACTTCGCCGGCCGACGGTGGGGTTACTCCTTCCGCGGCCGCTGGTTCTGCGCGAGCACCTTCTTGCGCAGGCGGATCGACGTCGGCGTCACCTCCACCAACTCGTCGTCGTTGATGAACTCGATCGCGGCCTCGAGCCCCAGCTTGCGCGGCGGAATCAGGCGGATGGCTTCGTCGGCCGACGAGGCGCGCATGTTGGTCTGCTTCTTCTCCTTGCAGACGTTGACGTCCATGTCGTTGTCGCGCGCGTTCTCGCCGATGATCATGCCTTCATAGACCTCTGTGGCGGGGTCGATGAAGATCTCGCCGCGTTCCTGCAGGTTCGAGATGGCGAAGGCCGTCGCCACGCCCGAGCGGTCGGCCACGAGCGCGCCCGCGAGGCGCGACGGAATCGGGCCCGCCCACGGCTCCCACCCCGCGAAGATGTGGTTCATGATGCCCATCCCCTTCGTGTCGGTGAGGAACTGCGAGCGGAAGCCGATGAGCCCGCGCGCCGGGATGCGGAACTCGAGGCGCACGCGCCCGCTCCCGTTGTTCACCATCTTGGTCATCGTGCCCTTACGGGTGCCCATCATGGCGATGACCACGCCCTGGAAGTCCTCCGGGACGTCGATCACGACGTCTTCGACCGGCTCCATGCGGCCCTTGTCCGTCTCGCGCGTGACGATCTCCGGGCGCGACACCTGCAGCTCGAAGCCCTCGCGCCGCATCATCTCGAGCAGGATGGACAGCTGCAGCTCGCCGCGGCCCACCACGCGCATCATCTCGGGCGAATCGGTGGGCTCGACGCGCAGCGAGACGTTGCCGAGCAGTTCCTTGTCGAGTCGCTCCTTCAGGTTGCGCGAGGTGACGTACTTGCCGTCGCGCCCCGACATCGGCGACGTGTTCACGCCGAACACCATCGAGACCGTGGGCTCGTCGATGGCCAGCGGCGGCATCGGCTTCGGCGTCTCGGCGCTGGTGATGGTCTCGCCGATCGTGATGTCGTCGATGCCCGCGAGGCACACGATGTCGCCGGCGGCCGCCTCGGCGATGTCCACGCGCTTCAACCCGTCGAAGCCGAACAGCTTGGTGACGCGCACCTGCTCGACCTTGCCGTCGAGTTTCGCCACGCCGACCATGTCGCCCACCTTCACGCGGCCGTTGAAGATACGCCCAATCGCGATCCTTCCGAGGTACTCGCTCGAATCGAGGTTCGCGATGAGCATCTGCAGCACGTCGTCCGGGTCGCCCTTGGGCGGCGGGATGTGCTCGAGAATCACGTCGAAGAGGGGCTTCAGGTTCTCGCCGCGCGCGTTCTCGAGGCTGGCCTGCCCATCGCGCGCCACCGCGTAGACGATGGGGAAGTCGAGCTGCTCCTCGTCGGCATCGAGGTCGATGAACAGGTCGTAGACCTCGTTGAGCACCTCCTGCACACGGGCGTCGGGCCGGTCGATCTTGTTGATGACCACGATCGGCGCCAGGCGCCGTTCGAGCGCCTTGCGGAGCACGAACCGGGTTTGCGGCAGCGGGCCCTCGGAGGCGTCCACGAGCAGCACGACGCCATCCACCATCGACAACATCCGCTCGACCTCGCCACCGAAATCGGCGTGGCCCGGGGTGTCGCAGATGTTGATGAGGTGGTCCATGTAGTGGACGGCGGTGTTCTTGGCGAGAATCGTGATGCCGCGCTCGCGCTCGAGATCCATCGAGTCCATGGCGCGCTCGGCCACACGCTCGTTCGAGCGGAAGGTGCCGGCCTGCTGGAACATGGCGTCCACGAGCGTGGTCTTGCCGTGGTCGACGTGGGCGATGATGGCGATGTTACGAAGCGTCGGGTTGGCTACAGGACGGCCGTGTTCGGCAGCAGACATCCCCCCAGTATAGCGGAGGCGCCCCGGTGGCCCTGTCGCGTCAGGCCGCCGCGCGGGGCGGCACGCCGCTGCGGCGTCACGTCACGGCCCACCGGGCTTGCGCCCCGTCACCGCCACCCAGGCCTCGTCGAACTGGTGGACCTCGACGCCGGAGAATCCCGCGCGCTCGGCATACGCGCGCAGTTCGTCGCACGTTGAGACCATGGCTATGTACGCCGGACGGGCCATGGGTGGGTACGCGGCCGCGTCCTGGAACACCTGCCACCCGACGTCCGAGCCGAGGTCGAGGTTGTCGGCATACAGGCGTCCGCCTGGCCGGAGCACCCGAAACGCCTCCTCGACGTAGCGGTAGCGGTCCCATTGCTCGAGGTGCATGAAGACGACCGTGCAATACACCAGGTCCACGCTGCCTGACGGGATCTCGCGCAGCCCGACATCCGCCAGCTCGATCAGGCGCACGTTGTCGAGGTGCGCCAGCCGCCGGGCCGCATGCGACAGCATGTTGCTCGCGATGTCGGCGCCAATCCAGCGGGCACACCGCGGCGCCAGCGCCGCCCCGACCCTGCCCACGCCGCAGCCAATCTCGAGAACGACATCCGCGGGGCTGAGGCCCACCAGCCGCTCCAGGGTGGCAAGCGTCTGACCGGCCGACCGCTCGAACGTCTCGTCGTCGGCCGCCGATGCCACGTACATGAGGGCGTCGCTCTCGCGCGCCGACAGCCGCTGCCATGTCGCCTTGTAGTGCGACCTGCGGGTACGCACGGCCCACGCCTCATGCCGCCGGCTCCACAACCAGACGGCCGCCCGCACGCCAGCCTTCAGTCGTCGTCTCACGATTTCCACACCTGCCAAGAGAGCAAGAGGGACGCCAGCGACGAAGCCGTCGCCATGCGCGCGAATCGGGCCGCCCGGCCGCCCGCCTCGCAGTTTCTGCCACTTCGGACATAGCCCCACCTCGCAGAATCTCCCATCATCCACAACCGGCTCAGGGTGGGGAGGTACGGCTTCCTCAACGCACGCAGAAGAGAGCCGGACCCACCGGATGCTGCGCCCACTGCGACGGGCTGATCCAACTCATGGACGAGGCGTTGGCGCTCACGAGGTCGTAACAGCTGGCGGGCCAGAGTTGGCCGTCGCCGAGAAGGAATGCGCCCGGGGTGCCATGCGAGTAGTAGACCGGCGCTCCCTGGAAGAGGGAGGGTCCGGCCGGGATGTTCGCGTAGATCTCCCACGCGACGTTGTAGACGGTCTTCGACAGCTTCAGCAGCGAGGAGGCCAGCTGGAAGTGCAGCCGGCGACCTCCCACGACCACGGCCCACGGCATGCCAGCCGTCGTGACGGCGGTTCCCTCGAACACGCGAGGCAGCCGGGCACAGGCGCAGGAGAGGCTCGTGGAGAAGTCGAAGCCCACGTGTGCAAGCCCCCAGCGCGAGAAGTCACCCGCCGGGCCGACCGACCGCAGCAGGTCGATGGGCACCACACCGCAGGCGTTGGTGGACGCCACGGCGTGTTTGTCAGGGCGCGACACGAGCCCGGGACCTTCGTTCCAGTCCGCGGGCTGCGCGTGCGAGGCGAGGGTCGTGGCGAGCGCCCGGTTCCAGAGCGTCACGCGTATACGTTTCCCCCCTGGCGAGATGACCGCGTCGGCCACCGCGAAGGCGTCGAGCATGTCCACGAACTGCCAGTCCACCGAGAAGGCCTCGAGGAGCCTGAAGCGCGTGTCGTTCTGCGGCGTCTTCGGCGCAAACGTGCCGGGTGCGACGAGCGTCTCGACGGCGGTGCGGAAGGTGGGGTCCGGTGATCGCAGCACGTAGATGCCCGCCCCGTTCACCGTGTTGCTCGCGTAGCCGGTCGTGTCGGTGTACGCGAGGTAGAAGAGGCCGTCGACGTGCGTGACGCTGGGCTGACCGGCGCCGTACCCTCGCGATGCCGCCAGCGACGGATACTCCGGATGCCCGGCCCCGCGTACCGCTGTGACGATGGGGCGCCCGCCGTTCAGGCGCGTCCACGACAGCCCGTCCACGCTCGTCGCCACGCCGATGGCTCCCGACGTATGGCCAGCCGCCGGATAGACGATGTTGTTGTGGCCGCCGTAGTACATGTAGTAGACGCCGTTGACGCGGACGACCGAGGGGTCGCACGTGTGGAAGCCGTCGAAGGCGGCCGGATTGCCGGCGTTCCGGAACACCGGCACCGGCGTCGTCCACGGGCCGGCGGGCGATGGTGCGGTCGCGTACGCCACCTGGTCGCCGTGGTACGAGCGGTGCGGCGCTGCGCCTTCGTAGTGGCCCGTGCAGAACCACGCGCGATAGACGCCGTCGAACATCACCGACGGCACGTACTCGTAGTTGTCGGGCACCTGCAGCACCGCGCCGTCATGCCCCCGGCTGGACGTGCCCCACAGCAGCGGCGCCTGGCACGACTGCGTGGACGCATCGCCCGCCTGCACGCACAGCAGCACCACGACCAGCCACGACGACCTCCTGAACGACGCGATCGACATCTCTCACCTCCGGTGCACGGAGGAGCAAGATGGGATCCAATGCGTAGGCGAACGATAACCAGTGATCTTCGGCGCGTCGTGACGAGGACGTTGAAGTTTCGGCAAGCCCGCCGCGCGCCACGCGCGCAGATTCCGCTACGTCGCGGGCCGCCCCAGGCGTCGTCCGAAGGCGCGCGTCACGACGTGGATGCCGGGCGTGCGGCCCCTCGCTCGCGCAGCCAGAGCACGAGCGGCGTGACCCACATCGCCACAGCGATCAGGCCGAGCACCGCCGCCATCGGCCGCCCGAAGAAGGCAAGCACGCCGCCGTCGGTGGACGTCAGCGTCTGGATGAAGCGCTCCTCGAGCGGGGTGCCGAGGATGATGCCGAGAATCACCGGCCCGGAGGGCACGTCGCGCCGGTCGAGCAGGAAGCCGAGCAGACCCATCGCGCCCATCACGAACACGTCGAAGGGGCTGCCATTGATGGCGTAGGAGCCCGTGATGCAGAACACGAGGATGACGGGCAGCAGGATGCGCCTCGGCGTCCGGCGGATGGCCTCGCCCGCCCGGATGGCCAGCATGCCCGTGACGAGCAGCACCGGCGCCGTCGCGATGAACAGCAGGTAGATGCCGTAGACGACCGGTGCCTGCGTCGTGAAGATGTCGGGGCCCGGTGTCACGTTCTTCATCATCAGGATGCCGATGACGATGGCGGTGATGGAGTCGCCGGGGATAGCGAAGACCAGGGCCGGGATCCAGGCGGCAGGCAGCGCGGCATTCTTGGCGGCCGCGCCGTCGGCAACGGCCTGCAGCGAGCCGCGCCCGAACGCCTCGGGCTCGGCGGCGAACCGCTTGGACGTGCCCACGCTCACCCATGCCGCAATGTCGGCGCCAGCCCCTGGCAGCATGCCGATGACCGACCCCACCGCACCCGACCGCAGCAGGTGCCACCGCTGTCGCAGCATGAAGGGCAGCCCGCGTGTCAGCGCGCCCGCGCCAGCCGCCGCAATCGCCCGTCGCAGCCACGACGGCGCCGGCCCGACCTCAGCCCCGCCCGCCGGCATCGCTGCCACGTCGGTGAGCCGCGGCGCGAACATGTTGCGCAGGATCTCCGAGACGCCGAAGAGCCCGATCATCGCCGGGATGAAGTTGATGCCCTGGTAGAGCTCCGGCCGTCCGAACGTCAGGCGTGCCTCGGCGTGCACCGAACTGAGGCCGACCATGCTGAGCAACAGCCCGATCACCAGGGCCAGCAGCCCGCGCAGCAGCGACCCGCGCGAGACCACCACCGCACAACTCAGGCCCAGCACGTACAGCCAGAAATACTCGACCACGCTGAAGGTGCGCGCGGCCACGTCGGCCAGGAACGGCGCCATCACGATCAGCACCAGCGCGCCGAAGATGCTGCCGAGGGCGCTGGCCAGCACGCAGACGCTCTGCACCAGGTCGCCCTGGCCCTGCCTCGTCAGCCCATATGCATCATCGGTGTAGGCCGCACTCGCCGGCGTGCCCGGAATGCGCAGCATCGCATTCGGGATGTCTCCGGCGTAGAGCGCGCACGCGGTGAGTGTGACGAGCGCCGCCATCGACGGGATCGGGTCCATGAAGTAGACGATGGGCACGACGAGCGCGACGGCCATCGTCGCCGTGAGGCCGGGAATGGCGCCCATGAAGGTGCCATACAGCGCCGAGACGATGATGACCAGCCAGACGTAGGGGTTCAGCAGGACGAGGTCGATGGCCTGAAGCAGGGCGTGATCCATGAAACGCGTCTCACCACCCGAAGAGGCCGCGTGGCAGCGGCACTCGGAGGACGTTGGCAAAGACCTGGTAGATGGTGGCGACGACAGGCAGCGACACCGCGAGGGTCGTCATCCAACTGACAGCGAGCCAGCGCATGAGCCCCACGAGGATGACCGTCATCGTCAGCACGAAACCGAGCACCTCGCCGACGGCGAGGTAGAAGGCGACGGCCCCCAGGACGGCCCCGACGCGTGCGGCGCCCTGCCACGAGTACGGCTCGGCGCCTTCGGCGCGGCCGAGCTGACCCGTTGCTAGCAGGATGACGAGCGAGATCAGGCCAAGCCCTCCGAGTACGGCCGGGAAGACGCGGGGCCCGACGACGCCCTTGCCGAGGTCCTGGAAGGCGTCGCTGCGAAGGATGGTGCCGAAGCGCGCGTCGAGGCCGGCGAGCGTGGCGGTGAACTGCTCCGGTCCCTGGTAGTCCCAGTTGAAGCCGGCCTGGCGCATGAACTCACGGAAGTCGTCGCTTCCGACGGCACGTTCGAGGGCCGGCGTCAGCACGGCGACGGCGTCAGGGTCGGTGCCGGCCGGCACACCCACGCCGCGCCATACGCCGATCGCCCCGTCCACGCCCTGTTCCTTCATCGTCGGGACGTCGGGAAACTGGGCGACGCGTGCATCGGCCATCACGCCCAGCGCCCGAATCTCGCCTGCGTCCAGGAGCGACCGGGCTTCGGGCAGGCTCGACGCCACGATGTCGATGCCGCCGGCCATCAGTTCCTGGAGCGAGGGGGCCGTGCCCTCGATGGAAATCCAGCGGACGCCGTCGGCAGGTGCGCCGATCTGCTCGAGCCAGCCGACGAGCGCGACGTGCCAGATGCCGCCAAGAGCGGTTCCCGAGGCCTTGAGCGCGCGTGGGTTGGCCAGCACGTGCGCGTTGAGGTCCTGCAGCGTCTGCCAGGGTGCGTCCTTCCGGACGAAGATGGCTGCCGGGTCACGGTTGAGCAGGGCCAGTGGCTGAAAATCTGCCGGCGTGATGGGCGTGAGCCCGCGCCAGTGCAGCATGTTCAGTTCCGCCGTGATGAGCGTGATGGTGTAGCCGTCGCCGCGTGCGAGGGCCCCTCGGGTGTGGCCCGTCACGCCCGACGCGCCCGTGGCGTTGATGACGTTCACCGGCATGTCCAGCTCCCGCTCGAGCGAGACGGCCAGCTGCCGCGCCACGCGGTCCGTACCGCCCCCCGCGGCCCAGGGACAGATGAGGACGATGGGCTGGGTGGGGAAGGCGTCGCGTCCGCCGCTGCACGCCGCCAGCATGAGTGCGAGCAGCGCCATGCAGGCGCGATGGGTCAGGGCACGTGGAAGGGCCATTGGTGAAGCGTCGGTCGCCTTGACTGGCAGCAGCCGGCTGCGTAGAGTGCGACATCCACGTCACGGCTCCAACGCAACATTCGAAGTCAGGCGCACAGTCTATGCCGAAGCGCACCCTCCCGACACTGCTGCTCGTCCTCGTCACGATCCCGAGCCTTGCTGCACAACCCGCCGGACCTGCCGCGGTGCAGGTCGAGCGCGACTACGACCTGCTCATCAAGAACGGGCGCGTGATCGACCCCAGGAACGCCGTGGACGCCGTGCGCGACGTCGCCGTGAAGGACGGGCGCGTAGCGGCCGTGGCCGCAGACATTCCAGCCGACCGCGCATTGAAGACCGTGGACGCGCGAGGGCTGTACGTGACGCCCGGGCTCATCGACATCCACGTGCACGTCTTCCCTGGCGAGAAGACCGGCGACTACGCCGGGGGCGACTGGAGCGTGTATCCGGACGGCTTCACGCTGCGCAGCTGCGTGACGACGGTGACCGACGTGGGCACGTCCGGCTGGCGCAACTTCGACGACTTCAAGCGCCGCATCATCGACAGGTCGAAGACTCGCGTGACGGCCTTCCTCAACATCGTGGGTGCGGGGATGGGGTCGGGGTCCATCGAACAGAACGTGGACGACATGGACGTCAAGGCGACGGCCGACAAGGCGCTGGCGCACAAGGGTGTGGTGGTCGGCATCAAGAGCGCACACTACAACGGCAGGGACTGGATTCCCTACGAGCGCGCGGCTGAAGTGGGCCGGCTGGCCGACATTCCCGTGATGGTGGACTTCGGCGGCAACGTGCGGGCCGGCCGCACCTTGATGGAGCTGTTCACGAAATACTTCCGTGCCGGCGACATCTACACCCACATGTACGGCGGACGCCGAGGCGAGCAGGACGACACGTCAGGCGGCCCGAGCGCGGCGATGGTGGAGGGGCGCAAGCGCGGGGTCTTCTTCGACGTCGGGCACGGCGGCGCCAGCTTCCGCTACGCCACGGCGGTGCCGATGATCAAGGCCGGCTTCCTGCCCGACTCGATCTCCACCGACCTGCACACGAGCAGCATGAACTCGGCCATGAAGAGCATGATCAACCTGATGGGTAAGGTCATGGCGATGGGCGTGCCGCTCACCGACGTGATCCGGATGTCCACATGGAATCCGGCGCAGCAGATCAAGCTCGAGCAACTCGGGCATCTCTCGGTGGGCGCCCCGGCCGACATCGCCGTTCTTCGCCTCGCGAAGGGCGACTTCGGTTTCGTGGACCCTGTCGGGGGCCGGATCGCAAGCGCCGAGCGACTCGAGTGCGAGATGACCGTCCGCGACGGCAAGGTGCTCTACGACCTCAACGGCCTCATCGCCGACCCCTGGGAGACGCTGCCCGCTGACGCGCGCGGCGGCGATCCGCGGTGGGACGCGACGCGAGGGCATTAGAGTCATGCCTCATGTCTCATGCGTCATGCTCGATGCCGCAGGCCGCACGTCGCCCCGCCGCATGAAGCATCAGCATGACGCATGAAACATCAGGCATGAGGCATGAATGAGCCGTCCGCCCTACAGCGTCGCGATGCAGTCGATCTCGACCAACGAGCGGCCAGGGATGCCGCCGTAGCACGCCACGGTCGTGCGCACTGGCGGATTGGCGCCGAAGCGGCCGCGGTATGCGGCGTTCATCGCGTCGTAGTCGGCCAGGTCGGCCAGATACACGTTGACCTTCAGCACCTTGTCCATCGACGACCCGGCCTTCTTCAGCTCCGCCTCGACCGCGTCGAGCACCTTCTCCGTGTGCAGCGTGATGTCACCGGGCTCGTGGTAACCCTTGCCCGCGATGTACACGAGCCCGTTGTGAATCTTCGCGCCCGAGAACAACGGCCCCTTCGCCTCGGCCTGCTGCGCCGGATCGGGGATCGTGACAATGGCCCCCGGCGCCGCGTCGGCCTTGCGCGCGCTGCCGAACAGGCCCGCGCCCAGCGCGGCGGTGGCGGCAGCCAGCGACTTGAAGATGGACCTGCGTGACGACTCGGGAGTGGTGGCGGTCATGTGGTGTCTCCTCGACTGATCCGTGACAGGCCAGAGCACCGGCACACGCCGGACTCGGCAGGTGTCGCGAGCATAACGACCGGGAGCCCCCCGGGCAAGTCGATCCGCGATCCTCGTCTCGGCGAGACGCGGCTACCTCACCCGACCCGCGATCCCCGATCCCCGATCCCGATCCCGATCCGCGATCCGCGATCCGCGATCCGCGATCCCCGATC
>JAEZDP010000240.1 GCA_023418055.1 Acidobacteriota bacterium
CCCCAAGGCTGGCTCCGTCACGTGTCCGGCTTCCAGGTGTCGATGGCCGCGCCGCCGGACCTGACGCTCACCACCCGCGATCCCTCGGCCGGCCCGAATCTCTCGCTCGAAGGACGGACGTTCGAGCTGCACCTGTACTTGAGCGAGGACGGCGTGCGCGCGGTCACCGGCCGCGCCGCCGACACGGTGACCTCCGAGCCCATCGTCGTCGACGGCCCGCAGGGCCAGCTCCATCGCTGGAAGCGGGCGACGCCGGTCCGTCCGGGACGGCCGTTCGAGCTCGAGCTGCAGGCGCGGCTGACGCCGGAACGCCACTTGAGCGTCTTCGCCTCCTGCCAGACCGCCGCCGCCTGCACGACCGCGGAGGCCGTCCTCCGGTCGATCCGGTTGATCGACAGACCGTAGGTTCAGGGCCCCACTCCCATGGCGCATCGCATCACGCTCATTCCCGGTGTCGGCATCGGCCCGGAGGTCACGGCCGCCGTCGTCCGCATCCTGAAGACCTCCGGCGTGGCGATCGACTGGGACGTCCACGACGCGGGGGTCGCGGCCGTCGCCAAGACCGGCCAGACGCTGCCGGCCTCGCTGCTCGAGTCGATCGCCGCCAACCGCGTCGCGCTCAAGGGCCCGGTGACCACGCCGGTCGGCGAGGGGTTCACCAGCGTCAACGTCGGTCTCCGCAAGGCGCTCGACCTCTACGCCAACCTGCGGCCGGTCTCCAACCTGCCGGGCGTCCCGTCGCGCTTCCAGGGCGTCGACCTGGTGATCGTCCGCGAGAACACCGAGGACCTCTACGCCGGGCTCGAGCACCGCATCGTGCCGGGCGTCGTCGAGAGCCTGAAGATCATCACGGCGGTCGCCTCGGAACGGATCGCCCGCTTCGCCTTCGAGCACGCCCGCGCCTACGGCCGCCGCAAGGTCACCGCCGTCCACAAGGCGAACATCATGAAGATGAGCGACGGGCTGTTCCTGGAGTGCACCCGGAAGATCGCCGGGGACTTTCCCGACATCCCCTACGACGAGAAGATCGTCGACAACGCCTGCATGCAGCTGGTGATGCGGCCCGAGCAGTTCGACGTGCTGCTGCTGCCCAATCTGTACGGCGACATCGTGTCGGACCTGGCGGCGGGGCTCGTCGGCGGGCTTGGCGTGGTGCCCGGCGCCAACCTCGGCGAACGTGTGGCCGTGTTCGAAGCGGTGCATGGCAGCGCGCCAGACATCGCCGGCCAGAACAAGGCGAACCCGACCGCGCTGCTGCTCTCGGGGCTGATGCTGCTGCGGCATCTCGGAGAGCGGACGGCCGCCGACGTCGTTTTCGGCGCGCTCAGCCGCGTGTTCACGACGGGCACCGCCCTCACCAGCGACCTGGGCGGCTCGGCCACGACCACCGAGTTCACCGAGGCGGTCATCCGCGAGATCGATCACGCGCGCGCGTGACGGGTCACTGGTGTGAGTTCCTTCGCCACCGCTGATCGGATCCGCCAGGCCGTGCTGGCCAGAGGCGACGTCCGCCGTTTCCTCGACGGGCAGGACGGCGCGTCCGGTGCGGACGCCCGCACACGCATCGAGAGCTACCTCGACGAGCTGCGGACGATGCAGCGGCATTCGTTCTACCGGGCGCTCAAACACCCGCTGTATCCCATCCTGCGCAAGGTGGACCGCAACGCGGAAGGGCTCGACCACCTGCGGGGCGCGCTCGGACGGGGCCGCGTGGTGTACGTGTCGAACCACAAGAGCCACCTCGACTACCTCGTCGAGCCGCTCATCCTCGAAGACAACGCGATGCGGCCGCCCATCATCGCGGCCGGCATCAACCTCTTCGGCGGCGCGCTGGGGCTGTTGCACAAGCACGTGACCGGCGCCATCCCGATTCGCCGCAGCACGCGCGACCCCGCCTACCTGGTGACGCTGCGCGCTTACGTCGCCGAACTGCTGCAGTTTCACGACCTCTTCTTCTACTTCGAGGGCGGGCGCAGCTATAGCGGCGAGTTGAAGCCCGCCAAGACGGGGCTCTTCCAGGCCGTCGTCATGGCGGAGGTGCCGGTGGAGATCGTGCCGGTGGCCGTGGCCTACGACCTGGTGCTCGAAGACAGCATCCTCGCGCGGCAGGGACGCAAGGGCCGCCAACGGCCGTTCACGCGCGAACTGGCCGAGATGGTCGGCACCGCCGTCGGCTATCGGTCGCGCGCGTTTGTCACCTTTGGCGAACCCATCCCCGTGGAACGCCGTGATGCCCGAGGGCGGCGCGACGGCGTGGATCTGGCCCAGGCCACGCGGCAGACCATCGGCCGGCTGCACAAGGTGCTGCCGACGGCGCTGGTGGCCTCGGTGGTGCGTCCATCGATGCCCATCGCGGACGTGACAGCACGGGTGGCCGACCTCATCGGCCGCCTGCAGGCCACGGGCGCGAACCTCGACACGACCGACGCCGCGGCGGCGGTGGACCAGGCGCTCGATCTGCTGGGCGAACGGGACGTGGTGGCCGTCGAGGGCCGGGTGGTGCGCGTGCGTCAGCGCCTGGTGCTGCGCTACTACGGCCGCCAGATCGCGCACCTGCTGCCGCCGCCAGGCGGAGCGCCCGACCGTGATTGACGCGCTCTCCAAGGCGGTGTTCACCACACTGGCCGGGAGCCAGCGCCTGCAGCGTGCGGCCAGCCGCTACGGCATGAGGTCGCCGCGCAGTTTCGCCAGGCGATTCGTGGCGGGCGAAACCGTGGCCGACGCCATCGAGGCGGCGCGGGCCCTCGAGGCGCAGGGCCTCACCCAGACCCTCGACCTGCTTGGCGAGAGCGTGAGCAACGAAGCCGGTGCGCACGCCGCCACCGATGCCTACCTCGCGATGATGCCAGCGATGGTGGCCGCCGACATCGACCGCAACATCTCCATCAAACTGACGCAACTCGGGCTGGACCTCGATCGGGACCTGTGCCTGGCCAACCTGCGCGCGATTCTGGCGCGCGCGCGTGACGAAGGGTTCTTCGTGCGCATCGACATGGAGAACTCGCCCTACACGACGGCGACGCTCGACATCTTCGAGCAGGTCTGGCGCGAAGGTCTCACCAACGTGGGCGTGGTGTTGCAGTCGGCGCTCAGGCGCAGCGACGACGACCTCACCCGCATACTGGCGCTCGGCGCTCGCGTGCGGCTGGTGAAGGGCGCCTACCGCGAACCGGCGTCGGTGGCCTACCAGTTGAAGGCCGAAGTGGATGCGGCCTACCTGCGCCTCCTCAGGCGCCTGCTGCCGGCCGGCACGCTGCCGGCGATTGCCACGCACGACCCCGACCTGATCGCGGCGACGAAGCAGCTGGCCCGCGACGAGGGGATTGCCGCCGAGCGGTACGAGTTCCAGATGCTCTACGGCGTGCGACGCGACCTGCAGGCCTCGCTGCATGCCGAGGGGTACGGCATGCGGGTGTACATCCCCTTCGGCCGCGAGTGGTTCCCGTATTTCATGCGCCGGCTCGGGGAACGCCCGGCCAACGTCGGCTTCGTGCTGCGCAGCCTCGTGCGCGAGCGCTGAGCCCGCGTGTGGGGGCGGGGTCAGACCTGCCGTCTCTCGCATTGGGGTCAGACCTGCGGTCTTCCATCGCGGGGTCAGACCTGCGGTCTTCCATCGCGGGGTCAGGTCTGCGACGTGCGCCCTGCCCACCGGCGCAGGGTCATCCCCCGGTCAGCCGCCTGGCGAGATCGGTCAGCACCGCCTCACATGTCTCGACGCTGGCCAGGTCGACATACTCGACGGGACCGTGCAAGCCCGCGCCTGACGGACCGAACAGCACGGTCGGCATGCCGGCGGCCGCCAGGATGGCCGCGTCGGTCCAGTAGGTCATCCCCACGGGTGACGTCGAGAGCCCTGCCGCACCGGCCAGGGTCAGCAGCGCCTGCGGCAGTTCCGCCCGCACGTCGATCGCGTAGGGCGGTCTGTCGAGCAGCAGGCGGGCGTGCGCGTCGTAGTCGCGATCGGCACCCTTGAGCACGTCGATCATCTGGTCCACCTCCCGCAACGCGCGCTGCCCGTCTTCGCCTGGGACCGTGCGGCGTTCGAGGTGCAGACGGCAATGCGCCGGATACGAACTCATCTCTCGGCCGCCCTCGATGCGCGAGGCGTGCAGCGACCCGCTGCCGAGCAGCGGATGGGTGGGACGCGCCCGCAGTTCCGCGTCGAACCGCTCGAGCACGCCCAGCAGGCGTCCCATGCGCAGGATCGCGTCGCGTCCCTCCTCGGGACGGCTGCCATGGGCGGCGCGCCCGCGCACCTCGATGTCCAGCCACGCAAACCCCTTGTGCGCGATGGCCACCGCCAGGTCCGTGGGCTCGGTGACGACGGCCGCGTCGGCCTGCCAGTCGCGGACCAGCGCTTCTGCGCCCAGGCTGGCGTACTCTTCGTCCACGACGGCGGCACATACTACGCGACCGGCGGCGAGTCCTTCCCTCGCGAGCCGTGCAAGCACGCCCGCGCAGGCGGCCAGGCCGCCCTTCATGTCCTGCGCGCCCCGGCCATAGAGTCGGCCCTCGCGCTCGAGCGGCGTGAACGGGGCGTCCATGCCGTCCACCCCGACCGTGTCGAGATGTCCGCAGAGCAGGAACGTCGGGCCGGGCCGCCTGCCCTCCACCACGCCGATGACGTTCGAACGCCCGGGAACCACCTCCTGCATCTGGACGTCGATGCCACGGGCCTCGAGGAACTGCGCGACGCAGGCGGCGGCCTCACCCTCACCCGGGCCGCCTGGCACGAGCGACGGATTGACCGAGTCGATGGCCACGAGATCGCGCAGCAGCGTGAGGGTGTCGGACATCGTGTGCCCATGATGCCCCAGTACGCTACGATCCACGCATGAAGACGGCGGTCATCACCGGGGCGTCGGCCGGCATCGGCGCGGCGTGCGCCCGTGCCTTCGCGCGCGAGGGCCTGCACGTCGTGCTCACGGCGCGGCGGCGCGACCGCCTCGACGCGCTGGCGACCGAGATTCAGCACGCCGGCGGATCGGCCTCGGCCCTCGTGGCCGACGTCACGAGCGAAGCCGACATGGAGCATGCGGTCACCGCCACGATCGAGACGCATGGCCACCTCGACGTCATGGTGTGCAACGCCGGCATCGGCTACAACGGACGACTCGAGGACACGCCGACCGACGTGATGCAGCGGCTGATGGACGTGAACTTCTTCGGCACGTTCTACGCAGCCCGCGCCGCGGTGCGTGCGTTCCGCACGGCGGGACGCGGCCACCTCTTCATCGTGTCCTCCATCGTCGGCCGGCGCGGGATTCCACGCGGCGGGGCGTACGCGGCCACGAAGTTCGCGCAGGTCGGCCTCGGCGAGTCGGTGCGCGCGGAACTGGCCGGCACGGGCATCCACGTCACCCTCGTGCACCCGATCAGCACCGACACCGAGTTCCGCGACGCCACGTCGAGGAACTTCGGCATCGCCGTCTCAGGGGCTGGACCGCGACAGTCACCAGACGTGGTGGCACGGGCGATGGTGCGCAGCCTCCGCCGGCCGCGTGCCGACGTGTACCCCTACCGGGGCTCACGCGTCGTGGGCGTCGTGAGCGCGCTCGTGCCCGGCCTCACCGACCGCGTCGCCGCACGCTTTGCCCGCACCCCCCGCCAGTCGTGATGGACGATCCGCTGTCACGGACAATCGCCATCGCCGAAGAGGTGCGGCGGCAGGGCGGCCGTGCCATCGTCGTGGGTGGCTACGTCCGTGATCGGCTGCGGGGCGCGGCGTCGAAGGACGTTGACCTCGAGGTCTTCGGCCTGGAGGCGGATGCGCTGTTGGCGGTGCTGCGCGCGATGGGCCGCGTCAACACCGTGGGCGAGAGCTTCACGGTGTACAAGGTCGGCGACGTGGACGTCTCGCTGCCACGGCGCGAGTCGAAGGTCGGCCGTGGGCACCGGGGCTTCGCCGTGACGGGTGACCCGGCATTGACGTTCGAGCAGGCAGCGGCGCGACGCGACTTCACCATCAACGCCATCGGCTGGGACCCGCTGACCGACGCCTACCTCGACCCGTTCGATGGACGTGGCGACCTCGAGCGGCGCGTGCTGCGCATGGTCGATGCGTCCACCTTCGGCGACGACAGCCTGCGTGTGCTGCGCGCGCTGCAGTTCGCGGCGCGATTCGACTGCACCCTCGACCCCGACACGGCCCGCTGCTGCCGCGACATCCCCCTCGACGACTTGCCCCGCGAACGCGTGTGGGGAGAAGTGGAGAAGCTGCTGCTGCTGGCGCGGCGGCCGTCGGTCGGCCTGGCGCTCGCCCACTCGCTCGGCGTCGTCACACGGCTGTGGCCCGAACTGCTTCCACTTGCCACGTGCCCACAGGATGCCGAGTGGCACCCCGAAGGCGACGTGTGGACGCACACCCTCATGGTCGTGGACGAGGCAGCGAGCCGACGTGCGGGACTGCCGCGACCCGAGCAGGTCGCGCTGATGCTGGGCGCGCTGCTGCACGACATCGGCAAGCCCCTCACCACCGCGTGGATCGACGGCCGGATCCGCTCGCCCGGACACGAGCAGGCCGGCGTCGCCCCGGCCACCGCCATGCTCGATCGGCTGCAGGTGCACACGCTGGACGGCTACGACGTGCGGGCGCAGGTGCTGGCATTCGTGCAGTACCACATGCTGCCAGGTGCCTGGCACAAGGCGGCCACGCCGGTGTCCGACGGCGCCTTCAGGCGCCTGGCGCGCAAGACCGACCTCGCACTCCTGTCGCGGCTGGCGGAGGCCGACTGCATGGGCCGCAGCGGGGCGTTCGACTGCCGCGCGGCCTCGTGGTTTGCGGAGCGTGCCGCTGCCCTCGGGGTCGAACACGAGGGCCCACCCCCGCTGCTCCGGGGGCGGGACCTGCTCGGCCTCGGCATGTCACCTGGGCCAGCCATGGGCGAGGTCATCAAGGCGGTCTACGAACTGCAACTCGATGGCATCGTCACCACGCACGATGAGGCTTTGGCCGAAGCGCGGAAGTTGACGCCTGATGCCTGATGCTTAACGCTTGATGCTTGCGTGCGGTTCGTAGGTGAACGTCTTCAGTGGGTTCCGTCACCGGCGCCTGGATCGGAACCTCCTGAACACCTGGAGGCATCAGGCATTAGGCATGAGGCATTAGGCATTAGCGGCGTCAGGCGTGGATGATCTCGGCAAACGCTTCAGCGCCGATGTTACCCCCACTCAGGATGGCGACGACCTCACCCGGGCGCACCGCGTCTCCGGCGTGGCGTCGCGCCCCAGCGACGGCGGTGGCGCCGCTCGGCTCCACCGCGAGGCGTCCCGCCTCGAAGAGCCAACGGACGCTGTCGGCGATCTCGTCCTCGTCCACCGTGATCACCTCGTCCACGAAGGCCTGGACGTGCAGGAAGTTGAGGAGGCCAGGCCGCACCGCGAGCAGGCCGTCGGCCCGGCTCGAGACCTGCTCGAGCGTGACCGGACGCCCGGCGGCCAGCGACCGCGACATCTTCGCGGCGCCCGTGGGCTCGACGCCGATGACCCGAATCGAGGGGTCGGACAGCTTGAGGGCCGCGGCGACACCGGAGATGAGTCCGCCGCCGCCCACCGGCACATAGGCCGCGCGCAGGCCCGGCACCTGCTCGATCAGCTCGAGCCCCACCGTGCCCTGCCCTTCGATGATGCGCAGGCAGTCGAACGGCGGCACGACCACGAGCCCCCGCTCGCGAGCCAGCGTTTCGGCTCGCGCCTGACGGTGCAGGGTCGTCGTCCCGGCGAACTCGACCTCGGCCCCCCACCGACGAGCGCCGTCCACCTTGACCGCGGGCGCCGTCTCGGGCATGACGATGAGGGCCGGCACGCCGAGCCGCTGCGCGGCGAAAGCGACGGCCTGACCGTGGTTGCCGGAGGAATAGGTCACCACTCCCGCAGCCAACAACCCCGGGGGCACCTGCGCCATGAAGTTGAGGGCCCCACGCACCTTGAAGGCGCCGATGGGCTGCAGCTGTTCGCACTTGACCTGCAGCGCCGACACCGGCTGCAGGTCCACCACGGGCGTCCGGACGGCCACGCCGGCCACGCGACGCGCCGCCTGCTGCATGCCATCGAGCGAGGCCAGCATGGTCAGCGGGCCGCCGGCGCCTCGACGGTGGGATAGGTGATGCCCAACTGCTCGAGATAGGTGCGGTGGCGGCTCGGGTCGTAGTAGAAGGGCCGCATCGCGTCACGGAACTCGGCCATGATGTCGCGGTTCAGCTCGAGGGCCGGCTGGTCCTGCTCACGGATGAAGGGCGTGTACGTCAGGTCCGTGGTCTGCACGTCCTTGAAGTACGTCCACGCCTGATCGACGAGGGTCGGAGTGGCCAGGAGGTCGATCATCGTGGCGGCCATTACGCGCGCACCTGCGACCGAGCCCTTGTGGGCGATGGGTGTGGCCATGGCGATCGAGTTCCACCAGCTGTGGCCGGGCAGGTTCTGGATGTTGGCCGGGTAGCGCAGCGTCACGGTCGGCACGACCCACGAGATGTCGCCGATGTCGTCGGTGCCACCACCAGGGTTCTTGTCGGCAGGCACCGGCGGTCCGAGAGGTTCAACGGCCGTCGTCAGGCCATCGGCGGCCACGCCAAGGGCCGTCTGCACGGCCTTGGCGAGTTGGACGTCGCGTTCGTCCCAGTTCGGCATGCCGAGCGACTGGATGTTGGCATCCATGGTCTCGGCCACGACCTTGTTGAAGTGGCGGGGCCAGGCCGACCCGAGCACGCGCGTGCCCGACAGCGTCGTGCCCGTCATCTTCGCGGCGCCCTCGGCGATCTCGTCGCCGGTCTTCCACAACTCGCGGATGCGGTCGTAGTCGATCTCACGGAAGTAGTACCAGACCGAGGCGGTCGACGGCACGACGTTGGGCTGATCGCCTCCGTTGCGGATCACGTAGTGCGACCGATGCTGCAGCCGCAGGTGCTCGCGTCGGAAGTTCCAGCCGATGTTCATCAGCTCGACGGCGTCGAGCGCGCTGCGCCCGCGCCAGGGGGCGCCCGCCGAGTGAGCGCTCTGCCCGTCGAAGGTGTACTCGACGGACACCAGCCCCGTGCCGCTCGCATCGCCCCAGCTCACCCCAAGCCCGTTGGACACGTGCGTGAAGAGGCACACATCGACGTCCTTGAACACGCCGGCCCGCACCAGGTACGCCTTGCCGCCGACCAACTCTTCGGCCACGCCTGGCCAGAGCACGAGGGTGCCCGAGAGCTTCTCGCGGGCCATCACCTCCTTGACGGCGATGGCGGCCGCGATGTTGACGCCCTGTCCGGAGTTGTGGCCCTCGCCATGTCCCGGGGCTCCCTCGACGAGCGGGTCGCGGTAGGCCACGCCCGGCTTCTGTGACGCCTTGGGGATGCCGTCGATGTCGGAACCGAGTGCGATGACCGGCTTACCGCTGCCCCACCGCGCCACCCACGCGGTCGGCATGCCACCGACGCCCCGCTCGATCGTGAAGCCTTCCCGCTCGAGCACCTCGGTGAGATAGCGTGACGTCTCGACCTCCTGGTAGCCGAGTTCGCCGAAGCTGAACACGCTGTCGACCACCTGCTGCACGAGCGCGGCGCGGCGGTCGACGCCGTCCACGGCCGCTGCCTTGAGCCGAGCCACGCGCGCATCGGCTGGCGTCGCCTTCTTGGCCGCCGCAGGCGCCGTGCCTTGCGTCTGCCGCCCGATCAGGGACACGGACGCGCCGGCAAGCGACAGACAGCACACACAGACGAACGGGACGAGACGACGCATGGAACACTCCCGGATGAGTGGGGAAGCCGTGGGCCGGTATTGTAGCCGAGGCGGCCTCGCCTATCCGTCGCTATACTGCGGACCATCGCCATGCGTTCTGCCGTCCAGCCCGTCCTCACCGCGTGCGTCACCGCGGCCTTACTGTTTCTCGCGGTGGGCGGCGCGTCCGCGCAGATGGAGGAGCCCCCGGGGCCGTACGTCATCGACGCCCGCGGCGCGTTCTCGACGGTCGGCCGCTCAGAGGCGCTGGCACTCCCCCGCGGGCTCCAGGCCTCCGAGTTGCCGAGACGCGTGCTGGGCCTCGACCTCGGCGCGCACGTGTATCCGGTCAGGGGCAAGGTCACACTCGGCGTCGGGGCCAGTTACGTCCGTCTTGGAGGCACCCAGACGCCTGAACCTCTCGACGAGGAGTCGCCGGCGGATGCGCCGGTGACCGCCGGAACGTTCCGCCTGACCGGCATCATGCCGCAGGTGTCGTTGAACTTCGGGACCAGCCGTGGCTGGAGCTATGTGGGGGCAGGCATGGGGCTGTCGCGCCTGAGGGCTGGCCGAGCGGAGTCGACCCTCGAGAGCAGCCCACAGTTGCTGACGCTCAACATGGGTGGAGGCGCGCGGTGGTTCGTGGGCGAACGCACTGCCTTCACCTTCGATCTGCGGTTCTATCGGGCCGGTGCGCGTGAGCTGTCGGCGGAGTACATCGGCAACCCCACCGTGTCCCTGTTCGTCGTGTCGGCGGGGGTCAGCTTCAAGTAGCGCCTACGACCCCAGGTGCTTCTTGAAGAACGCGAGCATCGTCGGCCACGCCTGTTCGGTGGCCTTGCGGTTCGCGCCGTCGCGGCCAGACTGGGCACGCAGGAAGCCGTGGCCGGCCCCGGCATACGTGTGGGTCTCGAAGGCCTTGCCGCGCGCCTTCATCTCGGCGGCGGCAGGTGGCACCGTCGCGTTGACGCGCGCATCGTCCTCACCATAGAGACCGAGCACGGGCGCCTGGATCGCGGCGAGCGCCGAGGCGTCCGACGGTGAGCCGCCGTAGTACACGACCGCGGCATCGAGGTCGGGCTGGCGCGTGGCGTAGGTGAAGCTCGTCGAGCCTCCCCAGCAGTAGCCAACGGTGGCCGTCCGGCCGTTGGACGCGGGCAGCTTCGTGCCGAACGCGCGCACGGCATCCAGTCTGGCGGTGACCTCGTCGGGGGTGAGCGCGCGCACGCCCGCCACGACGTCGTCGCGGCTGGCAAACGCTTCGGTGCCGCCGCCGTTCGGGCCCTTACCCGTCAGCAGGTCGGGTGCGATGGCGATGTAGCCGTCGGCCGCCAGTTGGTCGGCCACACCACGAATCCAGTCGCTCAGCCCGTAGATCTCGTGGATGACGATGACGACCGGCGCCTTGTCCTTCCGTTCCGGATACGAGACCCAGGCCCGCAAGTCTCCTCCTGCGGGCAGGGAGACCGTCGCGTACTCGCCGTGGCGGGGCGTTGCGTCGAGCCGCGCCTTCGCGCCTTCTTCGGAAGGCGGCAGGCCCGGCGTATCGGCCTGCGCGGTCCCGCCGGCCGCCTGGGCGTGCATGGTATGCCCGGCGTGTTCGTCGGCAGGCACCCGAGCCTGGGCGAACGAAGACGGGGCGGCAGACAGCAGGACGGCCGTGGTGAGCAGGGCGGTCGTGAGGGCGCGTGGGGACATGGCAATCACTGCTCCTGATGTTCCTGTTCGGCACGACGTCCCCGACGCAACTCGTCGAAGAGCCGTGCGACGTTGCCCGACACCGACTTGAGGGCCGGCGACCATCCAAGGGCACGGGCGCGGGGGCTGCGCACGCGCTGATCGAGCACGAGCGCATCGGCCAGCGGGCCCAGCTTGCCGCGGGCCTCGCCAATCGGCACGTAGCGGATGTCCGGGGCATGCGGGCGGTGTTCCGCAATGGCCGTGGCGACGTCGCGCACGCACTCGTCGCCCTCGTCGTTGGCGTGATAGATGCCGCTGGCGTCGGCCGACGACACGATGCGCGCGTACAACTCGGCCAGGTCGCGGTCGTACACGAGCGGCCAGTGGTTCTCTCCGCTGCCGATGATGCGCATCAGGCCGTTCTCGGCGTCACGCAGCATGTCGCTCACGAAGCCACGCGACCCGCCGTAGACGATGCCCGGACGCACGACGACGGTGCGCAGCCCCGACGCCGAGGCCGCCAGCACGCGGTCCTCGAGGGCCGGACGCCAGGCCACGAGGTCTGCCGGGTGGCGGGGCGCCTGTTCATCAGCGGGCTGGTCGGTCGACCCCAGCACCCAGACGCCCGACGTGTAGATGAGGGCGGCAGGACCGCGGGCGGAGGCGTGGCGGGCAAGGTCGAGCAGCGCATCGACGGCGATGCGGTCGATGTCGGGCCCCTTGGGTGACGCCTCGAAGGCCGTGTGCACGAACACGTCGCATCCGGCGGCCTCCTGCTGCCACATGGACGGGTTGCCCAGGGTGCCGATCGCCGCATGCACTCCGCGTTGACTCAGCTTTCGAGCCTTCTCCTGATGCCGGACGAGGCCCACGACGTCATGCGACGCGCGCTGCAACGCATCGACGACCGCCGAGCCGATGTACCCGGTGGCACCAGTCACAAACACACGCATACGTCAGACGTCCTCCCGGCCCATCCCGCCAGATCGCGACGCGGACGCGCGACGGCCACGGGTGGGACATTCTAGCCCGAACCCCACCCGCGCTCGGGCGGCCGTCAGATCTCCCACAGTTTCCGTGTGTCGTAGCAGGTGAGCACCCCATCCGTGCTCACCTTCAGGACGGGACCATAGCGGCTCGCCGCGGCGGCCGCGGTAGTCCTGGCGCCTTCCGATACCCACGCGTAGCCCAGGTCTTCCTGCGGATGCATGAGGATGGCGCCCGCCGCAATGAGGCGCCCGCGGTCGTCCACGACCATCGCGCCGTCGAGGCTGGCCAGGCCGCGCAGCACGCTGTCGTCGATCTCGTCCAGCTGCCGCCCGCGCATGAGGTACTGGAGCGGCCGGCGATTGGCGTGCGCCTGCCCTTCGGCTGCGCGCGTGGACGCGCTGATGTCGAGCCGATCGACGTGCGCCACGAGCTGTCCGGCCGACGTGTCGGGGTCGCGCAGCACGACGAACAGCGCGCCCTGCCTGGCGTCGGCCATGTCGAGTGCCGCCTGGAAGAGGCGCTCGGCCAGCGTGCGATGTCCCACCATCTGCAGCCACTGACTGTACTTCGCCTCGACGTCCAGCAGGTGCCACGCGGCGTTCCTGAACGTGAACACGTGCGCGCCCTCGGCAAACACCTTGATCTCGTGGGAGGGGCTCAGGACGATGACCGTGTCCTTCGTGCCGAGCGTCGCCGCGGCGTGCTGACGGTATGGCGTCGCACACGGCGAGCCGATCGCCGGAAACGCGTGGATGTCGCGCGCACGGTGCGAGATGTCCACGATGTCGAGCAGCAGGCCGTCTTCGCTCACCAGGAAGACGGTGCTCAACCCGTCGCACAGCCGGTAGAAGCTCTTGACGGCCGTCAGCGGCTGGCCGTAGAGCCGCGCCGTGGAGTGCCGCGGATGTCCGGACGTGTCGCCCAGACAGAGCACGCCCGAGGAGATGGGCCGGTTCTCGTAGCTCGAGAGCGCCGCGACACGCAACACCTCGATGCACGTCGCGAGCCGGTCGGCCCGACTGCGCTCGACGGTGGCCTGATACGAGCTCGCCTCGAGAAAGGCGGCCACGTACCGATCTTCGATGAGGCCCTGGAACAGGTCCGCACGGGCCGCAAGAATCGACGAGTCGAAGATCGCCGCGTAGCGGGCCTCGAGCACCTCGCCGATGGCGCGGGCCACGCGCAGTTCGTGCGAGGTGAAGGGTTGGTCGCGAGGCACGTGCAGGATGTGTCGTGTGCCGAACCACCGCACGACGATCTCGCAGGGGTCGTCGGTGGGGTCCATCGCGAGGCGCCCGTCCGACGACTCCGACATCGCCGACTCCACCTCCAGCGTCGCCCGCGCGAGAAATCGCTTCAGCGCGCTCTGCAGCAGGCTGTCGTACAACGCACTGGCGGCAAAGGCCGGGGGCAGAGCCATGGGGCACGTATCATATCCAAGGTGACCCGGGCCACACTGCTCGACTTCTTCCACGACATCGCCGACCGCTCGGCCACGTTCCTGGTGCACGACGACGGCTACCGGACGTGGCGGTACTCCTACGCCGACGTCGGCCGCGCCTCGAAACTGCTGGCGGCCCGCCTGCACGAGGCGGGGCTTGCCAAAGGGGACGCCGTCCTGCTCTGGGGCGAGAACCGTCCCGAGTGGATCGTGGCCTTCTGGGCCTGCCTGCTCCGCGGCATCGTCGTCGTGCCGATCGACTATCGGTCGCCCTCGTCGCTGCTGGAGCGGGTGCGCGGGGTCGTCGGCGCCACACTGGTGCTCGTTGGTGACGATGTCGATGCCGCTGCGCTGCCGGAGGGCCTGCGCTGCTGGCCCCTTTCCGGCGTGCTGCGCGACCTCCCCACCGGGCCGGTGCCCGTCCTTCCCGATGTCGCGGTGTCGAAGGAGGACACGGCCGAGATCATCTTCACCTCTGGAGCCACGGCGGAGCCCAAGGGCGTCATCATCACGCATCGGAACGTCCTCGCGAACATCGTGCCGATCGAGCGCGAGATGCAGGAGTACCTGCGCTATGCACGGCCGTTTGCCCCCATACGCTTCCTGAACCTGCTGCCGCTCAGCCACATGTTCGGGCAGGCGATGGCCACCTTCATCCCGCCCATGCTCAGCGGCACGGTGGTGTTCATGAGCGGGTACGGGCCGGGCGAGGTGGTGCGGCAGATCAGCCGGCGGCGCGTGTCGGTGCTCGTCTGCGTGCCGAAGATGCTGGACGTGCTGCGCGAATACGTCAGCCATCACTTTCCAGAAGCCCTGCATGCTCCGCCCGACGGCACGAAGTGGTATCGCCGCTGGTGGCGCTACCGGCGCGTGCACCGCGCGTTCGGCTGGAAGTTCTGGGCCGCGGTCGTCGGCGCCGCGCCGCTCGACCCGGACCTCGAGGCGTTCTGGGGACGGCTGGGGTTTCTGGTGGTCCAGGGCTACGGCCTCACCGAGACGGCCCCCATCGTCACGCTGAATCACCCGCTGTCGGCCCGGCGCGGGTCAGTGGGGAAACCCATTCACGGCGTGGAGGTGAAGATCGCCGAGGATGGCGAGGTGCTCGTGCGCGGCGACAACGTCACGCAGGGCTATGTGGGCGGCGGGGCGGACGCCGGTCGGGCCTTCGAAGACGGCTGGCTCCACACGGGTGACATCGGCGAGCTCGACGATCAGGGCCGACTGTCGATCAAGGGCCGGAAGAAGGAGATGATCGTCACCCCCGAGGGGCTCAACGTGTTCCCCGAAGACGTGGAGCGGGTGCTGCTGGAACTGCCCGGCGTCCGCGATGCGGGCGTCGTCGGGCGGACGTGGCAGGGCGAAGAACGCGTGCACGCGGTGCTGCTGCTCGAGGCCGGCCAGCCGGTGGACCCGGTCGTGACGCGGGCCAACGCGGTGCTGGCCGATCACCAGCGCATTCGCAGTGCGTCGGTGTGGCCGGGCACGGAACTGCCCCGGACGGCCGGGACGCGAAAGCTGCAGCGCCAGCGGCTGAAGGCGTGGGTCGCCGAGGGCGGCTCGCCCGACGCAGCATCCACCGC
>JAEZDP010000284.1 GCA_023418055.1 Acidobacteriota bacterium
ACGAGATCGTCCTCAGGGCCTCGTACAACCGGAACTTCCAGACCCCGCCCAACGAGAACCTGCTGCTGTCGAGTTCAGAGGCCGCGAGCCGTCTGGCACCGGACAGCGTGCGCGAGGCGCTCGGCGGTGCCTATTCGCCCATTCGGCCCGAGCGGCAGGACGTCTTCGAAGCCGGCCTGCAGGTGGCCCTGGGGTGGCTGGGCACGCTCGACACGTCCGTCTACCGCAAGCACTCGCGCGATCAGCAGGACAACAACAACTTCTTCGACACCGGCATCATCTTTCCCACCACGCTCCACCGCATTCGCGTGACCGGCGCCGAAGCCCGGCTCTCGCTGCCGTCACACGCAGGGGTCACCGGCACCCTCAGCGCCACGACGGGCCGCGCCATCTCGACTCCGCCGTTCACGGGCGGCCTGTTCCTCGGCCAGGAGGCCGTCGACCTGCTCTCGTCCGGACCGTTTCCCATCGACCACGATCAACGGCTCGCGGTCCACGGGACGATGTCGTACGACCCGAGGGGGCCGTGGTGGCTGGGCGCGTCGGTGCGCTACGACAGCGGCCTGGTCGCCAACCCTTCCGATCCGCTGGAGGTGGCCGCCGATCCCGACTTCGCCGACCTGCTGCCCTACGTGGACCTCGACGCGTCGGTGCCGCGGGTGCGTCCCCGGACGATCGTCGACCTCGCCACCGGCCTCGACGTGCGCAGCGCCCGCGGCGTGCGCACCTGGAGCACGCAGCTGCAGCTCACCAACCTCACCAACCGCACGGCGCTCTACAATTTCCAGTCGGTGTTCGTCGGGACGCGCCTGGTGCAGCCTCGGACGCTCGCGGTTCGCGTCACCCGCCACTTCTGACCCCGTCGGCACCAACGCGACCGCTGCCCGGGTGCCTGCCGCGACGCCGGACCCGCAGGCTGGCCCCCGGTGATCCACAATGGCCGGGGAGGGACCGGTCCACCCGGACCGGCTGGCCGCTGCACGTCTTGCCATCGTTCGACATGACCTCGCACCGTCTCGCGATCACCGCACGCGGCACGTCGTCCGCCCTCGGGGTCGCGCGACCGTGAACCCGTCGCCCGACCGCCGGGCCGCCCTGTCGTGGGCCTGGCGGCTGCCCCTGCTTGTCCTGTGCGGGTTCTATGCCGCGGTGCCGCTGGCTGCCGGCCTCACTGCCGCCACCACCCCATGGTGGGTCTCGGCCGGCCTGGCCGCATTGTGCGTGCTCGCCGGCGTCGCGCCGGCGGCAGCTCCTGCCGTGCTGCTCGGCCTCGTCCCGCTCCTGCCCATCCTGCCGCGCCTCGTGGACGGCGTGCCCGTGGCGATCGTGCACCTGGTCGTGCTGAGCCAGGCCGTCCCCGTGCTGGTGCGCTTCGCCCTGCGCCGCACGTCCAGCCCGGCCGCGCCGCTGATGGTCTACGGCTGGGGCCTCTTCATGCTCGTGGCCGTCGTGTCGCTGGCCGTCGAACTGACGCCGGACCGGCTGCGCGGGTCGGCCGTGGACGAGGTGTGGCGCGACATCGTCTCGCAAGTGCCGTCGTACGTCTTTGCGCCACGCACCCTCACCGAGGTGAGTGCGCTGCCCCTGCTGCTGGTGCTGGCCGACGGGCTGCTCTGTGCGCTCGTGGTGCATGCCACGACCACGCGCGCGACGCGGCGGCGCGTGCTCGAAGTGGGAGCGGTGGCGGCGGTCGTGACGGCCCTCTTCGGGTTCGTGCAGGCCCGCACGGGCATTGGGTTGCAGGAAGCCTGGCAGGTGTTCGACCCCGGCATCGTCCGTATCAACTCCACCTTCGAAGACCCGAATGCGCTGGCGGCGTACTACGCGCTGCTGGGGCCTGTCGTGGCAGGCCTGGCCCTGGGATCCGCGGGTGGGCTCCGGTGGGCCTGGGGCGCCGGGTTCATGGCCATTGCGGTGGCGATGATCATGACGGCCGGGCGCACGGGCCTGCTCTCACTGGGGCTCGCCCTGTGTGGGTTGGTGTGGCTCGGGTTCGCGCGGCAGCTCGAGCAACACGACCCGTGGCGTGTCGTCCGTGAGCAGAGCCGGCGCGTGGCGCGCGTCGCGGTGCTGGGCATCGTCCTCACGGTGGCGCTGCTGACCCTGGTCGGCACGGCGCTGAACGTCGGGCACGCGCAGCAGACCTCGCACCTGCACACCTGGTTGTACACGCTGAACCTGCGACAACCCGTGGATGCCGTGGCGAAGGGGAGGCTGGCCGTCTGGCGTGCCAATGCGGCGATGGTGCGCGACGCGCCGGTCACCGGCATGGGCCTCGGCATGGGCGCCAACGAGTTCGAGCGGTACCGCGAGGCGCTGGCCATCGAGTCGCTGCCGCCGGATGCGCGATTGTCGGCCCACAACACCTTCCTGCTGGTGACGAGCGAACTGGGCCTGCTTGGGCTGACGGCGTGGCTGCTGATGCTGGCCATTGTCGTGTACGGCATAAGGGCCACGGGCAACCTGCCCGCTGGCGATCTGCGAACGTGGCCCGCGCTCGGCCTCGTCGCCGGGCTCGGCGGTCTCGTCCTCACCATGATGACCGGCGATCGCATCGTGCTGGCGGAGGACGTCGTCATCGGGACCACGTGCGCCGCCCTGGCGACCGTGGGCGCGTCGCGTCTGCCTCGCCGGTGGCACACGCTGATGATCGTCGTGGCCCTGCTGGTCGTGTGCAGTTGGCCCCTTCGCGTGGCCACGCGCGGCGCGGTCGACGCGGCGGCCCTGCCCTCGCCGCGAGGACTGCATGGCCCGCAGGTCGGCGAAGGCGGCGAGATCTACCGGTGGAGCACCGGATATGCCGTGATCTTCCTGCCGCAGGACGTCCGCAGCGTCGTGCTGCCGGTGATCAACGCCACGCCCAACACGCAGGTGCTGCGGGTGTACCTCGACGGGCGGCTGGCAGAGCAGCGCGAGTTGCCGCACGGGCCGCGCGTCGAACTCACCTACGAGGTACCGCAGAGCGCACGCAGCCGGCGATGGCGGCGCCTGACCCTCGAGGTGTCGCCCACCTGGCAGCCGCCACGCGACCCGCGGTCGCTCGGCGTGCTGGTCGGCGAGTGGCGTGTGGAACGTCATGCGGCGGCAGACTCGCGTGACGACTGACGTGCAGCGCGGCAGCATGCGGCTCGTGCTCGCCGCGGTGGCCCTGGCCTACGCCGTCCTCGCGCTTGCCTGGTGGTGGCCACTGCCCACACGCCTGGCCGACGTCACGCTCGCCCAACCGTTCGGCGATCCGCTACTGAATACCTGGACGTTGGCCTGGGGCGCCGACCGCCTGCCTCACGGTCTCAGCGGCTTCTGGACCGGCCTGTTCTTCCATCCCTATCCCGACACCGTCGCCTACTCCGAGCATCTGCTCGGCATCAGCGTCTTCACGGCGCCGCTGCAGTGGTGGAGCGGCAACCCCGTGGTGGCCTTCAACGCCGCGATGATCGCCTCGACGGCGCTTGCGGGCATCGGCATGTTCCTGCTGGCGCGAGAGGTCACCGGACAGACCGCCGCCGCCGTGGTGGCAGGCGTCGTGTTCGCGTGGGCGCCGTATCGCGTGGCGCAGATCTACCACCTCCAGGTGCTGATGTCCGGGTGGATGCCCCTGGCGCTCTTCGGCCTCCACCGCTACTTCAGGACCGGACGGCCCGCCGCGCTGGTTCTGCTGGTCGTGGCGTTCGTGCTCCAGGCGTTCTCGAATGGGTACTTCCTGTACTTCACGGCGCTGCCCGTCGCCATCGTCGGCGCCTCGGAGCTGGTGCACCGCAGGGCCGCTGCGACGCGGCACCTACGCGACCTGGCGCTGGCCGCCTCGGTCATCCTGCTGGCACTGACGCCTGTCGCCCTCGCCTACGTGCGCGCGCGACGCGAGCAGGGCCTCGTGCGGTCGGCGGGTGACCTCGCGCTCTATTCGCCACCACTCGAGGCGTACGCGCACGTCGTGGAGCGCCTCTGGCTGTGGGGCGGGGTGCTGCCGGTGGGGCGGCAGGAGTTCGAGCTGTTCCCTGGCCTGGCCGTCCTCGTGCTCGCGTGTCTGGCCGTGGCACGGGCCGTCCGCAGCGTGGGCGAGGTTCACCCGAACGCCGCGCACGAGGGGAGTGACCTGACGCCGCGTCAGGCGACCTGGATCTACCTGGTCGTCACCCTCGCGGCGCTGGTGTTGTCCCTCGGACCATACCCGGTCGCCTTCGGCTGGCAGTCGCCCGTGGCCGGCCCATACGCCTGGCTGCTTGCCGTCGTGCCCGGCCTGGACGGGCTTCGTGTGCCGGCGCGGCTGGCCACCGTCGTGTAGCTGGGGC
>JAEZDP010000317.1 GCA_023418055.1 Acidobacteriota bacterium
GTGCCGACGCGCCCGAAGCGACGACGCCGTTGTCCGTGTACTCGTGCGGCGAACAGGTGCGCCTGTCCCGGCATCTCGTGACGTCGTCGCGATAGAGGGCCTGCCCGTGGGACGTGGGCCCGCTCGAGGTGACGCTGTAGAGCCCGGAGGCCCGCGATGTCGCGAGGAGAGCCATGCCGACCACACTGACGCTGAGCAACCCGGACCAGCTCGAGGCGCTGCTGTCCGCGGCGGAGGTCTGTGATCCGTCGGTCGGCCCAGTCGTGGCCGATGTCACGCTTGCGGGCGGACAGACGTTTGCCGGCGACATGTTGTCGGTGAACGTCCACGGAGCGTTGGGCATTTGGGTGTTCAACTCGATCGACGACAACGACGACGACGGCATCTTCGGTACTCCGCCACCGTCGTCGCCGGTGACCGGGCTGCCACCCCAACTGGCGCTCAAGCGCGGGAAGGCGCTGCTGAAGTACCGCGCGTCCGCGGGTATCAGGGCGAGGACGTCCGGCGAGACGTTGCAGGGCCTGGGCTTCGACCTGGAGGCCGGCCTGGATGTCCTCCTGGCCGACTATCATCTGCACCCCTGTGCCGCGACGCTTCGCGAGGCGGTGCTCGGCGACATCCAGGCGTTGCGCACGTCGCTGCGCCTGGCCGATGTCCTCGCGCTGGCCCCTGGCGAGGCGGTGTCGCAGCAGGTCGTCGGGCGGCTCTCGGCCGATGTCGAGGTGTCGTGGGCGGACGTGTTCATGGGACCCGTGGCCCCGCTCGCACGGCTGGCCGGCCCGGCCGCCTCGGTGCTGATCAAGGTGTCGGCGGGCGCCTCGGTGCGGGCAACGGTGAGCCTCACCGACGACTTCCTGCTCGTGTTCTCGAAGGTCGATGCCACGCGCTGGCGTGTTGGCCTCAGGAAGGCACGAACGCGGTCAGGCGCGCTCGGCCTCGAGGCCGGCATCAGCGTGCAACTGGCCGACCCGGGGCACGTGACGGCCGTGCTCGACGCGGCCGTCGAAGGCGTGCTCGGGCAGCCACTGGCGGAGGTCGAGGCCGTCATCGCCAAGGCGTCGCTGGACAGGTTGTCGTCGGTGGAGCGCCGAGTGGCGGGCCTGCTCGTCGAACGGCTCGGCCTGGACCCGCTGACGACAACGCTGGACGCCCTCGGCGACAGGGTCCGTGCCATCAGGACAGCGGCAGAAGAGGCGGTCCGGGCGGTGGCGACGGCGAAAATCGCGTTGGCGTTTGGTTACGAGTACAGGCGCATGCGGCAGGACACCACCGTGGCGCAGTGTCTCGTGGAGGAAGGCGCCCTGCGCCGTCATCATGCGTCCCTCGTACGGGGGCACGCCGGGCCGTTGTGCGCCGATGCCTCGGACAGGGACCAGGGCGCGCAGCTCGAGCACTTCCTCTACCAGAAGACCATACGCAGCGACCGCAGCTGGGGGTTCGCGCTGTCGCTCGGCAAGTGGCTCTCGCTGGGGTCGACCGACACCAGGAGCCTGACCCGCGTGGATCGACACAGTGTCGAGCACACCGTGCAGCGCTCGTACCTGGGCAGCCGCGGGTACCGCAACGAGGGCGACACGCGCGATCGCTGGAGCGTGGATTTCGCGACGTCCATGCGGGGCTTCTCGCGCGGCGCGGTCCCGCTCGTGTCCGAGTTCGACTCGAGCCTGGCCCTCGACTGGTTCGAACCCGCGAAGAAGCTCGACGAGACCACGCTTGCCTCGTGGCTGGACGTGGCTTCGCTCTGGGGCGTGATTGCCGACGATGAGCTGTCGCGCTGGCAGAGGCAGTTGGCCCCCGCCCTGCGTCAGCGATGCACGTTCGTCGCGCAGCTCACGTTTCCACACGGCGCCTTCGGGCTCATGCGCCCACGCGTGGCGATGGCGCACCCCAGCGACCTTGGCCCCGCGCTTGGAGCCGCGATGCCGTGGCTGGACATGGGCGGGCGGCGGTCGCCGGCCATCCGTCGTACGCTCTACGGGCCGCTCTGGACGCACTACTTGTCAGACGACGCCCATGTGCACCGCCGCGGCCGCGACTTCGCGCCAATGGCCAGGCAGCACCTGCAGCAGCACGGCGTGCCAGACCTCGCGGCCATGGAGCGGCTGTACGAAGTCACGCCAACGCGGCCGCACGACGCGCGGCTGTTCTGCGGACTCCTCGACCTGAACGCGCGCACCCTGCAGCAGTGTCACGACTTCCTCAACGGCGTGCGTCGCCTCCACGCCGACACCGTGAGTGCGGCGCCCGATCACGGCGCGATGCAACGGGTCTTCGAAGACATGGAGCACTTCTGGGCGCAGGCGCACCACGTGCAGGCGCTGGGCGTGTACCTGCTCGATGTGGCGCGCACTGCAGGCGTGACCGCACACGTCACCCGTTCGGCTGCGCTTACGGTTGGCACGGGCGAGCGCGCGGACGTGTATGTGATCGCGCAGTGAAAGCGCGAGGACGGACGGGGCCAGCCACCTGAGCCAAGCCTCCGGGCGCCGGCCCTGACGCTCAGGGGATGGGAGTCGCCGGCGCCATCTGCGCAGCCGTGCACGCCTCACCCGTGGGCTGCACGCTGTCCACGCGCATCCGTCGGACGTCGATGACCGCCTTCTCTTCGACCTCGACGGTTGGTGTCACCGTCTCGCCGTCCACGGTGGTCGGTGGCGCCGTCTGCTCCCGGCTCTCCTCCACCTCGACATCGTCACCGTCGGCGACCGCGCCGGTGATCGAGACCACCCGGCCCACATGGCTTTCCAGGTTCTGGCCCTCGAGTGCGTAGG
>JAEZDP010000330.1 GCA_023418055.1 Acidobacteriota bacterium
GAGTCGAGGATGTGCTGGTAGTTGCGCAGGACCGTGGGGGTACGGTCGGTGTGGGTGAACACGCGGTCGATGTAGTCGGGGCCGGGCAGGTACAGGTCGGCCTTGTTGAAGCCCCGGGCTTGATACGACAGCAGCGCGTCGGCCTCTTCGCCAAGCAGCGAACGGATCTCGGAGTGAGCGGTCATGAGTGCGATTGTACCGCGCCGGCTCGGGTCACCGGATGGCGTTGGCGGCACGGTGCCCGGACAGCACGGCCCCCTCGATCGTGGCAGGCAGCCCGGTGTCGGTCCAGTCGCCAGCGAGGAAGAGGTCGCGTACAGCCGTCACGGGCCCAGGCCGGGCCGGCTCGCCGGCGGCCAGCGAGAAGGTCGCGTTCGGCTCGCGCACCACGCGCACGTGCTGCACCCGTGCCCGTGCGAGCTCGGGAAAGGCGTCGGTGGCCTCCTCGAGCGCCAGCGCGCCGAGTTCCTCGTTGGTCTGCCGCAACACGTGGTCGGCGCCGCTGGCCACCAGGGTGAGGTGCGTGGCCGCCTCGTCGAACACGCCACGTTTGTCGAAGATCCAGTGAAAGGTGCGTCCGGGCAGGCCGACATACGGCGCCGGGAGCGCGGCACGTTCCATCCAGAGGTTGACCGAGACGATGGAGGATGATCGGCGGCGCGCCTCGGCGTCGACGAGACCAGCCAGGGCTCCTCCCTCCGAGCCTCGCAGGACGGCCGCAATGCCGAACCAGGGCACCGCGATTACGACGGCTCCGGCCCGCAGCGAGGTGCCGCGGCTGTCGATGTAGCCCACGCGGTCACCCGCCACGACCACACGCGCCAGCGCGTCGGTACGCACCTGCCCGCCTCGTGCCTCGAGATATGCCCGCGCGGGCGTTCCGAAAACCTCGTCGAGCGGGCGCGTCGGCACGCCGACGGCGGCATCGGTGGGGTCTTCGGTGAAGATCTGCCCCAGAATCCGGACGAACGGCGTCGCCAGGGCCTGTCCGATGGGCTGGTTGAGCGCGGCAAGCGCCAACGGCTCCCACAACATCTCGATGAGTCGCGGGCTTTGACGATGGCGCGACAGCCATCCGTGCACGGTCTCGCCCGCGTGGCACGGCAACGGAACCGTCGGATCGAGCACGGCGCGGCGTGCCGCGGCCAGCGCCGGAGCCATATCGGTGGCCGACCAGCAGTCGCGCCATGACAGCGCCTTCCACCGCAGCAGTCCGGCCGCGAGGTGGAACGGAGGCCGCCAGGACGGACATGTCAGGGACGAAACGTGGCCCTTGCGGTCGACGCTGGTCAACGACAGCCGCGGCTGGAAATCCACCAGGCTCTCTGCCCCCACACGCCGGAGGAATGCACGCGTCTCGTGATAGCAGCCGAGCAGCACGTGCTGGCCGTTGTCCACGCGTTCGCCCGTCTCGCGGTGCAGGAACGAGGTTGACCGCCCGCCCAGCTGCCCACGTGCCTCGAGCACCACAACGCGGGCGCCCCTGTCGGCAAGTGCGGTGGCCGCGGCCATCCCGGCACATCCCGCCCCGATGACGATGACGTCCGGCTGCTGGGTCATTTGGCGGCACGCAGCGCGCGAGCCGCGTGGGGCCGCGCCATCGTCCGCAGCCAGACACTCATCGCCACCCAGATCTTGCGCAGCCTCGGCACACGAACGCGCGGGCCGAAGACGTCGTACTCGCGCGCGACGATGCGGTCGAGCAGGTTTCGGTAGATGGCGCCCATGATGCGGGCGGCCACGAGCGAGCGGGCATCTTCGGGAGGCAGGGCGGCCTCGGCGCGCAGGAACTCGTCGCGGGCGCGCGTGGCCTGACGCTCGAGCAGCGCGGTCACCTGAGGCGTGAGACGGCCTGCGCGGAGATCGTCTTCCGTGACGCCGTGAGCTGCCAGCTCGTCGAGCGGCACGTACAGGCGGTCGCGCGCAAGGTCGGCCTTGATGTCGCGCAGGATGTTGGTGAGCTGGAGGGCCAGGCCGAGTTGCTCGGCATAGCGTCGCGTCGCGGGGTTCTCGTATCCGAAGATCTCGATGCAGATGAGGCCGACGGTCGAGGCCACCCTGTAGCAGTAGACGCGAAGGTCACAGAAGGTGGCAAACCGCGGGGCACCGATGTCCATGGCGCAGCCGTCGATGAGTTGCTCGAAGGGCAGGCGCGGGAGGCCGTAGCGTTTGACCCAGGGCGCAAGGGCCCGTCCCTGGGGGGTGACGGGCTCGCCTTCGCCGTAGCAGGCGGCCACCTCGGCACGCCACCGTTGCAGCCCTTGCCGGCGGTCGTCCGGCGTCCGTCCCTCCCCCTCGTCCACCTCGTCGTCCACGGCGCGGCAGAAGTCCCACACGGCAAGAATCGCCGTCCGGCGCGCGCGCGGCAACGCAAGGAACGAGTAGTAGAAGTTGGTGTCGCGGGGCATCGCGTGGCGCCTGCGATTCTATCGCCTGCCGCCGGCGGGCCACCAGAAGGTGCGCCGCGCGATCGTCAGCGCGTCGCGCCGTGTGAGGTGGGGCCTGTCGTGAAACGAGTGGCGGCGCAGGGCGGCCGTGCGCTCGAGCACGAGGGCGCCGCCAAGCCACGTCGTCCGCAACTCGTAGCGGAGCCGGCCGCGCACCCATTCGGAGACCGGGCGTCCGATCTCGAAGAGCCCCTCGGTGCGCGCCACGAGGTCGGCAAAGACCTGCTGCCAGGCCGGCGGCGGCGGGCCCTGCGAGATGTCCTGATCGCGCGCGCCATGGCGCTCGAGGACCTCGCGCGGCACGTACAGACGTCCCGCGAGATGGTCGCGGCCGAAATCCTGCCAGAAGTTTGTGAGCTGCAGGGCGCTGCAGACGGCGTCCGACTGCGCGACGGCGGCTGGCGCGTCCACTCCGGCAAGCGCCAGCACGAGCCGTCCGACCGGGTTGGCCGAGCGACGGCAGTAGTCGAGTACGTCGTCCCACGTGTCGTAGCGGCGCACGGTGACGTCCTGTTCGAAGGCGCTGAGCAGGTCGTCGCACAGGCGGATGTCGAGCGCACGTTGCTCGAGCGTGTGGTGAAGGGCCGTGAAGATGGCCGCTGTCTCGCGCGGAAGGCCGCGAGCGGGTGCGGTTGGGGTACGGCCGTACAAGTGGTCGCGCCAGGTGGCGAGTCGGCGCAGCCGGTCCGCCGGTGCGGCGGTGCCCTCGTCGGCGAAGTCGTCGGCCGTGCGGGCGAAGGCGTAGATGGCGGCCACGTGGTTCCGCAGGGGTGCGGGCACGAGCCACGAGGCTACCGGGAAGTTCTCGTAGTGCTCGCGGGCGAGGCGGCGACAGATGCCGTAGCTATTGTCGAGCTTCGCGTTATACTCCGCGCCAACCAGCTGGTACATCTCGCATTCACCTGACTGTTTGATCGAAGTGCAGGGGTGGCAATGAATCTCGTTCGGCCGTTGGTCCGCTGCGTGTGGTGTGTCGTGTTGATGTGGGCGCTGGGCGATGCGGCCCTGCGCGCCCAGGGGCCGGGCCCGGCTCTCGTCTCCCTGGTGGGCGACACACTGGCAGATGCCGGCGAGGAGGGCAAGGGGGCGCTCGCGGCCGGCGAACCGCGGCCCGAGCCGGACGAGCCGGACGAGCCGCCGTATCTCACGTGGGGCAACCGCAAGATCTTCGTGGGGCTCGACTTCGCGTTCGTGTCCTACAAGGATTGGGCGATGGACGGGTCGCTCGGGCGCGAGCGGCAGATTCTGCCGTCGCGGCTGGTCCTCAGCGCGTATGGCGACCTCACCGACAACGTGTCGTACCGGGCCGAGGTCAACCCGGTGGCGCGCAGTGCGAGGGGGTCAGACCTGCGGGGTGATCGTGAGGGGTCAGACCTGCGGGGCGTCGGTGTGG
>JAEZDP010000408.1 GCA_023418055.1 Acidobacteriota bacterium
GCCTTGTGCGCTTCGTACAGGATCGAGCCGCCCGACGTCTCGTAGACGCCGCGGCTCTTCATGCCGACCAGGCGGTTCTCGACGAGCGTCACCTGTCCGACGGCGTGGCGCCCGCCAATCGTGTTCAGCAGCGCGATGAGGTCGTGCGGCTTGTTGCGGAACGACTTGCCGCCGACCGACACGGGCACGCCCGCCTCGAACGCAATCTCGACGTATTCGGCACGGTTGGGCGCCTTCGACGGCGGCACCGTGATCGTGTACACGCGCTCGAGCGGCTCGGCGGCCGGGTCCTCGATTTCCGCGCCCTCGTGGCTGATGTGCCAGAGGTTCCGGTCCTGCGAGTAGATCTTCTTCTTGGTCTGGGCAATCGGAATGCCGTGGGCCCGCGCGTAGTCGATGGCCGTCTCGCGGTCGGTCAGGCCGTCGGCGAGGAACTGGGGATCCTTCCACGGCGAGACGATGGTCAGCGTGGGGTCGAGCGCCTGGTAGGTCAGCTCGAAGCGCACCTGGTCGTTGCCCTTGCCCGTGGCGCCGTGGCCCACAGCATCGGCACCGATCTTCTGCGCGTAGAGCACCTGGTGGCGGGCGATGAGGGGACGCGCGATGCTCGTGCCGAGCAGGTAGTCCTGCTCGTAGGTGGCATGGGCGCGCAGCATCGGCAGGCAGTACTCCGCCGCGAACTCCTTGCGCAGGTCCTTCACCAGCACGCCATCGGCTCCGCTCTTGCGCGCCTTGTCCTCGATGTCCGCCAGTTCGTCCCCCTGCCCGAGTTCCGCGGCGAAGGCATACAGCTTGACGCCCGGGTAGCGCTGCTTCAGCCACGGCAGGATGACGGAGGTATCGAGGCCGCCGGAGTAGGCCAGGACGATCTTCTTGGGACTGTCGGTAGACATGAACGTAGGGATCCTCGGTGTGTGAAGGCGCGCGGCAGAGGCGCCCGCGCTCGCCACAACCGCCACAGTATACGGCCCTGTCGTCTACCGCTTGCCGGGCCCCTCCCGGGGACGGGGCGAGCACACCTGCCGGCTCACCAACATCGTGCGCGGCGAGCCCGACCCCTCGCTGTTCCAGGTGCCGTCGGACTACACGGTCGAGGCCATGCCGGCGCCGCGCGTCATGCTCGACCGTCGCACGCCCTAGTGCTTCGGCGTCGCTCTGCGAGGGTTCAAGGAGGCCGACGTCAGTGCGCGCTCGTCGTGCCGGGACGCCCGAGCACCGGCACGACGTCCACGGTGCCGAGCAGCCACTGTCCGTCGCGCTTCACGAGCGACGCCCGCACCTCTCTGGCGTCATCGTCGGAGCGCGCCACCCCCTGGACATCGGCTCGCGAGCCATCGTCCGCGACGACGATGTGCAGGTCGTCCAGTGTGATGGTGAGGCCCGGGCGCGAGCGCGCCAGGCTGGCGGCGGCGGCGAGCAGGCGGTCGCGTCCCGCTAGCGTCACTTCGTCGGCATGGAGGGTGACGTCCGGCGTGAGTCCTGAGGCGAGCGTGGCCATGCGCGCCAGGCGGTCGAACTCCGACTCTGCGCCGGGTGGCGACGCGGCTTCCGCGAGGCGCTCGAGGTGACGCTGCACCCGGCGGGCTTCATCGGGCCACGCCCACCAGAGGGCGAGTGCCGCGACGCCGACCAGGACGAAGCCGACGTAGCGCGTCACCACACCATCCGTCCCAGGATGCGGTCGGTCGACGCGCTGCCGAAGTCGTGCAGGTCTGGCGGCATCGATCGGTTGTCGCCCACGACGTAGTACTCATCGGGGCCGAGGCGCAATTCCTCGACCGTCCAGCCGGCGTTGTAGTGCACGTACGGTTCGGGCAGCACCACATCGTCGACGACGAGTGCGCCGTCGGTCAGGCGGACGCGTTCGCCCGGCAGTCCGACGATGCGCTTGACGAGCACGGCGTGTCCGCCGGCCAGCGCGATGGCCACGACGTCGCCGCGGCGCGGCCTCGCGACGCGATAGGCCAGGCGGTTGAGCAGCAGGAGCTGTCCCTCGTCGTAGGTGGGCCTCATGCTGATGCCGACCGCGCGCACGGGGCTGAGGACGACCCGCGAGGCGCCGAGGAGCAGCAGCGCCAGGACGGCGGCCCGTGCCAGCGTCCACGTCGGTGAGCGTCCCATGATGAGGGTGCGCAGCGTCATGCGGCCTCATCGTACGCGGGGTCAGGTCTCGAATTCACGCGTGTTGCACGCTCTGGCCCCCGAGAGACGCCGTCAATGGCGCGGCGCGGGTTGCACGTCGAGCGACACGGACTTGACCAGCGCGAAGACGCGTGTCCCCCGCGACAACGCCAGGCGGCTCACCGCGTCGCGTGTCACCTCCGACAGCAGCACGACGCTGCCAGCTCGTACCTGCACCATCACCCGTGCCGTATCGAGCGTGGCGATGTTCTCGACTTCGCCCGGAATGACGTTGTGCAGGCTGAGGCCCGACGGCTCCGACGTGGCCAGCACCACGTCGCGGGCGGGCACGTGGACCCTGACCGACGTACCAGGCGGCAGCGACGGCGCGGGCGCGATCAGTCGTCCGCCCTCGAAGCCGAGGGTGGCCAACGCGTGGGCCTCGTCTTCGTCCAGGACGATGGCGTCGAGGACACTGCCGGCCGCCACCGCATCGGACGTCCACGGCGCATCGAGCCTGGCGCTGAGGTCAGCCACGGTGCCCGCCGCCACCGCCTGCCCCTGGGCAATCGCCACGACGTGCGTGGCCAGGCGCCTGACGTCGGCCAGGCTATGGGTGACGAGCACGACCGGCACCCGCGTCTGTTGCCGCAGGGCGTCGAGTTCGTCGTGCAGGGCGGCGCGGGTCGCGCGGTCCGTGGCGGCAAACGGCTCGTCGAGCAGCAGCACGTGCGGGTCGCGCGCCAGGGCGCGGGCCAGGGCCACGCGTTGCTGTTGGCCGCCCGAGAGTTCGGCCGGTCGTCTCCCTTCGAGCCCCTGCACCCGCACCGCGGCCAGCCAGCGGTCGGCGTGTGCGCCCCGCGTGGCGGCGGGCTGGTCGGCAAGTGCGGCGGCCACGTTTGCGCGCGCCGTCATGTGGGGGAAGAGCGCGTAATCCTGAAACAGCATGCCCACCCGACGCCGGGACGTGGGCACGTGGATGCCGGCCGTCGTGTCGCTCCAGGTCTCGCCGGCGCAGCGCACCTGCGCGTAGGCGGGCCGGTACAGCCCGGCGATGGCGCGCAGTGTGGTCGTCTTGCCGGATCCCGCCGGCCCGTAAAGGGCCACGACCTCTCCGGCCCGGCATCTCCATCGCATGTCGAGGGGGATGCCATCCGTCTGGCGGAGGTCGACGACGAGATCGGTCGTGTCACCCACGGGACGCGAGGCGGCCCCGTCGCCCGAGGCTGGTGGTGATGGCGAGCGTGACGAAGGCGAGCCCGAGCAGGGTGGCGGCCATCAGCCCCGCGCCGCGATCGTCGAAGGCTTGCATGTGGTCGTAGATGGCGACGCTGAGCGTCCGCGTTTCTCCGGGGATGTTGCCGCCGACCATCAGCACCACGCCGAACTCGCCGAGCGTGTGCGCGAAGGTGAGGACCGCGGCGGAGACGATGCCGGGCCAGGCGAGCGGCAGGTCGATGTCGCGCACCAGGCGCCAGGGCGACAGCCCGCAACAGGCCGCCGCGTCACGCACGTTGCCGGGAATGGCCTCGAACGCCCGCTGCATGGGTTGCACGGCAAAGGGGAGGTTGACGAACACCGAGGCGCAGAGCAGGCCCTCGAAGCTGAAGGCGAGCGTTTCACCGGTGATGCGCTGGAAGGCCTGTCCAAGGGGCGAGCGTCCGCCGAAGGCCACGAGCAGGTAGAAGCCGATGACGGTGGGCGGCAACACGAGCGGCAGCGCCACGAGCGCCTCGACCGCAGCCTTGCCGCGGAAGGTGGAGAACGCGAGGTGTCTGGCCAGCCACGCGGCCAGCGGCAGCAGGACGACGAGCGTCGCGAGGCCGAGGGTGACCGACAGGCGCAGCGCGGTGACGTCCATGATCAGGGGGCGGCAGGCAGCGAGAACCCGTGCTGCTCGAGCACGTCGTGCGCGGCCCGTTCCTGCATGTACCCGTAGAAGCGTGTCGCGTCGGCGCCGGCGTTGGTCAGCAGCACCATGCGCTGGCGCAGGGGTGGATGGGCGGAGGCGGGGACCAGGGCGAACGTGCCCAGCGTTGCCAGCGGCGTGCCGGTGACGAGCGAGCGTGCGATGAGCCCGCCGGCGGCATTGCCGCTCGAGGCAAACTGCGCCGCCTGCGACACGTTCTCACCGAGGACAAGCGCCGGCTGGATGCGCGTCCACACGTCGTGGGTGCGCAGTGCGGCTTCGGCGGCGCGCCCATAGGGGGCATGGGCCGGATTGGCGATGGCGAACCGGAAGGGACGTCCCGTCTGCAGCAACGCACGGAGGCCGACGAAGTCGGGATCGACCGAGAGCGGCGACCCGTGGGGCGCAAACAGCACCAGGTGGCCGATGACATAGGGCGCGCCGCGGTCGCGTGCGCGTCCGGCGCGGACGACCATGTCCACGTAGGACTCGTCGGCCGACAGGAACAGGTCGAACGGGGCGCCGTCGACGATCTGGCGGGCCAGGACGCCGGACGACCCATAGACGA